>DASPZL010000511.1:0-27558 GCA_035636295.1 Paraburkholderia sp.
CACGCGCGCGCTGGTCGAAGCGGCGAAGGTGCTCGACGGCGCGCCGTACGCCTTTCGCTGGGCCAACTTCCAGGGCGCGGCGCCGCTCTTCGAAGCGCAACGCGCGGGCGCCGTCGATCTCGCTCCGGCGGGCGACTTGCCGGTGCTCGCGGCGGCGGTCGGCGATCCAACGTTGAAGATCGTCGCGACGCGCGTGGGCTCCGGCGCGCAACTCGGCATTCTCGTCGCGGCGGATTCGACGATTCGCACGGTCGCGGATATGAAGGGGCGCACAGTGTTCGTCTCGTCGGCGCGCGGCAGCATTTCGCAGTTCCAGTTGTACGGCGCGCTCGCCGAAGCGGGGCTCTCGAAAGAAGATGTCAGCGTGCGTTTCATTTTGCCTGTCGATGCATTTGCCGCGTTCGCATCCGGCTCGATCGAAGTATGGGCGACGTTCGATCCGTACTACGGCATCGCCGTGCAACGCGGCGCGCGCATTTTGCGCGACGGCACCGGCATCAATAGCGGCCTCGGTTTCATCACCGCATCGGGCGCCGCGCTCGCGGATACGCGCAAACGCGTGGCGATCGCGGACGTTCTGCTCCGGCTGCAGCGCGCGGGCGACTGGGCGCTGGCGAACCCCGACGCCTACGCGCAGATCTACGCGACGCTGACGCGCTCGCCGCTCGATGCGGCAAAACGGATCACGCAACGCGCGTCGCTGAAACAGCACTTCGTCACCGAGGCGGATATCGCCGCGCTGCAGAAGGTTGCCGACAGCGCAAATCGGGACGCGATCCTGCCGCGCCGCATCGACGTGCGCGCGATTTCCGAAACGCATATCGGGAACGTTTGAACTGTCTCGTATCTAGCCGATACACTCACAGGACCCGCTAAACCAGCGCGCGTCGCGCGGCGGCATGTCGAACACCGCTCGCCGAAGCGGCTTGCCCGGCCGTGACCGCAGCGCCCTGATCGCCTCGAACAACGCATGAACATCAGCGGTGCCGGATGACGCTTCGAAATACAGCGCGATTCGCTCCAGCAGTTCAAGGGCCGCCTCGGTTCGGCCTTCGTCGCGCAGCAGCGCGGCCAGCGCCATCGAGGCCCGCAGTTCCCGCATCCTCGCGGCCTGCTCGCGGGACAGTTCGGCCGGCTTCGAAACGGCTCCGCGAACATAGGGCAATGCCCAGGCCAACGCCGCGCGCACGCGCATTTCGCTGACGGAGTCCACGGTTGCGGCAGGGAGCTTGTCGAGCGCATCGACCGCTTGCGCGGCACGCGTGCAGCACTCCGCGATCATGCCGGCATCGAGCAGCGCGCCGGCCAGATTCGACGCCAGTTCGACGCCGAGCCGCACGTCGCCCGCGGGCGAGAACGCCCAATCGAAGGCGCTGCGCGCGTCGTCGAGCATATGTTGGAGGACCGCTGCGCTGCCGGCATCGCCGGGTGTCGTCCGCTCCGGGCGCGCTTGCAAGCAGGTGGCGAGATAACGCGCATGACGCGAAGCCAATTCCTGCCGCTCGCCTTCCGCCTGGAGTTTTTCCAGCGCATATGCCCGCGTCGATTCGGATAAACGATACCTCGCCACCGGACCGTCGAATTCGACATTCACGAGCGATTTGGCGAGCAGATCGCTGATCCCGTTGATCGCGCTCGCGACCGTCAACGTGGAGTCGCACACGACCGCGCAAGTGGCCTCGAAAGTGAACACGCCGCCGAATATCGCGATCCGTCTGAAGAGCGACTGCGCACCGGCGTCGAGCAGCGCGAAGCTCCAGTCGAAGGTCGCGCGCAAGGTTTGATGGCGCGGCAGCGCGGTCCGATAGCCGCCGGCGAGAATCGCCATGCGGTCGTCCAGCCGCTGATACACGCCTTCCACGCCGAGCGCCACGACGCGAGCCGCGGCCAGTTCGAGCGCGAGCGGAATGCCGTCGAGCCGCCGGCATATCTCGCCGACGAGCCGCAATTCCGCACTGTCGGCGCCCACCTTCCGCTGCAACGAGTTGGCGCGCAACAAAAACAGATTCACGGCCGGTTGCCGCAGGATCTCCGCGTCGCAGGAATGCGGTCGCGGCACATCGAGCGGGTCCACTCGAAAAACCGCTTCGGGCATGATGCGCAGCGGCTCTCTGCTCGTGACGAGCACGCGCAGCGAATCGCTTTTCGCAATCAACGCTTCGACGATTTCCGCCACATGGCCCACCACCTGCTCGGCGTTGTCGAGCACCAGCAGCCGGCGTTCTTGTGCGAGCGCCGCGGCGATCCGCGCGACGCCGGGCGCCGCGTCTGCCGCGGCCAGTCCACAGCCGTCGGCGATGGCGGCGAGCACGCCGTCGTGAGTGGTGAGCGCGGCGAGTTCCACAAAGCAGGCCCCGGCGAAGTCCGCGGCGGCGTGGTGGGCCGCTTCGATCGCGAGACTGGTTTTGCCGATGCCGCCGGCGCCCACCAGCGTCAGCACGTGCGCGTGCTCGAGCATCGCGCGGATTTGTCTGACCGCCGCGTCGCGGCCCACCAGGTGCGTCTTGGGCGGCGGCAAGGGGCGCACGGCAGGCGCAGGTGTGACGGAATCTTCAGACGCTGACTTTTTCGGCCGGCGCACAAGCTGATAACCCCGGCCGGGCACGGTGAGAATCAGATCGCGGTCCTGGCCGAGTATTTTCCGTAGCGCGGAGAGATGCACCTGAATGTTGTTCTCTTCGACCACGGTGTTGGGCCAGACTGCGTTCATCAACTCGTCTTTCGTGACGAGGCGCCCACCAGCCGATGCGATCACGGCGAGGATATCGAACGCACGGGAGCCGAGATGCACCGGTTCACCGTCTTGCTGCAACGTGCGCATCTCCAGATCGATTTGAAAGCGGCCTAATTCAATCATGTCGTTTTCATGTTCCGGGACAATGAGCGTGATAGGGAAACGGTGCCGCCCGACCGTGGCTTCAAACGCCTTGTATGCATTTCCTGCGCGACGCACGTTCGAACGGCCAGCGTCGACGTGGTCGAAAGTACCTTGGCAAATCGCGTGCGTCTTGTTGGTTAGTGCGATGTTTTGTATGAAAGTCCATTGGCATGAAACGACGGCGGCGCTCGATCATTCGACCGGCGCCGGATCAAGACATGCGTTGCAGGCTGTTCAGTTGCCGGCTTGCCGACGCCAGATGCCGGGCGGCATGCCGACCAGTTGCGAGAAGATTCGCGTGAAGTGGCTCTGATCGGAGAAGCCGCAGACCATGGCGATTTCCGACAGGGAATAGTCCGAATGCTTCAGCAGGTCGCGGGCTCGATCGATACGCCGTTCGAGCAGCCATTGATGTGGCGTGCGATGCGTGGTTTCGCGAAACGCGCGAATGAAGTAGCTGCGTGACAGATTGCACGCGCTTGCGATCTCTTCGATCGAGACGTTGCCTTGCGACTTCGCGAGCAGCATGTCCTTGGCGCGCGCTTCCTGCAAGCTCGACAGGCGCCGGCTTTTCTTATCCGATTGCGGCGGCGCGTTGCCGTATTGATCGAGCAGATGGGTTCCGATGGTGACGCCCAACTGTTCGACAAAGAGCGGGCTGGCCTCGCTCTGCCGATCCAGCGTGAGCGACAGTACCTGGGCGAGATGGCCGAGCACCGGGTCCTTGTGCCCGGCCACCGACGAAAGGCCCGGCAGGCTCGATCCGTTTCGCTCGTAGCAGGCGTTCGTCATGAAAGCGCGCGACAGTTCGATCAACACGAAATCGAATCCGCTTTGCAAGTCGGCCTTGTAGTCGTCCGCGAAGTCGCGAATGTAGACGCTGTCCCGTTCGAAGTCGTGCGAGGTCCAACGGTGGCCCGAAAAAATACGCCGGCGATGCCCCGTTTTCAGCGATACGCCGATCAGGAAGCCGCGATCCGAGCCGTGCATGGCAACGGCGCTTGCGTTGTCGTCGCGCGTGCACTTGCGATAGAACTTGAACTCGCCGGTGTCGAGCTCGAGGTCCCGGTATAGCCGGCTCGACAGGCATCCGAGCGAGTCCTTCGGGCGTGCGGCCGTGGCGGCGGATGTCTGTGTATCGTTGAACATGGATCGTCACCTCGATTCGTCGCGCAGCGGTCCCACTGCATGGGTAATTTACCTGAAAATAATGAAATGTAAGTATTCGCCATTATGGCTGAATGCACCGTAATCGGGCGAATTGCGAGTTAAGTATTCTCTGTAATATGAATATGCAGAAAAAACGTTTGTGTCGGCTTCGAGTGACAGCACCCACGCGCGAAGATATTGCCGGATACGATTGGCGATGAGGCCGCGCCAGTCGACGAACGGTTTGCCGAGATCATCAATGCATTCACGGATCTAGCCGCGAGTATCGGTCGAGGCAACTGCTTGTGATGTGCGCCGCGCAGAGCGGGTTCTCCGCGCCATGGGATGACGGTATCGGGCTTGGTATAGGAGAGTGGCCGACGCGTTATTTCGTGCGACAACGAAGGCGTCGTGGAGGGGCCAAAGATTTTCGGCCCGCGTCGCGTGGACTGGATGCGTGTTTCTGGCGAGACAAGTTCGCCAGAAACACGCGCCGCGCATTCGGAGCGAGCGTTGCTTCAATTCATCCGGACATCAGCGCTCGACGGTCAGCATCAGCTCTGCAGAAACTCCAGCAGATCGGCGTTGACCTTATCCGCCAGCGTCGTGCACATGCCGTGCGGCGCGCCCGGATAAACCTTCAGCGTGGCGTTCTTCATCAGCTTCGCCGACAGGCGCGCCGAGTCGTCGATCGGCACGATCTGGTCGTCGTCGCCGTGAAGGATCAGCGTGGGTACGTCGATCTTCTTCAGGTCCGCGGTGTAGTCCACCTCGGAGAACTGCTTGACGCATTCGTACTGGCCCAGGATCGAGCCGAGCATGCCTTCACGCCAGAACTCGTCGATCGTGCCTTGCGAAATTTTCGCGTTGGGCCGGTTGAAGCCGTAGAACGGCACGGCGAGATCCTTGTAGAACTGCGAGCGGTTCGCCGCCACATTCGCGCGAATGCCGTCGAACACGGACATCGGCAGGCCGTTCGGATTGCTTTCGGTCTTGACCATGATCGGCGGCACGGCGCCGATCAGCACGGCCCTGGCGACCCGCGAGGTGCCGTGGCGGCCGATGTAATGCGCGACTTCACCGCCGCCGGTCGAGTGACCGACGAGCGTCGCGCCCTTCAGGTCGAGCGCATTGATCACCGCGGCCAGGTCGTCGGCGTAGGTGTCCATGTCGTTGCCGTGGGACGGCTGATCGGAGCGGCCATGGCCGCGGCGGTCGTGTGCGATGACCCGATAGCCCTTCTGCACGAGGAACAGCATCTGCGCGTCCCACGCGTCGGCGTCGAGCGGCCAGCCGTGCGAGAAGACCACCGGCTTGCCGGTGCCCCAGTCCTTGAAAAAGATTCGCGTGCCGTCTTTTGTCGTTACCGTGTTCATCGTATGACGCTCTCCATGCTGTGAGTGGGATGCATTGCCCGCGTGCGCGTTGCCGCCGGCCGCCGCGGCGGCCATCGCGACGCTCGGCGCCGCCATTGCGGCAACGGCCGCGCCGGCACCCGCAACAAGCAGTTGCCGGCGATTCGCCGATGGGATTCCGGATGGGTTAGCCAAATTTTCTCTCCAGTCTTGACGTTGATGGACCTCTGTTCTTGACGATGCATGACGCGACATCGCAGGTTTCAATCGTAAGGCTGAGAGGCCTGTATTGAACTTCAGATTGCTTAAATCTTCTTAACGCGCATGCCGCTATGCGTCGATCCGGCGGCGCAGGCTGTCACCCCCCAGCGGCATGTCGCGCAAGCGCTTGCCGGTGGCATCGAACAACGCATTGCCGAGCGCGCCGGCGGTCGGCCCCATCGACGCCTCGGCCGCGCCGAGAAACGGCGCGCCGGGACGATTGATCAGATGCACGTTCAAACTGCGTGGCACGGCGGAGAATCGCAGGATCGGATAACTGCTCCAGTCGAAGCTGCGGATTCTCTGCGTGTCGAACTTCAATTCTTCATATAGCGTCCAGCTCGCCGACTGAATCACGCCGCCCTCGATCTGATTGCGGATGCCATCGGGATTGACGATTTGCCCGGAGTCCACCGCGACTTCCGCGTGTTCGAGAATCACCTGACCGGTCTCGCGCACGACGGAAACCTCGACGGCGATCGCCACATACGCCATCAGGTTCTTGTACTTGCCGAACGCGAAGCCGACGCCGTGATTGGCCTTGCGCGGCGCGCGCGGCCAACCGAATTTTTCGGCGGCAACGCGAATCACGTCGCGTGCGCGCGGGTCATGCAGATGCTTCAGGCGGAACACGACGGGATCGGCGCCGGCGGCGGCGCTGAGTTCGTCCATGAAAGACTCGATCGTGAACACGTTCATGTGCGCGCCGAGCGAGCGCATTGCCGAGGTGTGCAGCGGCATGGTCGGGGAGAAATTGTTCATCACGTGCAAGTTCGGAAACGCGTACAGCGGAATCGCGTTTCGGTCGCCGCCGCCTTCGGGCTGCACCATCGGCACCGACGGCGCGGGCACGAACGGCTTTTCCAGCATCTGTGCGGGAATCAGCCGGCCGGCATTGACGATCCGCTCGTTGTGCGAGCTGCTCCACAGCGCGTAATCCCAATCGACGATGCCGCCGCCTGCGTCGAGCGAGGCCTTTACTTCAGTGACCATCGCGGGCGTGTAGTGGTCCCACGTATGTTCCTGTTCGCGCATCCATTGCACGCGAACCGGGCGTCCCGCCATTTCACGCGCGATCAACGCGGCGTGCGCGGCGACGTCGTCCGCGCCGTTGTGGCCGTAGCAACCCGAGCCTTCGACGTGAACGCAGCGCACGTTCTCTTTCGGCAGGGAGAGCATTTCGGCCAGCGCGTCGCGCAGCGGATAGACGCCTTGCGAGTGCGTCCAGACGGTCATGTGGCCGTCCTTGAACTGCGCGACCGAACAGGATGGTCCGATCGAGCCGTGCAGCATGTAGCGCCTGGTGTATGTCGCGCTCAGCGTTTTGAGCGGAGCGCCTGGCGCATTGTGCGTGTTCGCGATCTCAATGTGCTGAGTGGAAATCTGCTTCAAATCGCGATGGACGGTGGCGGGATCGGGCAGCGCGTGCCCCGCGCTCCACTGGCTGCCCGCCGCGAGTGCCCGCTGCGCCTGCACCGCCTGCCATTCGCCCTTGGCGACCACAGCCAGCATGCTGCCGTTGCGGACCACGTTGATCACGCCCGCCATCTTCAGGATATCGGGGGTGTTGGTGCGCAGCAGTTGCGCGCCGTAAACCGGCGGCAGCACCACGCGCGCATGCAGCATGTCCGGCATGGACATGTCCTGCACATAGCTCGGACCGCCCGTCACCTTGCCCGGTATGTCCAATCGCGGCAATGAGGCGCCGATCACGGTGAACGTCGCCGGGTCTTTCAGCGGCGACACGGGCGTCGCCATGCGATGCAGGTCGACCAGGCCGACGGCTTCGCCGTAGGTCATCGATCTTCCGTCGGGCGCCTTGATGACCGCGTTATGCGCGCTCAACACGCTGCCGCTCACGCCGAAGTGTTTAGCCGCCGCGTCGACGAGCAGCCCTCGGACCTGCGCCGCCGCGTTCAGCAATGCGCTGCCGCTGTCGGCGATGGTGTGGCTGCCCGCCGTGAGTCCTTCGTCCGGTGACGCGCCGGTGTCCGCGGTCAGGAACGTGATCAGCGACGGCGCCATGTCCAGCTCCTCGGCCGCGACCTGGAGCAGCGCGGTGCGCACGCCCGTGCCGAGTTCGACCTTGCCGGTGTAAACGGTCACCTTGCCGGCAGGATCGATCTTGATCCACGCGTCGAGATAAGGGTTGGTTTTCAGGCTGCCCGCGAGCGTCTCGGTGGCTTTCGCGATGTGCACGGCGGCGCCTTCGTCCGCGATCACTTCCTGCGCGAGCGCCTTCGCGCCGGGGAACAGGCTGAAGCTCACCACCAGCGCGCCGGACATCATGAAGCGGCGGCGTCCTTCGTCGATGTCGTCGTGAACGCTCATTGCGTGCCTCCGTTGCTCGCCGCGCGTTGTTGCGTCGTGGCGGATGCGCCGTTGCCGGCCGGCAGATGCGCGACCTCGCGGATCGCGGCGAGAATGCGCATATGCGTGCCGCAACGGCAAAGATTCGGCTCCATGTGCTCGCGCAATTCGCTTTCTGTCGGATGTGGATTACGGTCGAGCAGCGCCTGCGCGCGCATGATCATGCCGGCGATGCAATAACCGCACTGCGCGGCCTGATGCTCGATGAACGACTTCTGCAGCGGACCGGGATGCTCCGCTGTGCCGAGGCTTTCCACCGTGCGCACAGCCCGCGCGCCGATCGACGAAACGGGCACGAGGCACGAGAAGACCGCTTCGCCGCCGACGATCACGGTGCACGCGCCGCATTGTCCGAGGCCGCAGCCGAACTTCGCGCCGTGCAGCTGCAGATCGTTGCGCAACGCGTAAAGCAGCGGCGTCGACGGGTCGATATCGAGGGCGTGCCGCACGCCATTGACGGTGAGAGTGATCATCGCGCGTTGTTCTCCTTTCTGACTTTCGCCACGGTTGCTTCGACGTCGCTCCAGGGGCCGCGCTGTGAATACGCGGCGCGAATGTAGGACGCGAGATCGGCGATCTGCTGGTCGCTATAGATTTCGCTGAAGGCCGGCATGTAGTTCATCGTGTCTTCGCCGTGCCAGCCGATGCCGCCGAGCATCATCTGAATCGCGTTGCGCGGCGTCGTTGCATTGACCGCGGTGCTGAACGCGAGGGTGGGGCGCTCGCCGATTGTTTGCATCGGCGAAGCGGGGCCGTGGCATTGCGCGCATGAAGCGCTGAACAGGATCGCGCCGCGTTGCGCTGCCGCGGACGTTTCGCCTTGATTCACGGCCGCCGCCGATGCATTCGCGATAGCGGGCTGCGGCTTCTGAATCGACAGGATGTACGTTGCAATTGCCTGCACGTCTTCCTCGGGCACGGTAGCGAGATCGCGCGTGACGGGCAGCATCGGGCCCGCCGCGGCGCCGTGTTCGCTCGCGCGGCCGCTGCGCAGATAGGCGACGAGCTGCTCCCTGGTCCACGGTTTCGGCGCCGCGCCGAGCGCATTGAGCGCGGGCGCTTCCCAACCGTCGACGATCCCGCCGTCGAACGCATGGCCCGACTTTTCGCCGCCGATCAGGTTGAGCGGCGAATGGCACGATGCACAGTGACCGAGGCCATCCACCAGCAGCTTGCCGCGGTTCCACTCGGCGTCCTTCGACTTATCCGCCGCGCGCTCGCCAGGATGCAGGAACAGCACGTTCCAGAAGGCCAGCAAAGGGCGGAAGTTCAGCGGAAAGATGAGGCCGTTCGCAGGCGCGCTCGCGCTGACCGGCTCGCGCGTCATCAGATACGCGTAGGCTGCCGAAATGTCGCGATCGGACATGCGCGTGAAGTGGATATAAGGAAACGCGGGATACAACAGATGCCCGTCGCGCGCAACGCCGTACCGTACCGCTCGCGTAAACGCTTCAAGCGACCAGTTGCCGATGCCGGTCTGCACGTCCGGTGTGATGTTGGTCGCGTAGATCGTGCCGAACGGCGTGGCGAGCGGCAGGCCGCCGGCGAACGGCTTGCCGCCCTTGGCCGTGTGGCACACGGTGCAGTCGCCCAGCGCGACGACACGCGCGCCCGCGAGCTTCGTCTGCGAATCGAACGACGAAGCCGGCGGAGGACTGACCGGCGCGATCGCGGGCTGCCACATCAACCACACGGCGACGATCAGCGCGGCCACGATCACCGCGCCGGTTGCCGCCAGCAAGATAGGCTTGCGAGTCATCAAGCACCTGTCAATGAAATCGTTGGTTCAACGGGGAACCGTGGCCGCGCGCCACGCGGCGCGCACGGCCAACGGCATGCATCACGCCTGTGCGACGTCCTGTTGCACGTTCTGACCGGCGTCGCCGTGGAACGGATAGTCGATATAGCCGGACCGGTCGCCGCCATACCAACCCGTGTGCTTCGGCGCGGCCAGCGGCGCGTGGCTCGCAATCCGTTCGACCAGATCGGGATTCGCGATATAGGCGCGGGCAAACGCGACGAGATCGGCGTCGCCGTCGCGGATCAGCGCGTTGGCCTGGTCGATGGAAATGCCGCCGTTGACCATCAAGGTCCCCGCAAACACCTTGCGCGTGCGCTCGATGATGCGCGGCAAGTCGGGGTTTCCGCTCCAGCCGTTGGTGTCCGCCGCATGAACGTAGGCGACGCCGAATTCGTCGAGCATCTTGCCGACGTAATCGTAGGTGCCGTCGGGATCGGCGTCGCGCACGTTGTTGTAGTGCGCATACGGCGAGATGCGCACGCCGACCCGATTGAGCGGAACCGCCGCGCCGATTTCCGTGAGAATGTCGCGCAGAAAGTTGGCGCGCTTCGAAATCGAGCCGCCGTATCGGTCGTCGCGCGTGTTGGTGGTCGACGAGAGGAATTGATGCAGCAAGTAGCCGTTCGCCGCGTGAACTTCCACGCCGTCGAAGCCGGCTTCGATCGCATTGATCGCGCCTTGCCTGAACTGCGCGATGGCCTGCTTCACTTCGTCGAGCGACATGGCGCGCGAGGGCGTTGCGTGAATCCGGGTGTACCTGCCGTTTTGCAACTGGCCCCATACCTGCAGTTGCTCGAGGTCGTCGTTGACGCCGGAAGGCGAGAGCGGCGCCTCGCCGTCGAGCAATGCAAACGAACTGACGCGCCCGCCGTGCCACAGTTGCATGAAGATACGGCCGCCCGCGGCATGCACCTGGCTTGTGACGTTGCGCCAGCCGGCAATCTGCTCGTTCGTGATGATGCCGGGCGTGAGTTCGAAGGATGCCGACGCGGCGCTGACGTTGGTCGCTTCCGTGATGATCAGTCCCGCCGAAGCGCGTTGCACATAGTAGTGCGCCATCATCTCAGTCGGATTGCCGTGCAACGGAGCCCGCGAACGGGTCATCGGCGCCATGACGACGCGATTCGGCAGACGCAGCCCGTGCAGATCGTAACCGCCAAGAAGAGGTGACATGGTGATTCCTTTGCGAATGATTGAACGTCGGTTCAGATGCGTGACGATGTCGAGCAGCGTATCGCCGCCGTCACAGGATTTCCTGAAACCGCGCTTAAATGTTGTGAAGCCGTACAGTGACCGGTCCTGATTACACGCCGTGCTTTGCCGCATGCGGACGGCCGATCGCCAGATAGTGAAGCAGCGCGACGAGCGGGAAAGCCGTAGCGACGCCGGCGACCAGCGTCCATCCCCCGTGTTCATAGAGCGGACTGGCGAGCGCCGAGCCGAATGCGCCGCCGACGAAAATGCTGGTCATGTACAGCGCATTCAGCCGGTTTCTGCTCGCGGCATCCAACGCATAGATTTCGCGCTGGCCCAGCACCATGTTCATCTGCACGGCGAAATCGAGCACGATGCCGGTCGCGACAAGCCCGGCCACGCCCCACGCCGGGTGAATCAAAGCAGGCGTGTAAGCGAGCGCGCCCACCACCAGTGCGATCAACGTGGCGCGCACCGTGTGACCCGCGTCGGCGAGACGTCCCGCGACCGGCGCGGAGGTCGCGCCGATCGCGCCGACCAGCGCGAAGATGCCGATCGCGGTTTGCGAGAGCCCGAACTGGCGGGTCAACTCAATTGGGATCGCGGTCCAGAAGAGGCTGAACGAAGCGAACATCAACGCCTGATATAACGAGCGATGGCGCAGCACCGGCATCGTGCGGATCAGATGACCGAGCGAGCCGATCAACTGGAAGTAGGTGGCCTGGTGATCCGGCTGGCGGCGCGGAATAGTGAGCGCGAGCACGCTGGTGACGATCGCCATCAGCACGGCTGCGGAGCCGAACACCGCGCGCCAGCCGAAGTGCCCGGCCACCACGCTGGAGATTGGGCGCGCCAGCAGAATGCCGAGCAGCAGTCCGCTCATGATGGTGCCGACCACCTTGCCGCGGGACTCATCCGGCGCGAGGTGGGCGGCGAGCGGAATCAGGATCTGCACGGCCACGGAACTGAAGCCGACCAGCAGCGAGATCACGAGCAACCAGCCGGGCTGATGCACGAACGCCGCGGCGCCCAGACTCACGATCGACACCAGGGCGGTGGTGATCATCAGCTTGCGGTTTTCCAGCAGGTCGCCGAGCGGCACGAGAAAGAACAGCCCGAACGCGTAGCCGATTTGCGTGAGCGAGACGATCAGGCTCGCCGTGCCGCCGGACATGTGAATGTCCGGTGCGATCAGTTCGGTGATCGGCTGCGCGTAGTAGAGATTTGCGACGATCGCGCCGCAGCAGAAGGCGAACAGCGCGATCAGGCCGCGTGTCAGTTTGGTCTGGCCTGTGCTTCCGGCGGTGATGGATGCGTCGGTTGACATGAGCAACTCCTGAAATGAGAAAGCGGAAAAGCGGAAAAGCTTCGGATCTAGCCGGCGATATTCATCAAACGGTCGCCGAGTGAAATGCCCAGATCGGTCATGCGCTTGCCGCGCTGCAGCTGTTGGCTCTCCCAACGCTTGAGCACCGAATCGATAGTCGTGTCGGCCCGCGAGGCGCCCGACAGCGCAAGCGCGAGAGCATGTGCGTTGGCTGCGGCCTTGGCGGTGCTGCCGGCCGTGTGCGGACGCGGCACCGATGCGGCGTCGCCGATCAGCACGACTCGGCCGAACACCATCTTCGGTGTGCGCAGGTCGACGATCGGCTGCATGAACGGATCGTCGGTCGCATCGACCAGCGCGCGAAACGTCGGGCCGAGCAAGGCTTTTGCATCGAGCCGAAGCTGCTCGACGTCGACGCTCCTGGCCGTGCCCGGCGGCAATGAAAAAGCGCGCGCCGCGCCGCGACGGCCGACCAGAAGCTCATTGAGCTGATCGCGGTTGTATTTGCGGTACCACACCCAATTCCAGCGACGCTCGCCGGCCACGGTCGAGTCGCCTTCGCCGGGAATCAGATAGGCGAGCGCCGAGTGTTCGTCGCCCTGCTGAAACGTAAAGCGCTCGCGCAACGTGTTGGCCGCGAAGAGCGGCAAATCGGGTTCCGCGACGAGTCCGCGCCATGCCACATAGCCCGCATAGGCCGGCACGATTTCGGGCAACAGGCGGCGCCTGAGCGTCGAGCGGATGCCGTCCGCGCCGATCAGCAGGTCGGCGCGCTCGCTGCGGCCGCTTTCGAACCGCGCGACGATTTGCTCGCCGTCCATCCCGAAGTCGCTAAAGGTCTCGCCGGCATGCAGGTGCGCCGCGGGCAGCGCATGCTTCATGGCGCTGTACAGCAGGCTCCACGAAGTTTGCATTTGCGGCATGAACAGTTGCTCGATGCGCTTGTCTTCACGATCAAGATAGATGCGTTCGACCGATGCCACGCCCGGCGGATTCGGCAAGGCGACGCCCGCGAAATGCAGCGCGTCGAGCACGTCCGGTTGCAGCACGATGCCGCCGCCGCGGCTATCGAGCTGGTTCGGCGAGGTTTCGAACACGTCCACGTCCCAGCCGGCCGCGCGCAAGGTGGTGGCGGAGAACAGTCCGCCGAGCGAGCCGCCGATCACGACGGCACGCGATTTGTCGAGTGCTCTCATGCCGCGCTCCGTTGCATCGCGGCGCGCAGCGCGTTCGCGAATACGGCGGGCGGTTGCGCGCCGCTGATCAACTCGCCGGCAATGGCAATCGTGGGCACGGAATGAATGCCGAGGCGATCCGCCTGGTCGCGTGCCGCGTCGATTTCCTGAATGCCGGAAGCGGAGAGCAGATAAGCGCGGACTTCACCGGCATCGAAAGCGTGTTCAGCGGCGATCTCCGCCAGCGTGTCCAGCGAACCGATGTCGCGGCCTTCCGAAAAGTAGGCGGCGTAGATGGCTTGATACAGCGCGGCGGTCTGCTGCGGTTGATGGCGCGCTTGCGCGAACTGCATCAGACGATGCGCGAGACGCGTGTTCGGCGTGCGCAGCACCTTGTCGTAGTTGAACCGCGCGCCTGCCGCGAGACCGGCCGCCGCGACCTGCGCGTCCATGCCTTGCGAGCGCGCCCAACTGCCGAACTTGCGGGTGCGATAGCTGCGCCGGTCCATGCCTTCGACAGGCATCGCCGGATTCAATTCGAACGGCACGTAGCGGATCGAAACGGCCGCATTGGCGCCGGATTCCGCGAGCGCCGCGGCGAGATTCCGTTGGCCGATCCAGCACCACGGACAAATGAAGTCGTAATGGACCTCGACCTGAATGGTTTGCATGTTGCACCCTCGCTAAGTAACGAAGACAGCTTATTCGTTGCGTGTCGTTCGCGGAATACGGCTAAAATGCAATCCCACGTTGCGTGTGACGCAATCAAACACGTGTTGAGGCCGTACATGGACAAACTCCTCGCCTTGAATACGTTGCTCGAAGTGGCCGACGCCGGCGGCTTTTCGAAGGCCGCGCAGCGCCTGGGCGTCGCCACTTCGTCGGTCACGCGTCTGATGGACGCGCTCGAGGCCTCGCTCGGTACGGCGCTGCTGACCCGCACGCCGAGAAAGGTCAGCCTCACCGACGCCGGCATTGCGTATGTCGAACAGGTCGGCAAGGTGCTCGACGATCTGGCCGAGGCGGACGAGAGCGTGTTCGACAGCGGCGCGTCGCCGGTCGGCGCGCTGCGCATCGCGGTGCCGTCCGCCTTCAGCCGTCTGCGGCTCGCGCCGCATCTCGCCGCTTTTCTCGCCGGGCATCCGCGCGTGTTTCTAGACGTCGTGGTTGCCGATCACTACGCCGATCTCGCACTCGACAGAATCGACGTCGCGATCCGAATCGGCCTGCCCAATCGCGATGCGAATCTGGTCGTCAGAAAGCTGGCGGACAATCCGCGCTATGTCGTGGCGAGTCACGACTATCTCGAACGCAGCGGCACACCGCCCGCGCCGCAAGCACTCGATACGCACGAATGCCTGCGCGTGGCGTATGGCGGCGGCTACCGCACACGCCAGGTCTGGACCTTCCGCCGCGAGGGCGTGGAAGAGCGAGTCGAAGTGCGCGGGCATCTGCTGTCGAACAATATCGACATCCTGCTGGAAGGTGTCATCGCCGGACGCGGCATTGCGTTGCTGCCGGAATGGCTCGTTGCCGCCGAGATTCGCGCGGGACGCCTGATGCGGCTGTTCGAGCAGTTTGAGGCGAGTCCGCACAATGGCGACGCGGTGGTCTATGCGGCGTATCTGCCCAATCGCCGCCATTCCAGCAAGGTGCGCGCGTTTCTGCAGTTTCTCGAAGCGCGGCTTCGCTCTTCGCTGGAAGGCTGAAGCGCCGCGCGCGGCGTTACGAATGGCGTCCCGATTCGAACAGGAACCACACGCGCTGCTCCGCTTCGTCGATCCAGTTTTCCAGCAGGCTTGCCGTGGCGACGTCGCCGTACTCGCCGCACAGCGAATGCGTTTCGCGCATGTAGCCCGCCAGCGCCAGATTGTCCTCGCGCAATTCCGCAAGCATGTCGCTGGGCGTCACGAAGTCCGCATCGTTATCGAGAATGCGCTGCAGTTTCGTGATCTGACCCACGGAGCGCAGCGTTTTGCCGCCGATTTTGCGCGCGCGTTCGGCGATCGGATCCGTGGTCGCGTAGATCTGCTCGGACTGCTCGTCGAGCAGCAGGTGATAGTCGCGGAAGTACGGCCCCGACATATGCCAGTGGAAGTTCTTGGTCTTCAGATAGAGCGCGAACACGTCGGCAAGCAGAGCGGTCAACGCGGCGGCGATGTCGCGCGTCGCGTCTTCGCTCAGGCGTGTCGGTGTCTTGAGCGGCGCGGCGCGATGCGCGGCTGCGTTCAGTGCGTCTTTCATGGCGGTTCCTTTTGAGGTGTCGATCGATTCGACGGAAGGTCCTGAATCCGGCAACTGAAGTGTGAAATGGCACGCACATAAAGTCCTGCAGAAAATATGAAATGTTCTGAGCCGGCAATAAAGATGGACCGCGTCGCGGTTAGTCTCGACGCTCTTTCCAAAAAAAATTTTATTTAAGAACTATTAAGGGATTTGCCAAGGACTTGGTGACAAGGCGTCGATAGACTGGGCCTCAGTTTTTAGCGCACTTCAAGTGAGTGCGGCATGTCTTTCCATGTTCACTAAACCTTCAGGATGTACAACGCCATGGCAAATCCGAAACTCGAAGTTCTGACGCCTGCAAACTCGCAGATCATCTTCATCGACCACCAGCCGCAAATGGCCTTTGGAGTCCAGTCCATCGACCGTCAGGTACTTAAGAACAACGTGGTGGGACTCGCGAAGGCAGCGCGGGTGTTTAACATTCCTACCACTATTACGACGGTGGAATCCGAAAGTTTCTCGGGATATACGTACCCTGAGTTGTTGGACGTGTTTCCGGAGCACAAAGTGCTCGAACGCACGTCGATGAATTCGTGGGACGACCAGAAGGTTCGTGACTCGCTTGCTGCAAATGGCCGGAAAAAAGTGGTGGTGGCAGGTCTGTGGACAGAGGTTTGCAACAACACGTTTTCGTTGTGCGCCATGAACGAAGGTGACTACGAAATCTATATGGTCGCCGACGCGTCGGGCGGCACCTCGAAGGAGGCGCATGAGTATTCGATGCAGCGCATGATTCAGGCCGGCGTGGTTCCGGTGACCTGGCAACAGGTGCTGCTCGAATGGCAACGCGATTGGGCGCACAAAGAGACTTACGACGCTGTCATGGCAATTGCCAAAGAGCATTCGGGTGCGTACGGGATGGGTGTGGACTATGCCTACACCATGGTGCACAAGGCGCCCCAGCGCGCGGCGGGGTCGCACGAGGTCCTGGCGCCGGTGCCTGCAAAGAAGTAACCAGCCGCATTACGTCGTCCGGCGGGGCGGCTCGAACACTGCGCGGGTTTCGTCTATCTCGGATCGATTGAGCATCCGTCGGCACCAACGTGCCGGTGGATGCGGCGGGATTCGAGGGCCGTATACCGGCGTCTTTAATTCCGTATGCCGGTTGCAACCGGTTTCTGAATGCTTCATGGAAGCAACCGCGACGAGCGCCCGCTTCCCATGAATGGCTCCGCGCGTGAAAAGCGGAGTGCTCCCTAAGAGGATCGCCATGACTACCACCACTTCCGCGCCGACGCAGGCCGAAGTCGTCTTCTTCAACGGCAAGATCGCCACGCAGGACGACAAGCGCTCCTTCGCCGATGCGCTCGCCGTCGCGAACGGCCGCATCATCGTTTCGGGCTCGCGCGATGCCGTGATGCGCCACGTGAACGACAACACGCGGCACGTCGACCTGAAAGGCCGCACGGTCATTCCCGGTCTCAACGATTCGCACCTGCATATCATTCGCGGCGGCTTGAACTTCAATATGGAACTGCGCTGGGACGGCGTGCCCTCGCTCGCGGACGCGCTCGACATGCTGCGCAAGCAGGTGGCTCGCACGCCGGCGCCGCAGTGGGTCCGCGTGGTGGGCGGCTGGAACGAATTTCAGTTCGCCGAGCGGCGCGGACCGACGCTCGAAGAGATCAACGCGATTGCACCGGATACGCCGGTGTTTATCCTGCATCTGTACGACAGCGCGCTATTGAATGACGCGGCGCTGCGTGCGGTCGGTTATACGAAAGACACCCCCAATCCGCCCGGCGGCGAGATTCAGCGCGACAAGCGCGGCAATCCGACGGGCATGCTGATCGCGCGGCCGAACGCGGGCCTTCTATACGCCACGCTGGCAAAAGGTCCGAAGCTCGCGCTGGACGATCAGCGCAATTCCACGCGCCATTTCATGCGTGAGCTGAACCGGCTCGGCGTGACGAGCGCGATCGACGCGGGCGGCGGCTACCAGGCCTATCCCGACGACTACGCCGTGATCATGGACATGGCGAAGCACAATGAACTGACCGTGCGTATCGCGTACAACCTGTTCACGCAAAACGCCAGGAAGGAAATCGAAGACTTCGCCAGGTGGGTGAAGATGACGAAGCCCGGCGAGGGCGACGATTTTCTGCGCGTCAATGGCGCGGGCGAAATGCTGGTGTTCTCCGCCGCCGACTTCGAAGACTTTCTCGAGCCGCGCCCCGATTTGCCGGATACGCTCGAGACGGAACTCGAAGCCGTCGTCAGGCTGCTGGTGGCGAACCGCTGGCCGTTCCGTCTGCATGCAACGTATAACGAATCGATCGAGCGCTTCCTGAACGTATTCGAACGCGTGAACGCGGACATTCCGTTCAATGGGTTGCGCTGGTTCTTCGACCATTGCGAAACCATCACGCAGAAGAATATCGACCGCGTGCGCGCGCTCGGCGGCGGCATTGCGATTCAGCACCGCATGGCTTATCAGGGCGAGTACTTCATTCAGCAATACGGTGAAGAGGCCGTGAAGCGCACGCCGCCGATCCGTCACATGCTCGACGCCGGCCTGCCTGTGGGCGCGGGCACGGACGCGACGCGCGTCGCGAGTTTCAACCCGTTTGTGTCGCTGTACTGGATGGTGTCGGGCAAGACGGTAGGCGGCACGGCGATGTATTCGAGCGAGAACAAGCTTGACCGGATGGAAGCGCTGCGTCGCTACACCGTGGGCAGCGCGTGGTTCTCGAATGAAGAAGACCGTAAAGGCGCGCTCGTGCCGGGCCAATTCGCCGACTTCGCGGTGCTCAGCGACGATTACTTCACGGTCGACGAGAGCCGCATCAAGTTCCTCGAATCGGTGATGACGGTGGTGGGCGGCAAGGTCGTCTATGCGGCCGATGACTTCGCGCCGCTCGCGCCGCCCGATTTGCCGGTGAGCCCGTCGTGGTCGCCGGTCGCGGAATTCGGCGGCTACAGCCGTTACAAGCCGACCGCGGTAGCGTGCGCGGACGGCTGCGTGAATCTGTGCGGCGTGCATGCGCATGCGCACGGCTGGGCGTGGCGCAAGAACGTGCCGGTCAGCGATTCGAACGGCTTCTGGGGCGCGTTGGGATGTAGCTGCTTCGCGTTCTGATATCCACGGCTTCGTGCTGCAAGGCGAGCGAGAACCATCATGCCGACCCTGACCGACGGAGTGCTGTACGGGCTAGGCATCCTGGTCCTCGATTTCCTCGCCTGGCGTTTCGTGGACCTCAAGAGCGAGCAGGCGCGTCTCGCGTTGCGCGCGCTGATGTTCGGTCTGTCGACGTACGTGCTGTTCAGTTCGGGCATGAATCCGCTGCACGCCGCGCCGTGGGCGGATCAGCCGCTGCGCCACCTGCTCGCGCAGGCGCTGGAGGTGGTGTGGTGGCTGCAAGGCGCGCGCCTCGTGACGATCGTGCTGGATCGCACCGTGTTGCCCGAGGCGTGGCACAAGGAGCGTCTGTTTCAGGACGTGTTCGGCGCGCTCGTGTTTCTCGCGGCAGCGGTGGGCGCGATCGCATTCGTGTTGCAACTGCCGGTGCGAGGCTTGCTCGCGACGTCCGGCGCGCTCGCGGTCGTGCTCGGCCTTGCGATTCAGAGCACGCTCAACGACGTCTTTTCCGGGGTCGTGCTGAACGCCACGCAGCCGTTTCGTATCGGCGACTGGGTGACGATCGGCGACGTGGAAGGCAAGGTGGTGGAGAGTAACTGGCGCGCGACCAGTCTACTCAACGGTCAGGGCAATATCGTCGTGATCCCCAACAGCGTGGCGGCGCGCACCAACATCGTCAACGCGAACCAGCCCTTGCACACGCACGGCATCAGTGTCGTGCTGCCGGTCAAGCCGTCGATCAGGCCGGCCACGGTATTGCAGGCGCTCGCCAATGCCGCCGCCAGTTCCGACGCAGTGCTCGACGATCCCAAGCCGATCGTCAGTGTGCGCCGGGCGACCAACGACGCGATCGAGTACGAGATCGTCTGCTACGTCGACACATTGAGCAAGAAGATCGACGTGCGCAACGATCTGTTCGATCTTGCACACCGGCATTTGCTGTCGCGCGGCGTCGTGTTGCGTCCGTTGTCCGTGCCCGAGCCCGCGGCCGAGTCCACGAATGAAAAGGACCGGCTGCTGCGCAACGTGCTGATCTTCCAGACGCTCGACGACAGCGAAATAGCCGAGCTCGCGGCGAAGCTGACGAAACACGAGTTCGATGCCGCCGACACGATCTACGCCGCCGCCGACGAAAACGGCCACGAGCTGCATATTCTCGCGCGCGGCGTTGCGAAAGTCACCGTGCCGAAGGGCGACGGCGAGATCGAACTGCGAAGACTCGCGCCGGGTGATTCGATCGGCCAGTCGGGCATCCTGGCGGGCGTCAGATCCGGCGTGATCGTGCGTGCGCTGACTCGCGCCACGGCATTCCGCCTCGACAAGAGCGCATTGACGC
This sequence comes from Paraburkholderia sp., assembly GCA_035636295.1. Classification (GTDB taxonomy): domain Bacteria; phylum Pseudomonadota; class Gammaproteobacteria; order Burkholderiales; family Burkholderiaceae; genus Paraburkholderia. The sequence continues at coordinate 20,212 of DASPZL010000511.1, forward strand.
CGATCCTCGCGCGGCGGCCCGAGGTGGCGAGAGAAATGTGCCGGCTGCTCACGGAGCACCATGAAACCGAGAAGATGCTGCTCGCGTCGCCGGTGAACGCCGAGCAGCACGCAGGCGGCTTGCTGCAATGGATACGCGACGGCGTACGGCGCTTTCATGAACTCGCGATTTGAGCGGACCGGCAAAAACGCCGCGCGAATTAAGTCTTTTTAAGAAACCGCCAAAGTTTTTATTGAATTAATTCGCTACGCTGCATCGCACAGTCGGCAAGAGATTAGCCGAGCCTATCCGACGCAATCAACCATGGAGTTTCACGTGAGCACTTTCACTACCTCCGACGGCACGGAGCTTTACTACAAGGATTGGGGCACCGGTCAACCGGTCATCTTGACCCATGGCTGGCCGTTGAACGCCGACATGTGGGAATACCAGATGACGTTTCTCGCCGACAACGGCTTTCGCGTCATCGCGCATGATCGCCGCGGTTTCGGCCGCTCCGCCCAGCCGTGGGCCGGCTACGACTACGACACGTTCGCCGGCGACCTCAACGAGCTGATCGAGGCGCTCGAACTCCGGGACGTGATTCTCGGCGGCTTTTCGATGGGCGGCGGCGAGGTCGCGCGTTATATCGGCCGCTTCGGCACGCGGCGCATCGCCAAGGCGATGCTGATCAGCGCCGTCACGCCTTTGATGATCCGCCGCGACGATCATCCCGAGGGCATGGACCCGGCGATCTTCACCGGTATTCGTGCGGGCGTCCTGAGCGACCGCCCGAAGTTTCTCGACGAGTTCGGCCCGCTCTTCACGGGCAGCAATCGGGAAGGCTCGAACGTCACGAAACAGATGCTCGACTGGACCTTGTCGCTGGGATTGCAGGCGAGCCTGAAGGGGACTTACGACTGCGTGGCGGCATTCTCCGAAACCGACTTCAGGCCGGATCTCGCCCGGTTCGATGTGCCGACGCTGGTGGTGCACGGCGACGCGGATACGGTGGTGAGCTTCGACGTGACCGGCAAGGCCGCCGCCGCGCTGATCAAGGACGCGAAGCTGCTGGTCTACGAAGACGCACCGCATGCCCTCTACTTCACGCATAAGGAACGGCTCAACCAGGACCTGCTGGAATTCGCACGCTCCTAGACGTCGCGGCAGAGAGCACCCAGCCGGTAGGCGGGTCGATGCGCAAGCGGAAGGATGGGCGACACGGAGGAGGTGACATGAAGAAAATCATTGCGGGAGTCGAGATTCCCGACAGTGCGATGGCCCGGGCGGCAACCGATCAGATCCGGGCCACGGAGTCCGAGTTGATGTTCCGTCATGCGCTTCGGGTTTTTCTGTTCGGCGCGCTGACCGGTTATCGCAAGAGCCTGACTTTCGACGCGGAATTGCTTTACGTCGGTGCGATGTTTCACAACACCGGTTTGAATGTGCAGTACCAACGTTCGCCGTACAGGTTCGAAGTGGATGGCGCAAATGCGGCACGTGTTTTTATGCGGCAGCACGGAGCGGCGGAAAGCGATATCCAGGAGGTATGGACGGCGATCGCATTGCACACCACGCCGGGCATTACGGAGCATATGTCGCCGCTCGTCGCGCTGATCTGCGCCGGCGTGCAGATGGACGTTTGCGGCACCCTTTACGGCGAATTCACCGCGCAGCAGCGTGACGAAATCGTGCAGGCGTGTCCGCGCGAATCCGGTTTCAAGAAGAAGATCATCGAAGCCTACGCGCGCGGTATGGAACATCGTCCCGGGACGACGTTCGGCACGGTGAATGCCGACGTACTGGACCGATGGGACCCGAACTATCGCCGCCTGAATTTCTGCGGTCTGGTGCTGGGTTCGGACTGGCCGAATTAATGCGGCGTGCCGCGAATGAGTACCGCCTGGTGGTGTGTCGAATGCGCGTCGATTGCGCGTTGAAAACAGGTGGCGCGAATACCAATGATGCCAATGGCAAGTATCGAAAGGAAAGCAGAATGGGCTACATCATTTCATTGGGAGTCGGCTTCGGAGTCGGACTTCTCTATTGGCTGCTCAAGGTGCAGTCGCCGGCGCCGCCGCTGATCGCTCTGGCAGGCCTGCTCGGCATGGTGCTCGGCGAGCACGCGATACCGGTCGTCAAGGCGCAGCTTTTTGCGCAGACGCCGATGGTTCAGGTTGCGGAGCCGGCGACGGCGGCCTCGGCGGTGAAAAAACCGAAGGCGCCCGGCGCCGCGAAAGAAGGCAACTGATGCCGCCGGTACGCGTCGCTTCTTATCGAGGAATCGTTCGTGAATAAGCACGAAGACACGATTCTCGCGATGATCGCCGGCTATGTGGACACCGTTGGCTTCATCGCGTTGTTCGGTTTGTTTACCGCACATGTAACCGGCAACTTCGTGCTGCTCGGCGCGGAAGTGGCCGGCGTGGGCCAGGGCGCGCTGCTCAAGCTGCTGGCGTTTCCGTCCTTCATTGCGGGCATTGCGTTGAGCAGCGTGATTTTCAAGTTCACGGAGCGGCATGATTCGACGAATGCCGCGAGCGTGCTCTATCTGCTGCAGGCTGTGCTGCTCGTTTCGTTCCTGGTAACAGGGACGTTGACGACGCCCGCAATGGATTCGAATGCTTCGATGGTGCTGGTTTGCGGCGTGCTCGGAACCATGGCGATGGGCGTACAGAACGCACGCGGCAAGCTGTTGCAGGTGAGCGGCCTGCCGAATACGGTAATGACCGGCAACGTCACGCAGATCGTGCTGGATGTGATCGAACTGATCCACCGGGGCGCGGCGGGCGGACACGGGCAGCAGGTTAGCGAACGCCTCAAATGGACATTGGCGGCCATGTGCGGATTCGCGGCCGGCGCCATCTTCGGCGCGCTCGCTTATTTGAAGTTTTCGTTCGTCGCGATTGCATTGCCCGTGGCCGTATTGCTTGTCCTCGCATGGAATAGAAGGGCGACGCAAGTGAGCCATTAGGTTACGGCGATACGTCGCTTAGGCGCGCTCGGTTTCGACAGATAACACGCGGCCTCGCGGAGAGGCCGGCTATTCAATCATTGCCAACACAAGTGGGTTACATCACATGTTCACTTCGCTTCAACGCTTTCGTCCCGTCGCGGTTCTTTGCGCCGCGCTGCTGATCGGCTTGACGCCGGTCACGTCCGCATTCGCCGATGCGGGGCCGCCCGAGGTATCGAACGGCAAGACCGCGCTCGCCGCGAAACATGCTGACGTTTCTGTCGGCCCGCAGTACGACACCACGCACGTGTATGTGGCCTCCACCGATCTCGACGCGTTCGTCACGAGCTTTCTCGCGACGTTCGGCGGCAAGGCTTCGCCGCGCGCCGTCTTCACGGTGACGCCGACGCCGAGCAAGACGGCGTCGCAGTATGTGCAGACGCCGGTCGGCATGCTTTCGGTGTTCGGCTTCGAAACGCCGATTCCCTATCCGTTCGGCAATGAGCGAACCGGCTATCTGGTGACGAATATCGATCAGGCGGTGAAGGCCGCGCGCGCGGCGGGCGCCGACGTCCTCGTCGATACCTTCGACGACCCGATCGGCAAGGACGCGATCATTCAATGGCCGGGCGGCCTGACGATGCAGCTCTATTGGCACACCAAGGCGCCCAACTACGCGCCGTTGCACAGCGTGCCGGATAACCGCGTGTACGTGTCGCGAGATGAAGCCAACAACTTCGTGCGCCGCTGGCTGCACTTTTCGCACGGCAAAGTGGTGTCGGACAATCCGCGCGCCGATGCCGGCGTAATTGGCCGGCCGGGAGAGACGATCCGCGAGATTCGTATCGATTCGGGCTTCGGCCGCATGGTGGTGTTCGTCACGGACGGCAAGCTGCCGTTCCCGTTCGGGCGCGAAACGACCGGCTATGCCGTCGGCGATCTGGCGCAGACGCTGCAGCGCGCGCAAGCGGCCGGCGCGAAGCTGCTGTACCCGCCATACAGCGGCGGATCGGGCAAGACGGCAGTGCTGGAATTCCCGGGCGGATACATCGCTGAAGTGCACGATGGCCGGTAAAGCGACCGCGATGAAGGCGCTGAACGTGCGCAGGCGCGCGGCGCTGCGCGCCGCGCGCGCGTTGCTGATCAGCACGGGATTGGCGGCGGCGTTGCCGGCGTCGGCGGCGGATACCGCGCTCGGCGGCGCCGACGACACCACGAAGACCAGCACCACCGCGGCGGCGGCAAGCACATCGTGCGCGCGTCCGGTCGTCATGTTCAATCGCTGGCAGGAAAACTGGTCGGCGCTCGCCAATCCGTGCGTGCCGAAACGGCCTTTCGATTCGCTCAAGTACATTCCGCTGTTCGGCAATCCCGACGCGTATATCTCGCTCGGCGTGGTATTGCGCGAGCGGCTTGAGGTCAACGACGCGCCGCTCTTCGGCCTCGGCTCGGGGGGGCACGACGACACGTACCTGCTGCAACGTCTGGAAGTTCACGCGGACGTGCGCCTCGGCCCTCACGTGCAGGTCTTCACGCAATTCGAGGACGCACATCCCTACGGCAAGGACAACGTTTCGCCGGTCGATAAAAACCCGCTCGACTTGCGCCAGGCGTTCGTCGCGATCACCGAGCCGCTCGGCCCAGGCACCGTGAAGTTCCGCGTCGGGCGGCAGGAAATGGCGTTCGACTTGCAGCGGTTCATCTCGGTGCGCGACGGCCCGAATGTGCGCCAGGCCTTCGACGCGATCTGGGCCGACTATGAAACCGGTCCATGGCGCTGGATCGCCTATGCGACGCAGCCGGTGCAGTACCGCGACAACTCGGATTTCGACGACGTGTCCAATCGCCATCTGACGTTCAGCGGCGTGCGCGTGGAGCGCCAGAGCGTCGGCCCGGGCGATGTGTCCGCCTACTACTCGCGCTACAACCGCGGCAATGCGCGCTTTCTCGATGCGACAGGCGACGAGCACCGCGACGTATTCGACGCGCGCTACGCCGGCAAGGTCGGTCACATCGACTGGGACGTGGAAGCGATGTATCAGTCGGGACACGTCGGCAACAAGACGATCGGCGCGTGGGCGGTGGGGTCGCTCGCGGGCTACACGCTGGCTTCGGTGCCGTGGACGCCGCGCGTCGGCATTCAGATCGACGCCGCTTCCGGCGACAGTCATCCAGGAGACGGCCGCGTCAGCACGTTCAATCCGCTGTTCCCGAACGGCTACTACTTTGCGCTCGCGGGCTACACCGGCTACACGAACCTGATTCACGTCAAGCCGTCGCTGATCGTCAAGCCGAACAGCAAGCTCACGCTGCTGGCGGGCGTGGGCCTGCAATGGCGTCAGACCACCGCGGACGCCGTGTATGGGCAAGGCTCGGCGGTGGTGCCGGGCACGGCGGGACACGGCGGACCCTGGACCGGTTTCTATACGCAGCTGCGCGCCGACTGGGCCGTCACCGCGAATCTCGCCGCCGCGCTCGAAGCCGTGCACTTTCAGGTCGGACCGTCGCTGCGCGAATTGGGCGCGCGCAATGCCGACTACGTAGGGGCCGAACTCAAGTTCGGCTGGTGACCGCAACTCAGTAATTCCGCATCTCCGTCATTCCGCAAGACGTCACCAGTTCGACGCGCCAGAAGAGGTCATTGTCATGAGCACCCCCGATTTACCGATCGAAGCGGCCCCACCGTCGGAACTCGAGATTCCGTATTCCTCGCTGGAATACCGGCAACATCAGATGTTTCCGCGTCTTTCGCCGGCGGAGATTCGAAGCCTGCGGCGCTTCGCCAGGCCGATGTCGTTCAAGGCCGGCGAACTGATCTTCGAAACCGGGCACGTTGCGCTCGGCCTCTTCGTGCTGTTGCACGGGCGCGTGCGGATCTATTCACGCGACAGCTTCGGGCGCTCGACGCTCGTCACCGAGCACGACGACGGCCATTTCATGGCGGAGATGGCGCAGCTCTCCGGCAAGCCCGCGTTGATCGACGGCGTCGCGTTGACGGATGTCGACACGCTCGTGATCGACCCCGACCGCTTGCGGGCGCTGATCGTCGCCGATGCGCAACTGGGCGAGCACATCATGCGCGCGCTGATTCTGCGGCGGCTCGGACTCATCGAGCAGGGGCTGGGGCCGATCATTGTCGGCAACGGCGACGACGCGCGGCTGATCCGCCTGCAAGGATTTCTGCGCCGCAATGCCTACCCCGCGACGGTGATCGACGCGCGCAGCGATCCCGAAGCCGCCACGTTGCTGGGCGGCATGACGACCGGACCCGGCGATTTCCCGCTGGTGTTCTGCCCGAACGGCAACGTGCTGCGTGCGCCGGATGAAGCGCAACTCGCGTCATGCCTCGGCCTCGTGCCGACCTTCGAACAGTCGCACGTGTACGACGTCGCGATCGTCGGCGCGGGTCCGGCGGGACTCGCGGCGTCCGTCTATGCCGCGACGGAAGGTCTGTCGGTCGCCGTCTTCGATCAGCGCGCGCCCGGCGGCCAGGCCGGCGCGAGTTCACGCATCGAGAACTATCTCGGCTTTCCCACCGGCATTTCCGGCCAGGCGCTCGCCGCGCGAGCATTCCAGCAGGCGCTGAAGTTCGGCGCGCATCTGGCGATTCCCGGCAAGGTCGTCGACGTGAGCCGCAACGAGGGCATCTTTCTGCTGACGCTGCTCGACGGTCAGCGCATCAGCGCGCGCACGGTGGTGGTCGCAAGCGGCGCCGCCTATCGGAAGCCGACGGTGCCCGGCTTCGAGCGCTTCGAGGGACGCGGCACGTATTACTGGGCATCGACGATCGAGGCGAAGCTGGTGAAAGGCCAGGACATCGTGCTGATCGGCGGCGGAAATTCAGCAGGACAAGCGGTCGTCTTCCTCGCCAACTTCGCGCGCAGCATCCGCGTGCTGATTCGCGGCAAGGACCTGAATGCGAGCATGTCGAAGTATCTGATCGACCGCATCGGCTCGCTGCCGAACGTCTCGCTGTGCACCGGCTGTACGCTGCGCTCGCTCGAAGGCGACGAAGCGGGGCTCACGCATCTTCACGTACGTCATGAAGACGACGGCACGGACGAAGTGCTGGCCTCGCGCCATCTGTTCCTCTTCATCGGCGCGGACCCGAAAACGGATTGGCTCGGATCGAGCGGCATGGAGCTCGATAACCGCGGCTTCGCCGTGACAGGCTTTGCGCGCAGCGAGCATGGCTTGTCTGAAGCCAGTGCGCGCTATCCGCTCGAAACGAGCGTGCCGGGCATGTTCGCGGTCGGCGACGTGCGCTCGGAATCCGCGAAACGGGTGGCCGCGGCGGTGGGCGACGGCGCGGCGGTCGTCGCGCAGATTCACGCGTACTTGAGCCAACGGACGGCGGCGCCCGTTCAGCACGTTTAATAAAAATTAGCGACTGCGCCGAATGCGTGATCGCT
>DASPZL010000512.1:0-8596 GCA_035636295.1 Paraburkholderia sp.
GTGCCGTCACCAGCCGCAGCGCGGCCGCCAGGTTGTACGGTTCGACGCCGATATCGATCAGACGCGCGACGGCCGCAGGGGCGTCGTTCGTATGCAAGGTGGACAGCACCAGGTGGCCGGTTTGCGCGGCCTTCACGGCGACGTCGGCGGTTTCGTCGTCGCGGATCTCACCGACCATGATCACGTCCGGGTCCTGACGCAGAAACGCGCGCAACGCCACTGCGAAGGTCAGCCCGGCCTTTTCGCGCACGCTGACCTGATTGATGCCGGCCAGCTGGATCTCCGCCGGATCTTCCACGGAACACAGATTGCGCGCCTCGCCGTTGAGCAGATTCAGAAAGCAGTACAGCGACAGCGTCTTGCCGCTGCCGGTGGGCCCGGTGACGAGCACGAGGCCGTGCGGCGCGCGTATCGCGGCATCGACTGTTTCGCGTTGCCGCGGGTTCAGACCCAGCGAGTCGAGCGAAAGATCGGCGGGCAGCGCGTCGAGCCTGCGTAGCACCAGTTTTTCGCCGAACAGGGTCGGCAGCGAGTTGACGCGATAGTCTTCGACCCGGCCCGGCGACGTGGCGATGCGCAGCCGGCCGTCCTGCGGCACGCGCCGTTCGGCGATATCCATGCGCGCCAGCACTTTCACGCGCGTAACGAATGCGTCGCGCAGATGCGCGGGCGGCTGTGGGATTGCATGCAGAACGCCGTCGATTCGCAACCGCACGCGCCAGCCGTGTTCCGCCGGCTCGATGTGCAGGTCCGACGCGTTGCGGCGGGTTGCTTCCTGCAGCGTGTCGGTCAACAGGCGCACGGCGGGGGCGTTGTCGGGGTCGGCGAGATTGGCGCTGGCGTCGGGTGCGAATGCTTTGGGTTTCGCCTTGACTGCGCTCTCGCTATCGAGTGCGACGGGCCGCAACGATGGCGCCGCGGGTTGAAAAGAAGCTTGCATGAAAGACCGGTGATGAGCCGCCTGTAGAACTCGACGGCTTCATCATCCGGTATGGCGGCGGCTGCCGCCATTCAGCCAATCGGCTAATGGCGCGCGCTGCGCTCGTGTGCGACGCTGCGGTGTGCCGGAGTCAGCCGCGCAACACTTTGCCGGTCTTCGCGCGCACCGGCGGTTTGAACAGCTTGACGGTGCGGATCGCCTGATCGTCGCTGCGCAATACCTCGAGTTTGAGCTCGCCGATCTGCACGCAGACGTCGCCATCGGGAATGTCTTCGAGGATTTCGAGGATCAGGCCATTGAGCGTTTTGGGGCCGTCTGTGGGCAGCCTGAGTTGCAGCCAGCGGTTCAGTTCGCGCAGCGGCATGCTGCCTGCCACGATGCATTCGCCATTTTCGTTCCAGCCGCCGCGCGAACTGGCGCTACGCGGAATCGACGTGGTGAATTCACCGATCAGCTCCTCGATAATGTCTTCAGGCGTGACGAGCCCTTGCAGTTCGCCGTATTCGTTGACGACCAGCGCCGTGCGGTGACGGCTCTCCTGGAAGTATTGCAGCTGCTGGAACACCGGCGTGCCGGTGGGCACGAAATACGGCTCGGCCAGCAACTCGCGCAGCGTCTCGCGCTCCAGTTCCTGGTTGTGCAGAGCGGCGAGCGTCTTGCGCACATGCAGCACGCCGAGCACACGGTCAATGTCGCCTTGATAGACGATCAGCTTGTTGTGGTAGCAGGTTTCCAGTTGATGCAGGATCTGTTCGAACGGCGCGTCGAAGTCGAGCGATTCGATGCGGCGGCGTGGAATCATCACGTCGTCCACGGAGATATTTTCGAGGTCGAACAGGTTCAGCAGAATGCTGCGGTGTTTGGTCGGCATGAAGCTGCCGGATTCGAGCACGATGGTGCGCAGTTCCTCGGTGGACAGGCGTTGATCGCGTGCGTTTTTCGTATTGATATGCAGCACGCGCAAGATGCCGTTCGCAAACAGGTTGACGAACCAGACGAGCGGCATGGCGACGCGCATCATCGGCGCGATCAGCAGGCTGGCCGGCAGCGCGATCTTCTCGGGGAATGTGGCGCCGACGATTTTCGGCGTGATTTCCGCAAACACGATAATCAGGAACGCGACGATGCCGGTCGCGATGGACAGCACCACGTTGTTACGGCCGAACGTGTGCAGTGCGATCGAGGTGGTGAGCACCGGGATGATCGTGTTGAACAGATTGTTGCCGATCAGGATCACGCTCAGCAATTGATCGGTGTGCCCGAGCAGGCCTTGAGTAGTTTTCGCGCCGAGCGCGTTTTGATTGGCAAGATGTTTCAGGCGATGGCGGTTGAGCGCCATCATCGCCGTTTCGGAGATCGAAAAGAAGCTGGAGCAGATAAGCAGCAGAAAGACAGCGCCGATCTGCGCCCATAAGGGAAGTTGTTCCACGCGTAGTGAAGGAGAGGGGACAGGATGGAGAGAATATAGCAGAGGGGATTGTGCGAGCCGCATGGCCGGAAGGCCTACGACAATTGGCACAGCGGCTCACACCACGCGTGGGAAGCGAAAATCGCGACCCAAAACAAAAAACCGCCGAGCAAGCTGGGCGGTTTTTCAAGCCTTGAACTAACAAGGAAAATCTGGTCGGGGTGAGAGGATTCGAACCTCCGGCCTCTACGTCCCGAACGTAGCGCTCTACCAGGCTAAGCTACACCCCGAATTTGGTACTGCGGACTCGATTCAGACTAACCCGGCGTTTCAGTCTCGTTTAAGACTGCCTTGCCGTCGAGTAAGAACATAATTCTATCAGGCTTTCTTTGTAAATGGAATCCGGGAATGAAGAAATTGCTGCGGCTGCGGCGTGTGCTTCCTGCTTCGCGCATTCGAGCGTGTGATCCAGCGCGCCCGAGCGCGTGATCGCCTCGAAAATCGTGTCGAAACGGTCGGTGCCGCCTTGCTCGATCGCTTCACGCGCGAGTGCCGACTGCTCGGGCGTGCCACGCTCGATCAGATAGATCAGCGGGAGCGTGGGTTTGCCTTCGCGCAAATCGTCGCCGGCGTTCTTGCCCATGGATTCCGCCGTGCCCGTGTAGTCGAGCCAGTCGTCCATGATCTGGAACGCGGTGCCGATGCGCCGGCCGAATTCCGCCGCGGCGGCTTCCGTTTTCGCGTCCGAGCCGGCCAGCACCGCGCCCAGTTGGGCGGCGGCTTCGAACAGCTTGGCGGTCTTGTAGCGGATCACTTGCATGTAGCGCGCTTCATCCACGTCGGCGTCGTGCATGTTAAGCAGCTGCAGCACTTCGCCTTCGGAGATGATGTTGGTCGCCTCCGCCAGAATCTCCATCACGCGCATTTTGCCCACGCCGACCATCATCTGGAACGAGCGCGAGTACAGAAAATCGCCGACCAGCACGCTCGCGGCGTTGCCGAACAGCGCGTTCGCGGTCTGGCGGCCGCGCCGCAGGTCCGATTCGTCGACTACGTCGTCGTGCAGCAGCGTCGCCGTATGGATGAACTCGACGACCGCCGCCAGTTCGTGCCGGTGTCCCGTGGTCTCGCCCAGCGCGCCCGCCACCAGCAGGAGCAGCGCGGGCCGCAGCCGTTTGCCGCCGGCGCTGATGATGTACTCGGAGATCTGGTTGATCAGCATGACATCGGACGCGAGGCGGTGCCGGATGACGCGATTGACCTGCTCCATGTCTTCGGCGATCGGGGCGAGCAGGCTGGCGGCGTTGGGGGAGGGGGTGGCAGTCGACGACATGATGGCTGAATTGGGTAGTGCCGCGAATTATAAGGCGAATCGCGGCAGTTCCGGGTCGCAGGCTACGGCGCGCGACGATCGGCGCAGCGGCAGGCCGCAGGGCGGGGCTGGGCGGCAAGGCGCCGGGCGGTACGGGTGGCGGCTCTCAATGAGTTTTGACCGAGCAGCTAACTCTATGTATAATCACGGGTTTCCGCGCGCGGTGCGTGGGAAAAATGAACACAGAGTGAGGTTCTCAATGTACGCGGTCATAAAAACCGGTGGCAAGCAGTATAAAGTTGCCGTCGGCGAAAAACTTAAAGTAGAACAGATACCGGCAGACATTGACGCTGAAATCACGCTCGACCAGGTTCTCGCAGTGGGCGAAGGCGAATCGATTAAGTTCGGTACGCCGCTGGTCAGTGGGGCTTCCGTCAAGGCTACCGTCGTGTCGCAAGGTCGTCACGCAAAAGTGACCATCTTCAAGATGCGTCGCCGGAAGCACTACCAGAAGCATGGCGGCCACCGCCAGAACTATACCGAACTGCGCATCGACGCGATCAACGCGTAAGCGCACCGGTTAAGGAGCAAATCAAATGGCACACAAAAAGGCAGGCGGATCGTCACGGAACGGCCGCGACTCCGAGTCGAAGCGTCTCGGTGTGAAGGTGTACGGCGGTCAAGCCATCAACGCTGGCGGCATCATCGTGCGTCAACGTGGCACGCGTATGCACCCGGGCGAAAACGTCGGTATCGGCAAGGATCACACCTTGTTCGCGCTGACGGACGGCCACGTCACGTTCTCGACGAAAGGCGCAGCGAAGAAGCACATGGTCAACGTCGTCCCGGCAGCAGTCTGAGTTTAGTCAGGCACGGGCTTCAGGACCGAAAAAAGGCCCCGCGAAGTTAGCGGGGCTTTTTTTATTGCGGCGCTTTGCGCCGAATGAATTGGCGGGAATGAATCCTTCATGCCGGCATGCCTATGCCGTTCGGCCGATTGATCATCGCGCGGCGGGCGCGGCAAAATAGCAGCATCCGGCAGCATCAAATCTAGCAGCACCATCTAGCAGTACACCACGGGACGGAGTTACGCATGAAGTTCATTGACGAAGCGAGGATTGAAGTCATCGCCGGCGACGGAGGGGATGGCAGCGCGTCGATGCGCCGCGAGAAATTCGTTCCGTTCGGCGGCCCGGATGGCGGCGACGGCGGCCGGGGCGGTAGCGTGATCGCGGTCGCGGACCGCAACATCAACACGCTGATCGACTACCGCTACGCGAAAAAACACTTGGCACGCAACGGCGAAAACGGCCGCGGCGCGGACTGCTACGGCAAGGGCGGCGACGACATCACGCTGCGCATGCCGGTGGGCACCACCATTACCGATATGGAAACCGGCGAGCTGATCGCCGATCTGACCGAGCACAACCAGACCGTGCAGATCGCGCAAGGCGGCGCGGGCGGTCTCGGCAACCTGCATTTCAAGTCCAGTACGAACCGCGCGCCGCGTCAGAAAACCGACGGCAAGCCCGGCGAGCGCCGCATGGTGCGCCTCGAATTGAAGGTGCTGGCGGACGTTGGCCTGCTCGGCATGCCGAACGCCGGCAAGTCGACGTTCATCTCTTCGGTGTCGAACGCACGGCCGAAGATCGCCGACTACCCGTTCACGACGCTCGCGCCGAATCTCGGCGTGGTGCGTGTCGGGCCGAGCCGCAGCTTCGTGATCGCCGACATTCCCGGCTTGATCGAGGGCGCGGCGGAAGGCGCCGGCCTGGGTCACCAGTTCCTGCGTCACCTGCAGCGCACCGGCTTGTTGCTGCACATCGTCGACCTCGCGCCGTTCGACGAGGCGGTCGATCCTGTGGCGGAAGCTAAGGCAATCGTCAACGAACTGCGCAAGTACGACGAGTTGCTGTATGAAAAGCGGCGCTGGCTGGTGCTCAATAAGCTCGATATGGTGCCCGAAGACGAGCGCGAAGCGCGTGTTTCGGCCTTCCTCGAAGGCTTTGGCTGGGACGGCCCGGTGTTCGAAATCTCGGCGCTGACCGGGCAGGGTTGCGAGAATCTCTGCTACGCGGTGTTCGATCACATCGCCGCGCATTCGGACGCGCAGCGCGCGGCTGAAGCCGAAGATCTCGCCGCCGACGTGCGCTTTCGCGAGAAGCCACAAGCCCCGGCCGCCGCGGACGAATCCGGCGCCGATCCGCAGGAATAACAAGCTCGAGCGCCGGCGCCTTTGCGGACGGCCGGCATGCGTCACGTGTCATCTTGGAGACCGCGCACAATGCGTTCCGTCATCGCAGATTCACGGCGATTGGTAGTGAAAGTCGGCTCGAGCCTCGTCACCAACGACGGGCGCGGCCTCGATCATGCTGCGATCGGCCGTTGGGCCGCACAGATTGCCGCGCTGCGCGCGCAAGGCAAGGAAGTGGTGCTGGTGAGTTCGGGCGCCATTGCCGAAGGCATGCAGAGGCTCGGCTGGACCAAAAGGCCGCGCGAAATCGACGAATTGCAAGCGGCCGCGGCCGTCGGTCAAATGGGCCTTGCGCAGGTGTACGAAAGCCGCTTTGCCGAGCATTCGATCCAGACCGCGCAGATTCTGCTGACTCACGCCGATCTGGCCGACCGCGAACGCTATCTGAACGCGCGCTCCACGTTGCTGACGCTGCTGCGTCTCGGCGTGGTGCCGATCATCAACGAGAACGACACGGTCGTCACCGACGAAATCAAGTTCGGCGACAACGACACGCTCGGCGCGCTGGTCGCGAACCTGATCGAGGGCGATGCGCTTGTCATCCTCACCGATCAGCAAGGGCTTTTCACCGCCGACCCACGCAAGGACCCGAATGCCACGCTTGTCCAGGAGGCCGATGCCGGCGCCCCGGAACTCGAGGCGATGGCGGGCGGCGCGGGTTCCAGCCTGGGTCGTGGCGGCATGCTGACCAAGATTCTCGCCGCCAAGCGCGCGGCTCACAGCGGGGCGAATACGGTGATCGCGAGCGGGCGCGAGGCAGACGTGTTGTCGCGGCTTGCCTCGGGCGAGGCGATCGGCACGCAGTTGATCGCGCGCACGGCGCGCATCGCGGCACGCAAGCAGTGGATGGCCGATCACCTGCAGGTGCGCGGCCATGTGGTGATCGACGACGGCGCAGTCGAAAAGCTCACCGAAGGCGGCAAGAGCTTGCTGCCGATCGGCATCGTCGGCGTACAAGGGGCGTTTGCGCGCGGTGAAGTGATTGCTTGTCTGAGCGCCGCGGGACGTGAAGTGGCGCGCGGTCTGACGAACTACAGCAGCGCGGAAACCAAGCTGATCCAGCGGCGTCCGAGCGGTGAAATCGAATCGGTGCTCGGCTACATGCTGGAGCCGGAACTGATTCATCGCGATAATCTGGTGCTGGTCTGATTCACCGCAAGGCGCGCACGGCACACGAAAAAAGCCGCTCTGGCGAAAGCTGGAACGGCTTTTTTCACATCTGCGACGCGCTCAGTTTCAAAGCACGCTCACGAACAGCGCCTTAGCGAACCAAGGACGCCGCGGTGCGCTTATACCGAATGTTCTCGACAATCTGCTTCGCGTTACCCGTGGGGATCTTGTTCGCGCACAGATAATCCTGGTACAGCGCGGCTTGATATGCGTTCAACGCGCCGTTCTCGATGCGCTTGAAATCGTTCGCGACCGTCCGGTCCCAATCGTCGTGATCCGCGTTCAGGCCCGCATACAGGCGCCATTCATACGTATCGCAGCGAATTCCTTCGTAGTTCACATTGCGTGCGCCGCTCGGGCTGGTCACGACCACGGTATAGCGCACCACGCCGTCGGAGCCGACGCTGAGCGAATTCCGGTCGATCGAGAATTGCAGGGGCGTATTGCCGGAGACTTCGAAAGGCAGCAGATTCGAGTCCTGCGGCAGCGGCGGCAAGGTGTCCACCTTGTTTTCAACCCAGGTGCCCTGCCGGTCCAGCAGGTAGGTAAATGCGCTGTCGTCTTTGTTGGTGGGTTTGCCGGCGCTCGAACAGCCAGCCAGCAGGGCGCCGGTGGCGACGCACGCCACGACGAGAGCAAGTGCTTTCAATATGATTTCCTCGAAACACTGGCGCGGCTCGAGGAGCCGCGCCAGAGAGAGACGGCATGGACAGCCGCACAGAGTTTAATTGCGCACGCCCGGGCGGAACAGCGAGCCGGCGGTTTCACGAGCCGATTCGTCTTCGCGTTCGGAAGCGGCGCCAACCTCGTCCGCCGACCTCGCGCCCGGACCGCAATCGGCCCCGACCGTCGTGCGAACCGATGTTTCGATGCTGACAGTGGTCACCGAGGTCACCGTCATCACCGTGGAATCCGGCGGACTTTCCATTGACGACGCTATCCGGGGATAACGCGGCCCATGGTGCCCGCCAGGTTTTTCCGCACGCGGCGCAGCCCGGCGCATGAAACGGGATAGCTCCGTCAGCGCCAACTGATACACATCCCGCTTGAACTCGATCACACAGTCGAGCGGCACCCAGTACTCGTTCCAGCGCCACGCATCGAACTCAGGGTGGTCGGTGGCGCGCAAGCAGATGTCGCAGTCGCGTCCAACCATCCGGAGCAAAAACCAGATTTGTTTCTGGCCGCGGTAATGACCGCGTACTTCGCGCTTGATGAACTTGTCAGGCACCTCGTAACGCAACCAGTCGCGTGTGCGACCGATCACCTTGACGTGCTCAGGAAGCAGCCCGGTTTCTTCGTGTAACTCCCGATACATCGCTTGCACGGGGGTCTCTCCGTACTTGATGCCCCCTTGCGGAAACTGCCAGGAATGTTCACGGAGCCGTTTGCCCCAAAACACCTCGTTGTGCGCGTTCAAGAGGATGATGCCGACGTTCGGGCGAAAGCCTTCACGATCCAGCATACAACCACCTTCGAATCCTTTAAAATTGCTTTGATTATAAACAGATA
>DASPZL010000513.1:0-5212 GCA_035636295.1 Paraburkholderia sp.
AAGAGCGCGCTGCCGACGAAATAGTGCGTTGGCGTGAGCCACAGCGGCGCGGCGCAGATCGGTATCACCACCATCGCGGGTAGCGCCCATAACAGCGGCTGCTCGACCCCGGCGATGTTCAGCGCGAGGCCGGCCGTCAGCACCAGCGAATAGGCGACGCCGATTGCGCCGAACAACCAGGTCGACTTCGCGCGCGGGATCGCCAGCACCAGCAGGGCGAGCACCAGCGCGCACGCCAGCCGGTAGGCAAGCGGCGCGGCCGGACCGTTGACGAGGTTGCGCGCCGCCACGAAGCATAGGAATGCGACGACCGTGAATGCCATCGTCACCGTCGACAGCGGACGCTGGTGTTCCAGCGATCGCCGGTGGAAGCGTTCGCGCAAGCCTGAATCGGACGGTTGCTGCGTTGAGGTGGAAAGCATATTGATGGATATCAGGCGGGTTCCGGTCACTCTGCCAATGTATATCGGCAATCGTATGATTAATATTTACGCCTTCACGCAAAAAAAGAATGCGCTGCCTTCCTGCCTCTCTTGACCAGCGTCGTCCGGGCGCCTCGCCCGCCCAGAATGGTTGCATGCATATGCATGCGCGATCCAGCAACCCGGCGGTCCAGGTCCCTATTCCACCGAATGAGAAAAAGCAAGTTCAGACGACTCTTAAATTAACGAGATAGATTGATCAGCAATGGATTGCCGATGCGGCTTAACTGACAAGGCTTTGCTGGCGGATACGCACATTTTTGCGATGCGCCACCCGACGCGGATTAAGAAATGTCCCAACCATAACGGTGGCTCGCGTATCTTGGAAATGCTGTGGGGGCGCGGCCCCATCGAATCGGCGGATGTCGCGCGAGCCGCGCCTTGCGTTGTCGACGTGCTGCCGCGTACCGGCAAAAACCGCCGACCTATGCCCTTCGCTCCGCTGTCGTACGCAGGTCCACGACAGCGCCGGCAAAACTTGCGGCAGCGTTCCGAGGCGCCCTCGACCAAACCCGCCGGAGCACGGCCGGGCGCGTTACGAGCCGCGCGTTGTGGCCTACAATTGTCGCTGCCGGGCAGCGTCGCACCGGCCCGCTGCGCACGGCGGAAGATTCGCCCCGCTTCCTGCCGGCAACTCGAGCGCATGATGCGCCGGCAGAGCGGGCCACCTCGCCGACGTGACCTCTGTGGAGCGCAGCATGCCATTTCCGGCACAAGACCACGGTTGCCCCGGATGGCGAGGGGACATGGCGCAGCGCATCAACGCATTCGACTGGGCCGCCACCGGCCTCGGCGCCATCGAACACTGGCCGCGCAGTCTGACCGCCACCGTTCAACTGCTGCTCGCCTCGCCTGTTCCGCTCGTGCTGCTGTGGGGCAAGCCGGGCTACATGATCTACAACGACGCTTACGCGGTCTTCGCGGGCGGACGGCATCCCTATCTGCTCGGCTGCCCAGTCGAAATCGGCTGGCCCGAGATCGCCGAGTTCAATCGTCATGTCATGACCACCTGTCTCGCGGGCGGCACGCTGTCGTATCGCGACAAGGAACTCGTGCTGCTGCGCGACGGCAAACCCGAAGAGGTCTGGATGGACCTCTACTACAGCCCGGTGGCCGACGACAGCGGCGCGCCGGCCGGTGTGCTGGCGGTGGTCGTCGAAACCACCACGCGGGTGCTCACCGAACGCTGGCGGCAACGCGCCGAAGCCGAGCTGCACGAGACCAACGAGCGGCTGCAACTCGCGCTCAACACCGGCGCGGTGCTCGGCACCTGGGTGCTCGACGTGCGCACGGGAACAGTTACCGGCGACGAACGTTTCGCGCGCACCTTTTCGTTTTCAGTCGAAGAGGCCGCGCAAGGCGTCGAGCGCGGCGCCGCCACGCAAGTGATCCATCCGGACGACCAGCCGCTCAACGACCGTCTGACCGTCGAGGCGATGCGCACGGGCGAGCCGTTTCGCGCCGAGTACCGGATTCGCCGGCCCGACGGCGACTACATGTGGGTGCAGGCGAACGGCCAGTGCGAGTTCGACGAGCTCGGCCAACCGACACGTTTTCCCGGCGTGCTGATCGACGTTCACGAGCGCAAGATCGCCGAACAGTCGCTGCGTCAGTTGACGGAAACGCTCGAACAGCGCGTCGCCGATGCGGTCGCGGCGCGGGCGCTGGCCGAGGACCAGTTGCGCCAGGCGCAGAAGATGGAAGCGATCGGCAGCCTCACCGGCGGCGTCGCGCACGACTTCAATAACGTGCTGCAAGTGATCAACGGCAACCTGCAGATGCTCGCCGCCGATACCGGCGACAATCCGGCCACGCAGCGCCGGTTGTCCGCCGCGACCGAAGCCGTGAAACGTGGCGCGAAACTGGCCGCGCATCTGCTCGCTTTCGCGCGCCGCCAGCCGCTCTCGCCTACTGTGCTGAATCCGCGCCGCCTGCTCGCCGGCATGAGCGAGATGCTGCACCGCGCGCTCGGCGAAACCGTCAAGATCGAAACGGTATTGAGCGACGATCTGTGGCACGTACAGGCCGACCGCAATCAATTGGAGAACGCGCTGCTCAACCTGGCGATCAATGCGCGCGACGCGATGCAAGCGGACGGCACGCTCACCGTGCGCGCCGAGAACCGCGTGCTGGACCCCGCGTTTTGCCGCGATAAACCGGAGCTCTCGCCGGGCGAATGCGTAGTGTTCTCGGTAACCGACACGGGCGCCGGCATGCCGCCCGAGGTGCTGCAACGCGTGTTCGAACCGTTCTTCACGACCAAGCCCGACGGCCATGGCACCGGCCTTGGCCTGAGCATGGTGTTCGGTTTCGTCAGACAAAGCGGCGGTCACACGTTGATCGAGAGCGAAGTGGGACGCGGCACCACCGTCTCGCTGTTTTTCCCGCGCTGCAGCGAGCCGGAAACGGCCGAAACCGTCGATCAAACCGCGGCGCCGATCGGCGGCGGCGAAACGATTCTGGTGGTCGAGGACGATGCGGACGTGCGCCTCACCGCCGTCGAAATGCTCGCGCAACTCGGCTACAAGGTGCTGACCGCGTCGAGCGGCGACGCGGCGCTCGAGTTCATTCACAGCGACGTGCCGATCGATCTGCTGTTCACCGACGTGGTCATGCCGGGCATCGTGAAGAGCGTGGAACTGGCGCAACGCGCCGCCGCGCGCACGCCCCCGGTGCCGACGCTTTTCACGTCCGGCTACACGCGCGACGAAATCGTCCATCACGGCAAACTCGATGCCGGCATCACGCTGCTGTCCAAACCGTACCGGCGCGACGACCTCGCTCGCAAGGTGCGCGGCGTGTTGCGCGCGGGCGTGGCCGGCGTGGCTGCCGCGGCCGGCGTTGCCGATGGGCAGATCGCCGCTTGCGTGCCGCCCGCCGCGTATGGCTGCGGCACAGCGCCCAAGCCGGCGACGCAGCATCTGCCTGCCGCGTCGCCGGCGCGCACAACGCACCCGGCGCACTCGGCTGTCACACCGGCTCGCGTGCTGCTGGTCGAAGACGACGCGGACTCGCGCGATGCGCTTCGCGAACTGCTCGCCGCGCTCGGTCTCGACTGCACCGCCGTCGCGAGCGCGGAAGAAGCGCTGCCGCTGCTGGCCGCGCAACGCTACGACGTGCTATTCACCGACCTCACGTTGCCCGGCATGTCCGGCGACAACCTCGCGCGCGCCGTGCTGCGCGAGCAGCCGGATATCCGCGTGTTGCTGGTGTCGGGCTACGGCAAGAGCGCGGAGATCGGCGACACGATCCCCGGCGCGCGCTTGCTCGGCAAACCGCTCGACATCACGCAGTTGCGGCGCGAACTCGCGGATTGGCTCGATCATACGGAAGCGGCGTCCTAGCGGATGTCGCCGCGATGACCTGCGGCGCGGTATAAAGTGTGTAGTACTCACGCGCCCTGGTATGATGCCGGTCGCGCCCCCGGATCGGAGTTCGTTTCGTCGTTGCGCTTTTGCCGTCGCGCTTTGCCGTCGCTTTTGCCGTCGCTTATCGCCACCTCTTTTGCCGGATTTGCGGCCGTACTCTTCCCAGTCACGAGAACCATCATGCCCGCCCAACACGACGAAGTCCCCACTGCCGGCACCACGGGCAAGGCGAAGCGCAAAACCCTGTCCATCGTGGCGCGCAATCTCCTGATGGTTGCCGTCGGCGTGCTGGTCTTCGCGATCGTCGCGGGCGTCGTGCTCTACGGCCCCATCACGTACGGCGACCCGATTCCGAACTTCGGCATCATCCTCATGCTGACGGTGCCGGTTATCGCGGGCGTGGCCTTCCGCGTGGGCCTGGATGCGTGGCTGGACCGAAGCTGAGCGGCACGGCCACGGCGGCGTACCCGGCGCCGCTTTTTCAAGCGCTCAGCCGGTTGCCAGCGGCAACACCACCCACGCCTCCAGCCCCCCGCCCTCGCGCGGATGAAACTGCAGGCCGCCGCCGTGCAGCCGCGCGATCCGCTCGACAATCGCCAGCCCCAGCCCCGTGCCGCCGCTATGCGCGCGAGCATTGCGCCCGCGCTGAAACGGCGCCTTCAGCTGTTCCAGTTCCTGCGCCGAAAGACCTTTGCCGCGATCGCCGACCGCGACATACACCGCGTCGCCCGTGGTCCAGGTCCGCACGGCAAGCCCCGTTCCGCCATACACGATCGCGTTCTGCATCAGGTTCATCAGGAGCCGCATCATGCTGATCGGGCGATACGCAACCCGCGGCAAGTTCGCGAGCGACAGCTCGAACTCATGGCCCAGCCCCGCGAAATCGCCCGCGAGCCGTTCGATCAGCGCATTCAGATCGCCGGGCTCGGCGGCCTCGCGCTCGCCGCTGCCCGCGTAATCCATGAACTGCTGCAGGATCGTCTCGATCTGGTCGAGATACGACTCGGCGGCGACCACGAAGCTGCTGTCGCTGCCGTCCGGCATCGCCATGGCCATCGAGAGGCGCAGCTTGGTGAGCGGCGTGCGGATGTCGTGCGAGATGCCGGCCAGCATCAGCGCGCGCGTCGCCTCGGCCTGCTGCAACGCCTGCGTCATCTGATTGAAGGCGCTGCTCACCGCGGCGATTTCAGTGGGACCGTCGGTCGGCAGCGGCGCGGGCGTCTCGCCCGCGCTGACGCGGCGCGCCGCGCGCGTCAACTCCTGCAGCGGCTGATTCAGGTGACGCTGGATCGCATAGCCGGTCAGCGCCGCCAATGCAGCCAGGCCGAGCGACAGCAGAATCGCCGCATCGAGTCCGTTGCC
>DASPZL010000514.1:0-7059 GCA_035636295.1 Paraburkholderia sp.
ATGAGCCGGCCGGGGCGTATATGAAGCGGGTGGAGATCCAGGCGCCGGAGACGGCGAGTTCAACGAATATCAGGCAACTCGCGCACAGCCAGCTTGCGAGTCAGCCGGCGGCGCACGTTACTTCACGCCAAGGCCGCGCAGCACTGCATTGCCTTCGGGCGTCAAACGGATATGCGACGCGCCCGCGTCGCTGGAGACCGTTTCGATCAGGCCGGCTTCATGAAGCTGCGGAATCTCGGGTTTCGCGGATGCATCGATCGGCGCATGCAGCAACAGCAGCAACGTCGCCAGTTCGTGGTGGCTCAGCAGGCGGCGCAGAATCGTGGGCCGCCTGGCTGGCGCAGGTGTGTCGTTCGTATTGTGATCGGGCTGGTTCATGGAGCGCACCTTGTGCGAATGAGTGTCGGGTGGATGATGCGGACGAAGTCTTAAACGATTCTTAAGAACCATTGTCCTGTAACACCATGACATGAAGATGGCACAAGAACGCGTTACCGATTGTCACAGCTACCTCTTCCAACCCCTCGCAGGCCTTACGGCGCGCAGGTTTTGCCCGCAGTTTCGATCCAGAGATTGTTGACGTGGCGCTTGCCCGCATAGAAACGGTAAGTGGTTGCACCATTGTCGCTGCGCACCTTGACGATATTCGAATCGCCGAAGTCGAGCATCTGGCCTTGCGGGATCGCCGTGGACTTGAACGCGGCGTTGTGGCTCGTTGCGAGCTGCGTCAAACAGGCGACCACGTCGTTGACCGAGCGCTGCGTGTTGGTGTCCGTCACAGGCTCGCCGGCGTCCGGGTCCTTCTGGAAATAGGCACAAGCGTTCAGAAGCAGGGGAATGGACAGCACTACGGCAAACTTCTTCATATCTCTCCTGGCATTTGATTCGGCTGACGGTACGTGCAACGCCCGCATGGAGCGCGGCCGCGCGGTACTCCACCGCGAAACAGGCGCCATTATATCGGTGCGATGCGACTGTTCTCGCCAATGCCGCACGGACCGTGCCCGATCCGCCCGAATGGACCGGGCGCGGTCTTCCGAACGATGCCGACCGAATGCCTACTTGCGGCGCTGCGCTTGCGCTGCAAGCCGCACGGCCGCGTTGGCCGCGCCATAGCCGTCGTAGCCGCCGCGCCGCTCGACGATCTCGAGGAAGAAGCGCTGATCCAGTTGTTCCGTGTAAGCGTGGAAAAACTCGCCGCCGCGCTCGTCTCGGTCGTACAGGATGTTGTGCGCGCGCAGCGCCTCCAGCGTCTCGTCCGGCAGCGCGTAGCGGGCGGCGAGGTCGTCGTAATAATTGCGCGGGATGCGCAGCACCGGCAAACCATCGGCGACGAACTCGGGAATCGCGCTGAAAATGTCGCCGGTGCTGAACGCGACATGGTTCAGGCCGGAACCGTGATAGGTGTGCAACGCCTCGGCCACCGCCGTATGGTGATCCACCGACGCGTTCAGCACGATGCGCACCGAACCGTCACCGCTGCGCAGCGCGCGGCTGCGCACGAGGCCGTAGGGGTCGGGCACCAGCACGCCCGGCTCGGCCTGGAAGCCCAGCGCGGTTCGCAGAAACAGCACCCACGTATCGAGCGAATTCGCCGGCACCGACAGGCAGACGTGGTCGATCCGGGTGAGCGGCCCCACTTCAGTAGGACCGTTGACGTCGGTGAGGACGAAATCGGCTTCGAACAAGGTGGGCTGTTCCGGCCTTTCGTCGACGAAATAGTTCAGGCTGCTGTCGGGAGCCTGCACGGCGGGCAGCACGCGTTCGTTCGGACCGATCTGGCCGGAGAACGGCGCGTAGCCGAAACCGGCGGCGCGCTCGAACGCCTGGCGGGCATCGTTCACGCGAAACGCCGATGCACACAGCGACAAGCCATGCTGCTGAAAAAATGCGTTGGCGAACGAATCGGGCTCGGCGTTCAGCACGATCGACGCCGCGCCGTGCTGATACAGCGTCACCTCTTTCGAGCGGTGCTGGCCGGCCTGGCGAAAGCGCAGTTTGCCGAGCCAGTCGACGAGTTGCGCGCGCGTGGTGGGGTCGACCGCGAACTCGAGAAACTGATAGCCGACGTGCGCGGGCGCCGCGGGCGATCGATAGAGATCGCCGACCGGCTGCCGTGTGGCTTCGAGTAGCGCGCGGGTCTGCTCCTCGAGAAACAGCAGTGAGCGATGGCCGTCCGCGGCGGTAATGGTGGTGGGCGCGGCGCGAAAGCCGTCGTTGAAAATTTCCAGCGAAAGCGGCCCTTTGTAGCCCGTTTTCACGACCTGCGCGGTGAAGCCGGCCACATCGAAATCGCCCTGACCGGGAAAGCAGCGGTAATGGCGGCTCCATTCGAGCACGTCCATCGCGAGCTTCGGCGCGTCGGCGATCTGCACGAAGGCGATGCGCTCGCCTGGAATGTCGGCGATCGCGTCCACCGTGTCGTTTAACGAGAGCGTGTGGAAGCTGTCGAGCACGAGCCCGAGGTTGGGATGGTTCACCGCGTTCACGAGCTTCCATGCATGGCGGTAGGTCTTCACGTGCTTGCCCCACGCGAGCGCCTCATAACCGGCGATCACGCCCGCCGCCTCGGCCGCGCGGGCCAGCGCGCCTAGCTGGTCGATCATCAGCGAATCGTCGCCGATGGTGTCGGGCGACACGTTGCTGCATACCAGAATGCGGTCCGTGCCCAGTTCGTGCATCACGTCGAACTTGCGTTTGGCACGATCGAGATTGCGCGCGAGGCGTTCCGGGCCGACACCGTCGAAATCTCGAAAGGGCTGGAACAGCATGATTTTCAGCCCGAGATCCTCGGCGATGCGCCGCACGTCGGCAGGAGAACCGTCGAAATACAGCAGATCGTTTTCGAAGATCTCGACGCCCTCGAAGCCCGCCGCGTGGATCGCGCTCAGCTTCTCGACGAGGGTTCCGCTGATCGACACGGTGGCAATCGAACGTTGCATGAACGGCTCCTGCAAAAACAATGGAACGGCTGTTGAAGAACTGCGCGCCGCGGGCTGTGCGCCGCGCCACGGCATGCGTTGCCGGACGCATGCTGCAATGCGAAAAATGGTCCAGCTAGTTACCCAATGTCAGCGAGAGCCAGCAAGATGCGGGGCCACGGCTACCCACGATAGCCTGGATTGCGCCAGTCTATACAAACTAACTAGATGGTACAAATTCGTACAAACCCCGAATGACGGCGATGGACAATGCGCGCACACTTCGTTCACGTTGTAGAACCGCCGCGAGTGCCGTGGTTCGCTTCAAGCCTTACTTTGCAGGAGTGGCTGTCATGAGTTTTGCATCGGTGCTGGTCCTCAACGGACCGAACCTCAATCTGCTGGGCACGCGCGAGCCGGCCATCTACGGCTCGGAAACGCTCGACGACGTCGCGAAGCTGTGCCGCGACGCGGGCGCGCGCCTCGACCTGTCGATCGACTTCTGCCAGTCGAACGCCGAGCATCAGCTGATCGACTGGCTGCATGCGGCGCGTACCAAGGTCGACGGCATCGTGATCAATCCGGCGGCTTACACGCATACCTCCGTCGCCATCGCCGACGCGCTCAGCGCGATCGAAAAGCCCGTCATCGAAGTGCATATTTCAAACGTGCATCGCCGTGAAGCGTTTCGTCACCACTCTTACGTGTCGGCGGTGGCGGAGGCGATCATCGTCGGCTGCGGCACCCAAGGTTATGTGCTCGCTCTTGAGCGGATGGCGACCATCCTTAAGAATAGGGCGGCTAAATGAACGCGCACGCAAATTCAAAGGCGAACCCGCATTCCTGTCTGGTCGGCTTGATCGGCTCGGGCATCGGCGGATCGCTGAGCCCCGCGATGCATGAGGAAGAGGGCAGCAGGCTCGGCCTGAACTACGTCTATCGGCGCATCGATCTCGAAGCGTTGAAGCTCGACATCGCGGCGCTCCCCGATCTGCTCGTTGCCGCCGAACGCATGAGCTTCGATGGTCTGAACATCACGTACCCCTGCAAGCAGGCCGTGATTCCGCTGCTCGACGAACTTTCGGACGACGCGCGCGCGTTGGGTGCGGTCAATACCGTGCTGTTCAAGGACGGCAAACGCATCGGCCACAACACCGATTGGTCCGGTTTCGCCCGTGCGTTTCGGCGCGGCTTGCCGGACGTGTCGCTCGAACGCGTCGTGCAACTGGGCGCGGGCGGCGCAGGCGCGGCGGTCGCCCACGCCGCGCTGACGATGGGCGCGCGAACGCTCACGCTGTTCGACGTGGACGCCATGCGTGCCGCGTCACTCGCCGCGGAATTGCAGACGCGTTTCCCCGGCGCGACCGTCGGCGCCGGCAATTCGCTCGCCGAGTCGCTTTCCGCCGCCAACGGCCTGATTCACGCGACGCCCACCGGCATGGCGAAACTGCCCGGCTTGCCGTTGCCGGTCGAGTTGCTGCACCGCGAGTTGTGGGTGGCGGACATCGTCTATTTCCCGATTCGCACCGCGCTGTTGCAGGCGGCCGAAGCGCTCGGCTGCCGCACGTTGAGCGGCGGCGGCATGGCGGTGTATCAGGCGGTCGACGCGATGCGCATTTTCACGGGTCTCGAACCGGACGCCGAGCGCGTGTACACCCATTTTCAGTCGTTGTTGCAACGCCCCGCGGGAAGTCCCCTTGGGGGACGCTAACCGGTGGCGCCACGGCCGGTACATAACGGATAGATGCCAGATCGAGGAGACAGAGACACCATGCCGCAACCAGCACAATCCAGTTCCACTGACGCCACGCTTCAGACTGACGCCACCGTGAGCACCACGCGCCGCTCGAAAGCCCGCTATCAGATCCTCGCGCTGCTCGCGGTCGGCACGATGATCAATTATCTCGACCGCACGGTGCTCGGCATCGCGGCGCCGCAGTTGACCAGGGAGCTCGGCATCAACGCCGCGCTGATGGGCCTGCTGTTCTCGGTGTTTTCGTGGAGCTACGTGGCCTCGCAGATTCCAGGCGGGCTGTTTCTGGATCGCTTCGGCAGCAAGCTCACGTATTTCCTCTCGATGACGTTCTGGTCGCTGTGCACGCTCGCGCAAGGACTCGTGCATGGCGTGGGCGGGCTGTTCGCGTTCCGGCTGGGCCTCGGCGTCTCGGAGGCGCCGTGTTTTCCGACCAATAGCCGCGTGGTGGCCACATGGTTTCCGCAGAGCGAACGCGCGATGGCGACCGGCACATACACGGTGGGCGAATATATCGGCCTCGCGTTTTTCAGCCCGTTCCTGTTCATGTTGATGGGCGCGTTCGGCTGGCGTTCGCTGTTCCTGGTGGTGGGCGGCGCGGGGATCGTGTTCGGCGGCATCTGGTGGATGTTTTATCGCGAGCCGCGCGATCATCCGTCGGCGAATCAGGCGGAGTTGGACTATATCGAAGCGGGCGGCGGTCTCACGCACCGGAAGAAAGAAGCCGCTGCTCCGGGCGCGGCGCCCGCAGCGGCGAAGACCGGCTTCGAATGGCGCACCATCGGGCGCCTGCTGAAGCACCGTCAACTGACCGGCATCTGCCTCGGCCAGTTCGCCGGCAACTCGACGCTGGTGTTCTTCCTCACCTGGTTTCCCACGTATCTCGCCACCGAACGTCATATGGCGTGGCTGAAGATCGGCTTCTTCGCGATCATGCCGTTCATTGCGGCGTCGATCGGTGTGATGTTCGGCGGTCTCTTCTCCGACTGGCTGCTGCGTCGCGGCAAGTCGGCGAACGTGGCGCGCAAGCTGCCGATCATCGCCGGCCTGCTGCTCGCGTCGACGATCATTCTCGCCAACTATGTCGAGAGCAACGTGGCGGTGATCGCGATTCTGTCGGTGGCGTTTTTCGCGCAGGGCATGGCCGCCTTGGGCTGGACGCTGGTGTCCGACATCGCGCCCGACGGTCTGCTCGGCGTGACCGGCGGCATCTTCAACTTTGCGGCCAATCTGGCCGGCATCGTGACGCCGCTGGTGGTGGGTTTCATCGTCGCGGCGACCGGCTCGTTCGTCGGCGCGCTGGTGTTCATCGGCGTGGTCGCCTTGATCGGCGCGCTGTCGTACATCTTTATCGTCGGCGATATCAAGCGGATCGTGCTGGTGCATTGAACGGCGCGGCTCGATCGCAACCAGGCGGATCGAGCGAATAAAAAAGCGGAACGGGGCGAGGCCGCGTTCCGCTTTCTTCGTTTCAGGCTTGCTTCAATCTTCCTTGCGCACGAAACGCAGCACGGCGTCGACGATCATCGCGCGATGCCGCGCGCGCAAGCGCGGATGCGACGGATCGCGCCCGAACGCCGTGCCGAAGGTATGGCGATTGCCGACGCGATGAAAGCACAGCGAGCTGATCAGCAAATGCAGATCGATCGCATCGACGTCGCTGCGAAACTGTCCGGACGCGATACCGCGTGCGAGCAGATCCTCGATCGTATGAATGACGGTGACGTTGCGGCCTTTGAAAGTCTTCACCTGCTCGACGTACTTCGCGCCGTGAATGTTTTCGATCGTCACGAGGCGTACGAAATCGCGCTGGCGGTCGTGATAGTCGAACGTGAACTCGACCAGCGCGCGCATGCCCTCGACCGGATCGAGTTCGCTGATGTGCAGATCCTGTTCGAGCGCGCGAATGTCGCCGTACACTTTTTCCAGCACCGCCTGGTACAAGCCTTCCTTACTGCCGAAGTAGTAGTACAGCATGCGCTTGGTGGTGTTCGTGCGCTCCGCGATCGCGTCGACGCGCGCGCCCGTCAGCCCCATTGCGGAGAACTCCTGGGTGGCGACCTCGAGGATGTTGCGCTTGGTCTGTTCGGGATCGTACTTGCGCCGGGCGTCGCTACGCCGGGCGTCGGTGCGCGGAGTCTCGGACGGGATGCCGTTGGTATCAGGCTCGGCGGCCTTGCTTCCCTTTTTCATTGTGTATTCGAGCGGCGGAGACGGCGCATTCTAGCATGGTGAAAACGACGTCCGGAGCGGGTTCAGGGCATAAGCGGCGGCGTAAGCGGCGGCATAAGCGGCGGCGTACGGAGCAGCATCACAACGGTGGGCGAGGTGCACGGCGCCGGGCGGCGAACGCGTCGCGCGTTTGCATTGTGGTGTAGGTCAGTT
>DASPZL010000515.1:0-7098 GCA_035636295.1 Paraburkholderia sp.
AGGCTTTTTCAGCATTCAGCAGACTTGCCCGAAGTGCCACGGCACCGGCACCTATATTCCCGATCCGTGCGGCCACTGCCACGGCGCGGGCAAGGTGAAGGAAACCAAGACGCTCGAAGTGAAGATCCCGGCAGGTATCGACGACGGCATGCGCATCCGCTCCGCCGGCAACGGCGAGCCGGGTATCAACGGCGGTCCGTCGGGCGATCTGTACGTCGAGATTCATATCAAGCAGCACTCGGTGTTCGAGCGCGACGGCGACGATCTGCATTGCCAGATGCCGATTCCGTTCACCACGGCGGCACTCGGCGGCGAGATCGAAGTGCCCACGCTGGCGGGCCGCGCCAGCTTCACGGTGCCTGAAGGCACGCAGTCGGGCAAGACGTTCCGTCTGCGCGGCAAGGGTATCAAGGGACTGCGTTCGAGCATCGCCGGCGATCTGTACGTGCACGTGCAAGTGGAGACGCCGGTCAAGCTCACCGAGTCGCAGCGCGAGTTGCTTCAGCAGTTCGAGAAGGCGTTGGTGGAAGGCGGCGCGCGGCATAGCCCGCAAAGCAAGAGCTGGTTCGACCGGGTGAAGAGCTTCTTCGATTGATGGCAGTTTGATTTTGGCGGTCAGCATGACGGCGAATGAGCGCGACGCAGTTTTCGCATTGCTCGACGATTGCGACGCGACGGCGGCGCGCTGCTCGAGCCGTCTGTACACGGGTTTTTCGCATGAACGGGTTTGTGCGGACTCCGCACAGCTCGAAGCCGTGTGCGAAACCGTGGCCGCGGAGACGCGGCGCGGTTTGCATGCCGTCGTGCTGGCCGACTATGAATTCGGCCGCAATCTTCTTCTCGACGGGAATTCCCGGCACTTCATGAAAACGCAGCGTGGCGATGCCGCGCTGCGTTTTTTATTGTTCGAACGTTGCGAGAAACTTTCGCGTGGCGAGGTCGACGCGTGGCTCATGGCGCGCGACGGCGGCGCGGCTGAGCCTTCGGTGGCGGGCACGGCCAACGTGCGCGCGAGCGTCGATCCGGCGCAATTCAACGAAGCGATCGACGCGGTCCATGCCGCGCTGCGCGCGGGCGATTCCTATCAGGTTAACTACACCTATCGGCTCGGCTTTGATGTGTTCGGCTCGCCTACGGCGCTCTATCGGCGTTTGAGAGCTCGCCAGCCGGTTCGGTACGGCGCGCTGATTGCGTTGCCGGGAAGCCGTTGGGTGCTGTCGTGCTCGCCGGAGCTTTTCATCGAAAAAGAAGGCGCGACGTTGCGCGCCAGGCCGATGAAAGGCACGGCGTCGCGATCGGACGATCCGGCGGCTGATCGCGGCGCGGCGGAATTCCTCGGCAACGATCCTAAGAACCGCGCCGAGAACGTAATGATCGTCGACCTGTTGCGCAACGATCTTTCGCGGGTTGCACAAACGGGATCGGTCAAGGTGCCGGCGCTGTTTTCCGTCGAGCCTTATGCATCGGTTTGGCAGATGACGTCCACGGTGCAGGCGACGTTGCGCGCGGGCACGTCGTTCGCCGAAATCATGCGCGCGCTGTTTCCGTGCGGCTCGATCACCGGCGCGCCGAAACATCGCACGATGCAGTTGATCGACGAGCTCGAAAGCACCCCGCGCGGTCTTTATACGGGGGCGATTGGCTGGCTCGATGCACCGGTGGTCGCCGCCGGGACCAACGCTACCGCTGCATCGCAATCCGACGCAAGCGAAAACCCCTGCGGCGACTTTTGCCTATCTGTCGCGATCCGCACGCTGGTCCTAAACCCGACGACCGCGCGGCCAGGCGAACGGCAAGGCAAGCTGGGCATCGGCGCGGGCATCGTGCTCGACAGCGTCGCCGCCGACGAATATGCGGAGTGCCAATTGAAGGCGCGCTTTCTGACCGGCGCCGACCCTGGTTTCGAGCTATTCGAAACCATGTACGCGACGCGGGAAGAAGGCGTGCGGCATCTGTCGAGGCATCTCGCGCGACTCTCGTCGAGCGCGGCGACGCTGGGTTTCGAACTCGGCGAAGAACACGAACTTCGCGCGCGAATTGCAGCGAAATGCGAGGCGCTGCCGGCGCAAACCCCGCACCGCATGCGACTCGCGCTGAGCAAGAACGGCGCGATTCAAATAACCGCGGCCGTGCTGGCGCCGTTAGCCGGCTGTAACTCCGGTTCCGAGGCTGACCCGACAGTCGGCGTACTCCTCGCCCCGGATCACAATTTCCCCGCAACGGAAGTCAGCGACGCGCTGCTGCGCCACAAAACCACGCGCCGCGCCGAATACGATCGAGGCTGGCGCGAAGCCGAAGCGAAGGGCGCATTCGACACGCTGTTCTTCAACGAACGAGGCGAGTTGACCGAAGGCGGCCGGTCGAATGTGTTCGTGAAGCTGGCAGGGCGGTGGTGGACGCCGCCGCTCGCGTCGGGCGTGCTGCCCGGCGTGATGCGAAGCATGTTGCTGGAAGAAGATTCGGGCCTGCAAGCGGCCGAAAAAGTACTCTCGCAAGCCGACGTACTGAACGCCGAAGCCTTGCTGATATGCAACGCGTTGCGCGGCGCGCTGCCGGCGCGGATCATCCGCTAGAACAGCAACGCGGACCAACCCGCCCCCATCCGTAAAACAAACCCGCGGCCTCGGCGAGCTAACCACCGAGCCGCGGCAATCCGCGGCAATCAAATCAGAACATGTGCTCAGGCCCAGGAAACGAGCCGTCCTTCACCGCGCGCACATACGCTTCCACCGCGGCCAGAATGCTCGGCTGTCCGTGCATGAAGTCCTTCACAAAGCGTGGCCGCTTGCCTGGGAAAATGCCCAGCATGTCGTGCAGCACCAGCACCTGGCCCGAGCAATCCAGACCCGCGCCGATACCGATCGTCGGAATCCGCAATTGCTTTGTCACTTCGCCCGCGAGCAGCGTCGGGACCGCCTCGATCACGATCAATTGCGCGCCGGCATTCTGCACCGCGAGCGAATCGCGCAGCAACTGGCTCGCGCCCGCCTCGGTCTTGCCTTGCACCTTGAAGCCGCCGAACGCGTGCACGGACTGCGGCGTCAGACCGACGTGCGCGCACACCGGAATCGACCGCTCGACCAGAAAGCGCACCGTGTCCGCGAGCCATTCGCCGCCTTCGAGCTTCACCATCTGCGCGCCGGCACGCATCAATTCCACCGAACTCCGGAACGCATCTTCCGGCGAGCCGTAGGTGCCGAACGGCAAGTCGGCCACCACCAGCGCCGAGGGCCGCGCCCGCGCGACGCTCGACGTGTGATACGCGATGTCCGTCAACGACACCGGCAGCGTCGTCGTCTGCCCTTGCAGCACGTTGCCGAGCGAGTCGCCGATCAACATCACGTCGACGCCCGCGCGATCCAGCAGCGCGGCGAAACTCGCGTCATAACAGGTGAGCATGGCGATCTTTTCGCCGGCATCGCGCATTGCCTGCAGTTTCGGCACGGTGATGGCGTTCCGGCTCGCTTCCTGCAAATAGGTCATGGGTCAATCCGTTGGAAAAAGAGATGGCCGAGCCGCTTAAAGCGACGTGCCTTTGACAAAGAATTCCTTGCGGCCGCGCATGGTTTCAATGCGTTCGGCGAGCAGCGCAAGGTCCGCGTCCGAGTCGAGCGGATTCAGATGTTCGGCGTTGACCGTCAGCACGGGCGTGCGGTCGTAGTGATAGAAAAACTCGTTGTAGGCGTCGCATAGTGCGTGCAGATACGCATCGGAAATCTGCAGCTCCATCGGCACGGCGCGTTTCTGAATGCGTGCGAACAACACCTCGGGACTGGCCTGCAGATAGACCACGAAGTCCGGCGCCGGCGCGCTCACCTCGAGCCGCGCGGCGAGGGCGCGATACAACTGCCACTCGTCTTCCTGCAGCGTCAGACGCGCGAAGATATCGTTCTTTTGCGTCATGAAGTCGGCGATCAGCGGCGTGCCCGACACATGCGCCGTGCTGACTTCCTGCGCCTGCTGCGCGCGTTGCAACGCGAAGTGCAGCTGCGCGGGCAACGCATAACGTGCGGTGTCACGGTAAAAGCGTTCGAGAAAGGGATTCTCCTGTGGCCGTTCGAACATTTCCTGCATCGACCAGCGCTGCGCGAGGCGCCGCGCGAGCGAAGTCTTGCCGACGCCGATCGGCCCTTCGATCGCGAGATAGCCGAACGGAGGCCGCAGTTGCGGCGCGGTGACGGTAAGCGGTGGAGAATTCATTCGCAGCGGCCTTTGCCGGCCGTGCCGGCGCCTGCCGCCAATGCATTGAGCATCGGACACTGACAGGGTGATTTGACCTTTTCGATACGCTGATCGGCGACGCCGGCGAGCAACGCGTCGGCTCGGCCATGTTGCGGAATGATGAGCGCCGCGTCGATCTCGATCAGCGGCACGAGCGCAAAGGCGCGTTCGATCAGACGCGGATGCGGCACGATCAGATCGGGCTCGTCGATCGATTGATCGCCGTAGAGCAGGATGTCCAGATCGAGTGTGCGCGGGGCGTTGCGAAACGGCCGCTCACGGCCGAACTGATGCTCGATCTTGTGGCACAGCGCAAGCAGATGCCGCACGGGGAGCGTCGTATCGATCTTCACGGCGCAGTTGAAATAATCGTCACCGCCCGCGTCGATCGGGGCAGTGCGATACAGGCTCGACTTGGCGAGCACGGTGATGGCGTGCTGTTGTGCGAGGCACACCACCGCGTCTTTCAGGGTCTGGCGCGCGTCCCCGAGATTCGCGCCGAGGCCGAGATAAGCAACCGTCATGGCATAACTTCCTGCAACTATCGTTCGACGGCTTCCGCGAACGCGATGTCAGTTTTCGTGCGAACCGTCATGGCCCGCTTCGTTGGCTGTGCGTTCGGCTGGCGTGCCGCCCTCCATTCCGTCGCCCGCATTGCGGTTCCTGGCGC
Organism: Paraburkholderia sp.; assembly: GCA_035636295.1. Lineage (GTDB taxonomy): Bacteria > Pseudomonadota > Gammaproteobacteria > Burkholderiales > Burkholderiaceae > Paraburkholderia. The sequence goes on from DASPZL010000515.1 coordinate 4,892, forward strand.
CACTGCTGCGCCGCCGTCGTTTTCGAGGGCTCCGGTCCTTCCCGCCTTGCGTGAGCAAGGTTTCACGCGCCGCGACGTCTCCTTCGATGAACTCCGTCCACCACGCACCGACCGACTCGTCGAGTTCACCCGATTCGCAGCGCAGCAGGAGGAAATCATACCCCGCTCTAAATCTTTGGTGTTCCAGCAGCTTCAGCGCGCTCCTTCCCGAGCGTTTTTCGAGGCGCAGCTGCAGGCCCCAGATTTCGCGCATATCCGCCGAGAAACGCTTGTGGATCGCGAGTTTCTCGGTTTGCATGTCGAGGACTTCGTCCATCGCGCGATGCAGCGCGGGCACCGGATATTCGCCGTTCGCTTCAAATTTTTGCCAGCGCAGCTGCACGTCGTGCCACAACAGCGTGGCGAACAGGAAGCCGGGCGACACCGGTTTGCCGGCGCGCACGCGGGCATCCGTGTTGGTGAGCGCAAGCGTGATGAATTTTTCGCCGATGGGCTGCTCCAGCACCACGTCGAGCAGCGGCAGCAGGCCATGATGCAGGCCTTCCTGGCGCAGACGCTTCAGGCAGGCGAGCGCGTGGCCCGACAGCATCAGCTTGAGCATCTCGTCAAAGAGACGCGCGGCGGGCACGTTGTTGATCAGATCGGCCATCCTGGCGATCGGCGAGCGCGTCGTATCCTCGATCTCGAAGTCGAGCTTCGCGGCAAAGCGCACCACGCGCAGCATGCGCACCGGATCCTCGCGATAACGCGTGGCCGGGTCGCCGATCATGCGCAGCAGGCGCGCGCGCATGTCAGCCATGCCGTTGTGATAATCCAGCACGGTTTGCGTGGCCGGATCGTAGTACATCGCGTTGATCGTGAAATCGCGGCGCGTGGCGTCTTCGTGCTGCTCGCCCCACACGTTGTCGCGCAGCACGCGGCCGCTCGCGTCCACCGCATGCGTGCGGCGGTCGAGTTCGTCGCGCTTCAGGCGGCGCGGCGGCGCCGCGTCGGCCGCGGGTGGATCGACCAGCGCGCGAAACGTCGAGGTTTCGATGATTTCCTGGCCGAACTGCACATGCACGATCTGAAACCGCCGGCCGATGATGCGCGCGCGGCGGAACAGCTTCTGCACCTGTTCGGGCGTGGCGTCGGTGGCGACGTCGAAGTCTTTTGGCTTGATGCCGAGCAGCAGATCGCGCACCGCACCGCCGACGATGAACGCGCGGTGCCCCGCCTGCTGCAGCCCTTCGGTCACGCGAATCGCGTTTCTCGAGATCAGCGCCTGATCGATGCCGTGCACGTCATGCGGAATGATGACCGGCACGTCGGGATCGGGCACGGTTTTGACGGCCGCGCCGCCGCGGGCGGGTTTGCGGCGCGTCTTGCCGGCGCCTGATGCGCCTGTCGCATTGCGTGCCGGTGCGCTGCCGGTTTCGTCTGCTTCGGCTTCGGCGGGCGCGGTGTCGTCAGCGGGCGCCGAGTCCTGGCCGAATAGCTTGCGGATAAGTTTTTTGATCACGTGGGTTGAAAGAGTTCGAGGATGCGCCAGCCTTTGGCCTGCGCATGGGCGCGCAATGTGTCGTCGGGATTGGTCGCGATCGGATCGGTGACCTTTTCGAGCAGCGGAATGTCGTTGTGCGAGTCGCTGTAAAAATAGCTGCGCTCGAAGTCGCTCCAGGTTTTGCCGAGCGAGGCAAGCCATGCCTCGGTGCGCACGATCTTGCCTTCCTTGTAGCTCGGCGTGCCGGTGGGGCGGCCGGTGTACGGCGAATGCGGCTGGCCGTCGACGGTTTCCGCTTCGCAGGCGATCAGTGCCTGAACGCCAAAGGCTTGCGCGATCGGGCGGGTGATGAACTCGTTGGTGGCGGTGTCCACGCAGCAGAGATCGCCTGCCTCACGATGCTGTTTGACCAGTTCCAGCGCGACGGGAAAGATCGCCGGTTTGATGACTTCGTGCATGTACTGCGCGTGAAAGTCGGCGAGCTGCGCGCGCGTGTATTTCGCGAGCGGCGTGAGCATGGCGATCAGATAGGCATGAATGTCGAGCTTGCCGGCTTTGTAGTCCGCGAAAAAACGGTCGTTTTCACGGGCGAAATTTTCGGCGTCGACCATGCCGTGTTTCACCATGAAGCGGCCCCATTCGTGGTCGCTGTCGGTGGGGATGAGCGTGTGATCGAGGTCGAAGAGAGCGAGGTTAGCCATGGGGGACTATTTTACTTGAAGCG
>DASPZL010000516.1:0-7479 GCA_035636295.1 Paraburkholderia sp.
GTTTCTCGGCCGGCCGGTAGCAGGCACGCCGATCGACACGCGCTCGCATCGCGGCGTGGTCAGCTACGACCCGACCGAACTCGTGATCACCGCGCGCGCCGGCACGCCGCTTGGCGAACTGAACGCCGCGCTCGACGCCGCCGGCCAGATGCTGCCGTGCGAGCCGCCCGCGTTCGGCGGCGCGGCCACCGTCGGCGGGATGGTGGCCGCGGGCCTCGCGGGTCCGCGCCGGCCGTGGTCCGGATCGGTGCGCGACTTCGTGCTGGGTTGCCGCGTGATCACGGGCCGCGCAAAGCATTTGCGCTTCGGCGGCGAGGTCATGAAGAACGTGGCCGGATATGACGTGTCGCGTCTGCTTGCCGGCAGCTTCGGCTGCCTTGGCCTGATCACCGAAGTCTCGCTGAAGGTGCTGCCCAAACCGCGCGCGCTCGGCAGCCTCACGCTCGATCTCGACGCGGGCGAAGCGCTGCGCGAACTCTCGGCATGGCGCCGCGCGGCGTTGCCGGTCAGCGGCGCATGTCACGTCGATGGCCGCCTGCATGTGCGGCTCGAAGGCGGCGTGGGATCGGTGGCGTCGGCGCTGGACCGCATCGGCGGCGCCGAACTCGATCCGCGGTTCTGGCACGCGTTGCGCGAGCACCGCCTGGCGTTTTTCGACGACCCGCGCCCGCTGTGGCGTCTGTCATTGCCGAACGCTTCGCCGCTCGTCCCGCTGCCGGGCGACACGCTGCTCGACTGGGCCGGCGCGCAACGCTGGCTGAAAAGCGATGCGCCGCCCGCGACGATCCGCCAGATCGCGCACGCGGCCGGCGGTCACGCGACCCGCTTCACACCGCATGCGGGCGCCGAACCGTTCGCGCCGTTGCCTACGGCGTTGCTGCGCTTTCATCAGCAACTCAAACAACAACTCGACCCGCGCGGCCTGTTCAATCCCGGCCGCCTCTATGCCGGCCTGTGAACATCGGCCTATGAGCGCGGACCTGTGAAGACCTGAAGGCGAACCCACCATGCAAACGAATCTCAGCGACGCCGCCAAAACCCTGTCGCGCGCGGATGAAGCCGAACAGATCCTGCGCTCCTGCGTGCATTGCGGCTTCTGCAACGCGACCTGCCCGACCTATCAGCTGCTCGGCAACGAACTCGACGGCCCGCGCGGACGCATCTATCTGATCAAACAGATGCTCGAAGGCGAGCCGGTCACGCAGAAAACCCGGTTGCACCTCGACCGCTGCCTCACTTGCCGCAACTGTGAAACCACCTGTCCGTCCGGTGTCACCTATCACGCGCTGCTCGACATCGGCCGCGCGGAACTGGAGCGGCGCATTGATCGGCCCGCATCCGAACGCTTGCTGCGCGAGGGTTTGCGGCGCGTGATCCCGCATCCGGCCGTGTTCGGCGCGTTGCTCAAAACCGGCCGCGCGCTGCGGCCATTTCTTCCGGCCGCGCTTGGACGTAAAATCCCCAAGCGTGGCGCTCGGGCAAAAGCACGGCCGGCGCCGCGGCATCCGCGCAAAATGCTGATGCTGGAAGGCTGCGTGCAACCCGCGCTGTCGCCGAACACCAACGCGGCCGCCGCCCGCGTGCTCGACCGGCTCGGCATCAGCGTCGTGAACGCGGAGCGGGCCGGCTGCTGCGGGGCGACCGATTATCATCTGAATGCGCAGGAGCCTGGCCTTGCGCGGGCGCGGCGCAATATCGACGCGTGGTGGCCCGCCATCGAAGCCGGCGCCGAAGCCATCGTGCAAACCGCGAGCGGCTGCGGCGCGTTCGTCAAGGAATACGGGCATCTGCTGCGCGACGACCCGCGCTATGCGTCAAAAGCGCAGCGGGTCAGCGAATTGGCGCGGGACCTCGTCGAGGTATTGGCTGACGAGCCGCTCGATAGATTGCAGGCGAATTCGCAAGCGAAGTTGCCAAAGCAGGCGCAACAGAAGATCGCGTTTCACTGCCCCTGCACGTTGCAGCATGCACAGAAGCTGGGCGGCGCGGTCGAGTCGATCCTGCAACGGCTCGGCTTCGATCTCACCGCGGTGCCCGACGCGCATCTGTGCTGCGGTTCGGCGGGCACGTATTCGATCACCCAGCCCAAGCTTGCGGAAAGATTACGCAACAACAGGCTCGACGCGCTGGAAAGCGGCATGCCGGAGTTGATCGTCACGGCCAACATCGGCTGCCAGACGCATCTGGACGGCGCCGGTCGCACGCCGGTGCGTCACTGGATAGAACTTGTAGAAGCATCCTTACCATAAACGAAACAGGACATTCATCATGCTGAGCAAACCCGTGTTGACCGTTGCCGAAACGACCCGAATCCTCGAAGCCGCCCGCGCGGAAGCCGAGAAGAACCAGTGGGCCGTCGCGATCGTGGTGGTCGACGACGGTGGCCATCCGCTCGGAATGCTGCGTCTGGACGGCAGCGCGCCGGCCAGCTCGTACATTGCGACGGAAAAGGCCCGCACTTCGGCGATCGGCCGCCGTGAAACCAAGGTGTATGAAGACATGATCAACAACGGCCGCACCGCCTTCCTGAGCGCGCCGCTGCAAGGCACGCTGGAAGGCGGCGTGCCGGTGATCGTCGACGGCCAGGTGGTCGGCGCGGTCGGCGTGTCGGGCGTCAAGTCGGATCAGGACGCACAGATCGCCCGCGCCGGTATTCAGGCGATCGCCGCTTGAGTCCGGCTTCATTCCGATTCCGTTGATAGCGGCGGCAACAAAAAAGAACGAAACACAACGTGGGCCGATGCCCCCACATCGGCCCCATTCAGATAGATGGAGCAGTCGATGACTCAGATGAACCCGCGCGGCGGACTGCAAGTCGCCGCCAACCTCGACCAGTTCGTCGAAACCGAAGCCCTGCCCGGCACCGGAATCGACAGCGCCGCATTCTGGTCGGGTTTCGACGCCCTCGTGCACGAGCTGGCGCCCAAAAACCGTGCGCTGCTCGCCGAGCGCGACCGCCTGCAAACCGAACTGGACAACTGGCATCGCGCCCATCCGGGTCCGGTGCGCGATCTGCGCGCCTACCGTGCGTTTCTCGAAGGCATCGGCTATATCGTGCCCGTGCCTGCCGGCGTCAAGGCCACGACCGACCACGTGGACACCGAAATCGCCGAACAGGCCGGCCCGCAACTCGTGGTGCCGCTGTCGAACCAGCGCTATGCGCTGAACGCGGCGAACGCGCGCTGGGGCAGCCTGTACGACGCGCTGTACGGCACCGACGCGATCCCCGAGACCAACGGCGCCGACAGGCAGAAGACCTTCAACCCGGTGCGCGGCGCCGCGGTGATCGCTTATGCACGCAAGTTTCTCGATCAGGCCGCGCCGCTCGCGAACGGTTCACATGCGGATGCAGCCGCCTATAAGGTGGAAGGCGGCAAGCTGGTCGTCGCGCTGAAGAACGGCACGAGCGAGCTGAAAACGCCGGCGCAGTTCATCGGCTATCAGGGCGAAGCGGGCGCGCCGTCGGCGGTGCTGTTCAAGCACAACGGCCTGCACTTCGAAATCCAGATCGATGCGAACGATCCGATCGGCAAGACCGACGCGGCGCACGTGAAGGACGTGGTGGTCGAAGCGGCGGTGAGCACGATCATCGACTGCGAAGACTCGGTGGCGGCCGTGGATGCGGACGACAAGGTCCAGCTCTATCGCAACTGGCTCGGCCTGATGAACGGCGATCTGACCGAAGAGGTCACGAAGGGCGGCAAGACCTTCACGCGCCGTCTGAATGCCGATCGCGAATACACGGGCGCGGACGGCAAGACGCCGGTGAAGCTGCATGGCCGCTCGCTGCTTTTCATCCGCAACGTCGGTCATTTGATGACCAACCCGGCCGTGCTGACGAAAGACGGCCACGAGATTCCCGAAGGCATTCTCGACGCGGTGATCACCACGCTGTGCGCGCTGCACGACCGCAAGCACAAGCTGAATTCGCGCACCGGCTCGATCTATATCGTGAAGCCGAAAATGCACGGCCCGGCCGAAGTCGCGTTCGCGAGCGAGCTGTTCGCGCGCGTCGAGAACCTGCTGAAGCTGCCGCGCAACACGATCAAGATGGGCATCATGGACGAGGAGCGCCGCACCAGCGTCAACCTGCTCGCCTGTATCGCCGAAGCGTCCGAGCGTGTCGCGTTCATCAACACGGGTTTCCTCGACCGCACCGGCGACGAAATGCACACGGCGATGGAAGCCGGCCCGATGATGCGCAAGGGCGACATGAAGTCGAGCACGTGGATTGCCGCTTACGAGCGCAGCAACGTGCTGGCCGGATTGAGCGCGGGCCTGCGCGGCCGCTCGCAGATCGGCAAGGGCATGTGGGCGATGCCCGATCTGATGCACGCGATGCTCGAACAGAAGATCGCGCATCTGAAGGCCGGCGCGAACACCGCATGGGTGCCCTCGCCGACCGCCGCGACGCTGCACGCGCTGCACTATCACCAGATCGACGTGCAGGCCGTTCAGCAGGACCTGGAGCGCACGGACTACGCGAAGGTGCGCGACGAACTGCTCGACGGGCTGCTGACGATTCCGGTCGTCGAATCGGCGAAGTGGAGCGCGGACGAGATCCGCAGCGAAATCGACAACAACGTCCAGGGCATTCTCGGCTACGTGGTGCGCTGGATCGACCAGGGCGTGGGTTGCTCGAAGGTGCCGGACATTCACAACGTCGGCCTGATGGAAGACCGCGCCACGCTGCGTATTTCCAGCCAGCACATCGCCAACTGGCTGCATCACGGGGTGGTGACGCGCGAGGTGGTCAAAGAGACGTTCAAACGCATGGCGAAGGTGGTCGACGAGCAGAACGCGGGCGACCCGTTCTACAAGCCGATGGCGCCGGGTTTCGACACGGTCGCGTTCAAGGCCGCGCAGGCGCTGGTGTTCGAAGGACGCGCGCAGCCGAGCGGCTACACGGAACCGTTGCTGCACAAGTTCCGGCTGGAAGTGAAGAAAGGCTGAGGCTGTTCTGCCGCGACTCGAATACGGTTCGAGCGCGGCTGAAAAAAAGACGGGCGTCGCGTAGTGCGGCGCCCGTTTTAATTTGCGCGGTACTGCTGCGCGTTGCTTCTGCGTGGATGCGTTTGCGGCCCCGGCTTCAGCATATTGAACCGGGGGTCAGCCTTTTAAGCCGCTTCAGCCGTGTACTGCGCCTGCATATTGCCCTGCATATAGGCCTGCAGATACGCTTCGAATTCCGCCTTCACTTCCGGATGACGCAGTGCGAATTCCACCGTCGCCTTCAGATAGCCGAGCTTGCTGCCGCAATCGAAGCGCGTGCCGAAGTAGCGATACGCGAGCACCTGCTCTTCCGTCAGCAGCGATTGCACGGCGTCGGTCAATTGCAGCTCGCCGCCCGCGCCCGGCTTCAACGCGCGAATATGTTTGAAGATGGTCGGCATCAGCACATAGCGGCCCACCACGCCGAGGTTCGACGGCGCCTTGTCCGGCGCCGGCTTCTCGACGATGCCCGACAGCTTGATCACATTGTCTTCCCACTCGCGGCCGTCCACCACGCCGTACGAGCGGCTGTCTTCACGCGCGATGGTTTCGACGCCGATCACCGAGCTGTGATAGTGATTGAAGGTGTCGACGAGCTGGCTCATCACCGGCTTCGAGCTGTGCAGCAAGTCGTCGGCCAGAATCACGGCGAACGGGCTGTCGCCCACCAGTTTCTCGGCGCACAGCACAGCGTGGCCGAGACCGAGCGCTTCGGCCTGACGCACGTAGAAACAGTCGACGTTGGCCGGTTTGATGCTGCGCACCAGGTCGAGCAGCTTCTGCTTGTTGCGCGCTTCGAGCTCGGCCTCGATTTCGTACGACTTATCGAAGTGGTCTTCGATGGCGCGCTTGCTGCGGCCCGTCACGAAGATCATCTCGGTGATGCCGGCGGCAATCGCCTCTTCAACCGCATATTGAATCAGCGGCTTGTCGACGATCGGCAGCATTTCCTTGGGACTTGCTTTGGTAGCCGGCAGGAATCGTGTCCCGAGGCCCGCTACGGGAAACACGGCTTTGGTGACTTTCAGCATGGTAGGCATTCCCACATCGGTTAGAGATTAGTGTGTTCGCGGACCTTTCGGCCAATCGATGTTGTCGAAAAGACTAACAAAAAAATAAGTCAGTTCACGCGTGAATTTTTTCCATCCGGATATTTAATTCAATTCGCTTTCGATATACCGCATCGTGACAAGCAGCAGGAAACAATTACGTATCGAAACCGGATTATTTTCTGGAATCCCGAAAATTTTACGTATCCGGCCAAACTGGAGCTGTATTGACGACACGCGCCGTGATCGCCCAACAATGGACGACCGCACACGCGCTTTTGCGCTTGCCGGCACACGCTATTCGTTCTCGTCGAGCTGCGGGAGCTTGCCCGAATTCATCCGAAAACGGCGGATCGGCTCGTTGCGCAGCGCCTCCCGGTAAGCGGAGGCGGCGACGAGGATCAGCAGCACGGCGATGCCGGCGAGTAGATGCAGGTTCATGACTTCACCTCTGGTCAGGAGAATCCGTATCTAAAATTAACACGACAAAAGCGGTAAATAATTCGCCGCCGCATCCGGTTAGGCTTAATTACAATTCGTCACAAAAATGGCCATTTAACAGGATTCGTCACGCCATTTTTTATCGATTTTTTGCCCGCGTTGTTGCACTAGCATGTCATGCATCGCGGGCGCGTACGGCGCCCGGGAATAAGCTTTTTCCTTCTCCAGAATAAGGACCGCGCATGAGCGACTCAGCACTGGATGCCGCCGGCTCATCCCTGCCCCTCTCTCCCGCTCGAACCGGCGCCGCGCCGCGCGCCCAGAGCGAGGCGCGCACCGACAGCGCCGGCAAGGAGCATGTCATCGACGCGATGCGGGGCTTCGCCGCGCTGCTGGTCGCGTATTTCCACTGCCGGCAGATCGAATGGGTCGGCATGCAGGCGTTTCACCAAAGCGCCGGCCATTCATTCAATCTGAATGCCATTGCCGCGTATTTGACCTTCCCGATTGCATGGGGCTCGGCGGGCGTACCGATTTTCTTCGTCATCAGCGGATACTGCATTCATCGCAGCGCCGCGCTGCGGCTCTCCAAAAATCCCGACTACCGGCTCGACACCGGCAATTTCTGGGTGCGCCGCTTCGCGCGTATCTATCCGGTGCTGCTGGCGGCGCTCGTGCTGACGTTCGCGCTCGACTGGTTCAGCCTGCAACTGCCGCCCGTCAGCCACAAGATCCGCGAGATCGGCCTGCAGGCCTTCCTCGTCAATCTGTTTTCGCTGCAAGGCGTGGCGGGCAAGACGTTCGGCTCGAACGGCGCGCTCTGGACGCTCTCGCTCGAAGTGCAGTTCTATGTGGTCTATCCGCTGCTGTTCGCGCTGCGCCGGCGGATCGGCATGACTTCCGTGCTGGCGATCGTCGCGGTGATCAACGTCGTGTCCGCCTATGTGCTGGAGCGCCACGACCTCCAGTTCTTCACGTCGTACTGGTTTTCATGGAC
>DASPZL010000517.1:0-3153 GCA_035636295.1 Paraburkholderia sp.
CACCAGCACCAGCACCAGCACCAGCACCAGCACCAGCACCAGCACCGGCAACCACCAACTCCACGCTCTCCTGCGGCACACCGACACAAACAGCCGGCGGCAGCGCGAACGGATTGATCAGTGCCGACACCCCCACCACCGACGGCCTGCGCATTTTCCAGAACAACGCACCGTTCAAGCTTGCGATCACGACGAACTCGCAGAGCGCGGATACGGTGATCTGGTCCGTTGCCGATACGAATGGCGCGCTCAAGGCGCAGGGAAGTTTCGCGGTTAGCGCCGGCGCGCAGACCAATACGATTCCGTGTACGTCGACGTGGTCCGGCTATGGCGCGCTTACCGCGACGCTGCGCGCGAATGGCGGCACGTTGCCGAGAAGCGGAACGCGTCCGATGGGCATTGCGACGTTCGGCGTATTGCCCGAGCTTAAGCCGGTATTGGGCACCGTAACGTATGCGCATCAGGATCAACACCGTTTCGGCATGCAGGGTTTCAACGGCAACATCGCTGCGCTGCGCGCTCTGGGTATCTCGTGGACGATCGACGACCGTCAGATATCGGTCATGGAACCCAACGGCCCCAATACATACACGCCGAGCGTGAATGACCTTAGTCCGTTCTATAAAGCTAATCCTGATCAGATGCGCATTGTGCGCCTCGATGGACTGCCTGCCTGGGATTCGAAGACGGGCCAGTACAACGACAGCTACTATGCGCCGTTGAACATGCCGGAGTTCCAGAACTTCATGGCCAAGGTCGGTACCGATACGAGCCTGATTCGCGCCGCAAATTACCCGAACCAGCAGAAGAACTACTATCAGGTGACGTGGGAGCCGAGCCTCGGCTGGTCGGATAGCGACGCGAATTTCGTCGCCATGTACAAGGCTGCTTACGAAGGCATTCACTCTACCGATCCAAACGCAGTCGTGATGGGCACCGGCAATCCGTTCGCCGCGAACTGCAACACCTGCACAACCGGCTATCTGCAGAAGTTCGGTGCGCTGGGCCTGTGGAATTACATCGATGCAGTATCAACGCATGGCTACTGGAATGCCGGTACCTATCCGGCTCATCCGCCTGAGTTGCAGGACTCCGATCCTGATCCGGCGAACCAGGCCAACGCACTCGACAAACAGATGGTGCAGTTGCGTTCGGTGATGCAGGCGGGCAAGCCGAACATGAAGCTCTTCTTCACCGAAGCGGGCGCGAGCTACGATCCTGGCCTCAGCTACGGCCCCACGGTGCCGTCGCAGAACCAGTTGTTCGCGCATGCCGCGGTTGGCGTGCGGGCGCACATCATCGTGCTGGGCGGCGGTGCGCAGGTCACCACGTTTTTCTACGGTCCTGACTATCCAGGCGAAGTGGGATACGGCTCGTTCTTCGACCTGAATAACGCACAAGGCGCGTTCGGCGCGACGAACCTCTCGCCGAAGCCCGAAGCGATGGCCTTCGCCACGATGACTCGTGCCCTCGACGGCACGAATACATTGGGCCGGGTCACGGGTGCGCCGTCCGGAACCTTCGTGTATGCGTTCCAGCAACTCGGCAACGGCAAGGTCGTGACTGCCGCGTGGGCGCACAGCAATGCGCAGTGGCCAACCAGCGGCGGCGTTTACAGCCAGACGTACTCGACCGGCTATTCGCTTCAGGTCGACAACCCGGGTACGTCGGGTAATGTGACGAAGATCGACGGTTACGGCAATACGAGTACGCTCGCCTATACCGACGGTCACGTCGCGTTGACGCTCACGGAGGTGCCGCAGTACATCGTGTCGAATAACGCGACGGTTGCGAAAAGCAATGCGACTGTTCCGCTCGGCTATACCGGTCAATAAACGCCGGTTAATAAGCGCTGAAAACTATCGACGCGCCGCTCGTGAATGGCGGCGTGTCGATAACTCTGCTGGATGTCCGCGTTCGTCTCAACGGTTGCTGGCAAGCACTATGCCATTACGGCGTCGAGACAGCTTTGAACGGGAGACAACCATGAAAATGATCGGAACAGCGAGCGGCCTGATAGCCATCGTCGCTAGCACCTGCGCTTTTGCGCAAGGTGGAAACGATAAATCGAGTACATCGACCCAGCCCCGCGAACAGCCGGGAGAGGCCGGACATCAGATGCAAAACGAGGCCGCAAAGGGCGTTCATGGGAACGCGTCGGGAACCCTGATGGATAAGCGCGCGAAAGCCATGTCGCCTGAAGGAGCGTCGGCGCCGGGCGAAACCGGACAGGTCAAGCAATAAAACCTTTTCATCGCTCAACGCTGCTCCAGTTCCAGATAAACCCGTTGCACGTTTTGCGGGTGCGCCACCGAATAGAGCTTCCATGCGCGGAAGCGCGTTGCTTGCGTGCGCTCCTTCGCGCTCACGAGTCCCTCGCCGGATGCATAGGCATGACGCACTGCCGCATCCAGCGCGCGCAGATACTCGCCGGTCTCGCCGACGCGCGCGGGCGCGACGATCGGACCGAAGGCCGGTACCACCTTGGCGATGTTCAGCGTATTCAGCCGGTCGAGTGCTGCCAGCCAGCCAGGGATCGACTCATTGCGAAGCTCCGGAATACGTCCGATGCTCGCGAGCGCGCCGGCGAACAGCACGCCGGTTTGCACGTCGCGAACCGCAAGGTCGCCCGGCGTCGCGGCGGTGCCGAAGTAGAGCAGTTCGAGTTCGCGTCCGCCCACCTGAAGGCGCGTCGAATCGTCGACGGTTCGATCCGGCACCGTTACGCGTGAGCCGCTCATTTCTTCCGCGCCCAGCGTGCGGCGCAGATTCTTCAAACAGATCGCGCAGCGCGCGGCAATCAACTCGGCAGTGCGGCGGTGTGAAAGGATCGGCACGCCCGCATCGCGAAACGCGGCCGCACCGAACACGAATTCGGGCGCTTGATGCGTGAGGATCACCAGTTCGATCGGCAGAGGCGTGACACGATGAATCGCCTCGATCATCGCCCGGCCGTATCGATACGACGAGCCCGTGTCGATCACGACCACGCCGCTTCTGCCGACCAGAAAGCCGTTATTCGCGACGATTCCATGATTGCGCGGTGCGACCGCGTCGCCGTTGCCGAGCATTGCGTAGACGCCCGGCGCGAGTTCGACCGGGCGCGGAATATCGTACCCGGTCGCGACCGCGGGCAATGCGGCGATACTCGAT
>DASPZL010000518.1:0-21500 GCA_035636295.1 Paraburkholderia sp.
TCGGTTTCGCGGGCGGCACGGCCGACGCGTTTTCGCTCCTCGACCGCTTCGAAGCCAAGCTGGAAAAACATCAGGGCAATCTGACGCGCGCGGCTGTCGAACTCGCGAAAGACTGGCGCACGGACCGCATGCTGCGCCGGCTGGAAGCCATGCTGATTGCCGCCGATGCGCAAACCACGCTGGTCATCACGGGTAACGGCGACGTCCTCGATCCGGAAAACGGCATTTGCGCGATTGGTTCGGGTGGCGCGTATGCGCAGGCCGCAGCGCAGGCGCTCACCGAAAACACCGAACTCTCGCCGCGCGATATCGTCGAAAAGGCGCTGACTATTGCGGGCGACATGTGCATTTATACGAACCACAATCGCGTCATCGAGACGATCGAGTAACACGCGCTTTCGCGTCTTCGCGCGCACAGGACAAGGACCAACGATGAGCACCATGACTCCCGCCGAGATCGTCTCGGAACTCGACAAACACATCATCGGCCAAGGCCGCGCGAAAAAAGCGGTGGCCGTGGCGCTGCGCAATCGCTGGCGGCGTCAGCAGGTGGAAGAACCGCTGCGCCAGGAAATCACGCCGAAGAACATTCTGATGATCGGCCCGACCGGCGTCGGCAAGACCGAAATCGCGCGGCGTCTGGCGAAACTGGCCGACGCGCCGTTCATCAAGATCGAGGCCACCAAGTTCACCGAGGTTGGCTATGTGGGCCGCGACGTCGACAGTATCGTGCGCGATCTGATGGAAATTTCGATCAAGCAAACGCGCGAAACGGAAATGCGCAAAGTGCGAACCAAGGCCGAAGATCAGGCCGAAGACCGCATCCTCGACATTCTGCTGCCGAGCGCGCGTCCGGTCGGCTTCGGCGCAAGCTCGAGCGCCGCGGACACCGCCGACGAAGGCAGCAGCACGCGCCAGACGTTCCGCAAGCGCCTGCGCGAAGGCCTGCTCGACGACAAGGAAGTCGAACTCGACGTCGAACAGCCGCAAGTCGGCATGGACATCATGGGGCCGCCGGGCATGGAAGACATGACCGAGCAGATCCGTTCGATGTTCGCGAACATCGGCGGCGGCAAGAAAACACGCCGCAAAATGAAGGTGAAGGAAGCGCTGAAAGTCCTCACGGACGAAGAAGCCGGCAAGATGCTCAACGAGGAAGAGGTGAAAACCAGGGCGGTGCAGAACGTCGAGCAGAACGGCATCGTGTTCCTCGACGAGATCGACAAGATCGCGTCGCGCAATGAAGCCGGCGGCGGCGAGGTGTCGCGTCAGGGCGTGCAGCGCGATCTGCTGCCGCTTGTCGAAGGCACGACGATCAACACCAAGTACGGCATGGTGAAGACCGATCACATCCTGTTCATCGCGAGCGGCGCGTTCCATCTGGCCAGGCCGAGCGATCTGATTCCGGAACTGCAAGGCCGTTTTCCGATTCGGGTCGAACTGGATTCGCTGTCGGTGAAGGACTTCGAATCGATCCTAGTGTCCACGGATGCGAGCCTCGTCAAACAATACCAGGCGCTGCTCGCCACCGAAGACGTGCACCTCGAATTCGCCGACGACGGCATTCGCCGCCTCGCCGAGATCGCCTACTCGGTGAACGAGAAGACCGAGAACATCGGCGCTCGCCGCCTGTACACGGTGATCGAAAAGCTGCTCGAGGAAGTCTCGTTCGCGGCCGGCAATCACTCGGGCAAGACGGTGCAGATCGACGCGGCGTATGTGGATCGCGCGCTGAACGAAGTGGCCGAAGACGAAGATCTGTCGCGTTACGTGCTGTGAATGCCGATGCGCATCTCGCAACGAGCTGCACGCATTGACTGACGCAGATCAAGCGTGAGGCTTAAAAAACGGGCTGCCTTTGATAAGGCAGCCCGTTTTGTTTTCCGTCCGCGGCGTAAACGGAGATAAGAACCGGCGCTTACTGCTTGACCGGCCGCTTCGCCAGCTTGCGCTGCAGCGTCCGACGATGCATGTTCAACGCTCGTGCGGTGGCCGAAATGTTGCCGCCATGCTCGGCGAGCACGCGTTGAATATGCTCCCACTCGAGACGCGCGACCGACAACGGCGTGGGATGCTCGATCGCCTCTTCAGCTTGCAGCGCGCTCGCTTCGCTTTGCAGCGCCGCCAAAATCGTCTCGACATTGGCCGGCTTGGCGAGGTAATTGTCGGCGCCGTCTTTCACCGCCTGCACCGCTGTCGCGATGCTGGCATAGCCGGTCAGCACCAGCATGCGCGCGTCAGGCTGCAAGTCGCGCAAGGGCGCGACGAGCGTAAGGCCGGAGTCGTTGCCGAGATGCAGGTCCACTGTGATCTGGCTGAACTTCTGTTGATTCGCCAGCTTGATCGCCTCGTCCGCGTTATGCGCTTCGCTCACCGTATAACCACGCCGGGTGAGACCGCGGGCGAGGATGCCGGAGAACACCTCATCGTCGTCGATCACCAGAAAATTCTTTTCGCTCATGCCTGTTTCTCCGTGTTGGATGGCGCGGCGCCCTGGCGGCCCGTGCCTGATAATTTGCGCCCCGCGAGCGGCAGTCTCAGGACTGCACGCGTGCCGCGCGGCTTGATCGGGCTGACGTCGGTCAGCTCGATTGATCCCCCGAGACGCGCGGCCGCCGAAAATGCCAGATAGAGGCCTACGCCATGTCCGCCTTGCGTGCTGTCGACCGGCATCGCGCCGAGCGACCCGCGCAGCGGAGCCGGAATGCCGGGGCCCGCGTCGCATACTTCGAATACGATCTGATCGCCGCGAGCCGCAAGTGCGCAGCACAACGTCACGTAATCGCGACTCGCGCGCGCGGCGTTGTCGAGCAGAATCGTGAGAATCTGACTCACGGCAACCGTATCGTCAAGACTGATGTCCGCGGGCGGCACGCCGAGCCGTTCGAACTTTACATGCGGATGCCGCAAGCGCCACTGCTCGCCGAACGACTCAAGCCACTCATCGACCAGTTGACGGTTCGTGGTCGTCGATGCGCGGCTGCGCAATCGGGCAAGCGCCGACGTGCACAGTGTCATCTGCTGTTCGAGCAGATCCAGATCGGCGCTGTACGGTGCAAGCCCTTTGTCGGTGTGCGCCGCGTCGCGCAACTCTTCGGACAGCATCGCAATGGTAGACAGCGGCGTGCCGATTTCGTGCGCGACGGTGGCCGCCTGCACGCCGAGCGCGACCGCGCGTTCATCGTGAAGCAGGCGCTGCTGCGCCTCTCCGAGCGCTGCGTCACGTAGCCGCAGAGCGCGCGACATACGCGCGACGAACCACGCAATCAGGCCGACGCTGACCATGAAGTTCACCCACATGCCGGCCCGATAGTAGTCGAACAGGTTCGCGGGGTTGTCGAGATTCAGCGGCACGGAATCGAAACCCAGCACCGCATAGCAGGCCACGGCGAAAGCCGCGAGCCACGCCATCAGATGCCATGGCAACACGGCGGCGGCAATCGCGAGCGATGGAAGGTACAGCGAAACGAATGGATTGGTGGTGCCGCCGGAGAGAAACAGCAGCGCGGACAACGCGCCGAGATCGACCCATATCTGGCCGAACAGCTCCATATTCGACTCGGGCCGCTGCTGCGAGACGCGCCACCATGTGAGTCCGTTGAAGATCACTTCGAGGGCGATCACGAGCAGCATGGCGGGCAACGGCAAGTGCACGCCGATGAACATTTGCACGACCGCGATCGTCACCAGTTGGCCGATGATGGCGAGGCTACGCAGCCAGAACAGATGACCGAGATTGACCCGGCCGGTGTTGGTTATACGATGCATGACTCTTTAGTTTACCTGTTCGGACTAGTCCGACTTACGTCGCAACCTCGCGCGGGTAAGATGGCATTTTTGCGACAGCGTCGCACGGACCGGTTCTCCATGATCGGTTCTTCCAGCGCAAACCAGCCATGCAGCCTACCTCTGATAGCGAGACGCCTGTCTCGTCAGCTTTCCTGACTTTCCTGCGGCACGCTGCCGCAGCCAGACAAAACAGCGCGACAGAAGAAGCCCAATGGGTCGATGCCGCCAAGCAAGTCCATCCGCTCGATGACGCCTCACTCGATTCGCTCACAACCGCGCTGCTCGAGCAGAACCGCCATGGCGACGCGATCGAACTCGCCGCCATTATTGCCCAACTCGATCCCCACCGCGCTCTTACGCACTTCCGGCTCGGCTATGCGCTGCAGATGACGAACCGGCATGCCGACGCAATCGCACCCTATCGCCGGGCGCTGGCAATCGATCCGAAGCTTCCGCGGCTGCGCAGCAATCTCGCCGCCGCATTGATGCTTACCGGCGGTGACCTGAGCGAACAACTGGCGCTTCTGGAAAGCTCCGTCCACGATGATCCCGACGACGGCAACGGCTGGACCAATCTCGCGAACGCATACCGCATGAGTATGAATGTGTCGCGTGCGATCGAAGCCGGCGCAAGAGCCGTGCAATGCTCGCCACGTAGCCCGCTAGCGCATAACAACTATGCGCTGGCGCTGCGTGAGGCGCAACGCTGGGACGAGGCGGAGCAAGCCGGACAAATCGCTTGCGCGCTGGCGCCCAACAACGCGAACATGCGCTCCAATCTCGGCATGGTGCAGCTCATGCGAGGCGATTACGCGCCCGGCTGGCCGTCGCACGAAGCGCGCTGGGACGGCTCCCTGGAACTGAGCGGCAACCGCCCCGCGATGCCGGCGCCGACCTGGAAAGGCGAACCGCTCGGCGGTAAAACGCTGCTGGTGTGGGGCGAACAGGGCATGGGCGATCTCCTGCAGTTCTGCCGCTATATCCCCATGCTGGCCGAGCGTGTTCATCGCGACGGCGGCCGTCTCATCTGGAATTCATTTCCGCAGATGGGCGCACTGCTTGTGCGCAGCCTCGGTAACCATGTCGACGATTATTCGGCCGGCGGCGGTGTCGATTCGCTGCCGCCGTTCGATTACGAGATTCCGCTGCTCAGTTTGCCGTTGATTTTCGACACGCGCGAAGACACGATCCCGGCTGCCACGCCGTATTTACACGCGGACGCCGCAGCACGCGCGTCGTGGCAAAAGAGGCTCGCCGGGGAAACGAGGCTCAAAGTCGGACTGACGTGGACCGGCAGCCACGGCCATCAGCGCAATCCGTTCCGACGCGTCGGTTGGGAACGCTATGCGGCCCATTTCGGCGGCATGCGAGACGTGGCGTTCTATTCACTGCAACCGGGAGCGGGCGCTGACGTTGCGGCGGCACATGCGGCCGGTCTGCCGATGACCGACTACACCGCCGAATTCTCGACCTTCGACCATACCGCCGCGTTTGTCAGCGCGCTCGATCTCGTGATTACGGTTTGCACGTCGGCTGCACATTTGAGCGGCGCGCTCGGCCAACGCACATGGGTGTTGCTCGATGTCAATCCGCACTGGGTCTGGTTGCTCGATCGGCGCGACAGCCCGTGGTATCCGGGTGCGACGCTGTACCGGCAGCCACAGTTCGGCCAATGGGAGCCCGTGTTGGAAACCGTCGCCCGTGACCTGAGCGCACTCGCGGCCCGGCACCACGCGGCATAGAGCGCCGCGTTTCATCGAAGCCGCGCCGCTTGCGCCGGCTTCAGGATGAACCGGCGTCCGGTCGCTCCCGAGCCGCTCGCGCAATTTCCGCGGCAAGACATTCTGGACACAGGCAACGGCCGGCCGGATCGAGCCTATCTGCCGGCAACGCCGGCATCTCGCGGCACCAGCACTCGGACGGCTGCGCGTGCATGCCGCAATCGAAAGCATTACCGCAGCGCGGGCAACGCGCGCTGCCTTCGGGGCGGGAGGCGGACGGTTTCATGACGGGCCGGGTGGTCTCGCTTCAGCCTTGGTCAGGAAATGATGCCACGACTGGCGAACCTCCGTCAGCCGTCCATTCGGCTAATTGCGGGGCGCGTTCGAACGGCGGTACGCTTCCTCGTCGACTGCCGCTTGCGGGCCGCCACTGCGCGGTGTACAAAGCCGGCGCGCTCAACGCCGCCGACGCTGTCGAAAACCCTGTTGCAGCGCGCCAGTCCTGTACAATTCGCCCTGTTTTAACCGTTCCACGCCCGAGCCTGCCGCCATGTCCGAGCTTCCCGACCTTTCGCAGATTGCGCCCACCCTGAAGGCTGAAATCCTGGCCGAGGCGCTGCCCTACATTCGCCAGTATCACGGGAAAACCGTGGTCATCAAATACGGCGGCAACGCCATGACCGAAGAGCGCCTGAAGCAAGGCTTCGCGCGCGACGTGATCCTGCTCAAGCTGGTCGGCATCAATCCGGTCATCGTGCACGGCGGCGGTCCGCAAATCGATCAGGCGCTGAAGAAGATCGGCAAACAGGGCACGTTCATCCAGGGCATGCGCGTCACCGACGAAGAGACGATGGAAGTCGTCGAATGGGTGCTCGGCGGCGAAGTGCAGCAAGACATCGTCACGCTGATCAACCATTTCGGCGGCCACGCGGTCGGCCTCACCGGCAAGGACGGCGGCCTGATCCACGCACGCAAGATGCAAATGCCGGATCGCGACAATCCCGGCCAATATGTCGATATCGGCCAGGTGGGCGAGGTCGAGGCAATCAATCCGGCGGTCGTGAAGGCGCTGCAAGACGACGCGTTCATTCCGGTGATCTCGCCGATCGGCTTTGGTGAAGACGGCCTGTCGTACAACATCAACGCGGACCTCGTCGCCGGCAAGCTGGCGGTGGTGCTGAACGCCGAAAAGCTGGTCATCATGACCAACATTCCGGGCGTGATGGACAAGGAAGGCAATCTGCTCACCGATCTTTCAGCGCGCGAAATCGACGCCCTCTTCGCCGACGGCACGATCTCCGGCGGCATGCTGCCGAAAATCTCGTCGGCGCTGGACGCGGCCAAGAGCGGCGTGCGTTCGGTGCACATCATCGACGGCCGGATCGAGCACTCGGTGCTGCTGGAAATCCTCACCGAACAGCCGTTCGGCACGATGATCCGCTCGCATTGATCCCTGTCTCAAGCACGGCATGCACGGCGCGCACAAAAAGCGCGTCCTGCATGTCCATTCCACCGCACGCGCCACAACCTGCTGCAAAATCCGCTTCACCCGCAGCGTCAGGGCCTGCTTTACAGCCCGCCGCGCCGCGCGCCGCCCGACCGGGCACACGCCACCGTTCCTGTATTCCAACCGCCCGCACCGCGAACCCGCTGCGTTCGCCGCACGGCGCGGTTGCACACCGCTAAACGGCGCCATCCATCATGCGCACTCCCACTTCCCGACGCCGCCGTCCGCACATCGCAGGAGGCAGTCCGGTCTGGCTGTTCGATCTCGACAACACGCTGCACCATGCTTCGCACGCGATCTTTCCGGCGATCAATCAGGCGATGACGCAGTACATCATCAACGCGCTACAAGTCGAAATCGACGAAGCGAACCGCCTGCGCACCGGTTACACGCAGCGCTACGGCGCCACGCTGCTCGGTCTCGCGCGCCACCATCCGCTCGATCCGAACGACTTCCTGAAGGTCGTGCATACGTTTCCCGATCTCGGCTCGATGATTCGCCACGAACGCGGTGTCGCGCGCCTCGTCGCGGCACTGCCGGGCCGCAAGATCGTGCTGACCAACGCGCCCGAAACGTATGCGCGCGCGGTGCTCGCCGAACTGCGCATCGAGCGCCTGTTCGAACAGGTGATCGCGATCGAGCACATGCGCGATCGCCGCAGCTGGCGCGCCAAACCCGACCACGCGATGTTGCGCAAGGCGATGCGCGACGCGCATGTGTCGCTCAAGGACGTGGTCCTCGTTGAAGACACGCGCTCGCATCTGAAGAACTATCGGCGCCTCGGCATCCGCACCGTGTGGATCACCGGTCATCTGCCGCGCAAGCCGCACGCGGACGGCGTGCTGACACGCCTGCCGGGCACCGGCCGGCCGCACTATGTCGATCGAACCATTCGTTCGTTAAAATCGCTTCGACTGGGCACCCGCTCGGTTCGATTGAAGGGACAGCAGACGGGACGACAGCCATGCAGCCGATCGACAAGCCTGACGAAGCCTTAGCCCAACACGAACCCGCCGCGCGTGCGCAGCGCCTGAAGCCAGGCGAGCGCCGCGTGCACATCCTCCAGACGCTCGCCGCAATGCTCGAGGCGCCGAAGAGCGAAAAGATCACCACGGCGGCGCTCGCCGCCCGGCTCGGCGTGTCGGAAGCCGCGCTGTACCGTCACTTCGCCAGCAAGGCGCAAATGTTCGAAGGGCTGATCGAGTTCATCGAGCAAACCATTTTCGGCTTGATCAACCAGATCGCCGACAAGGAAAGCAACGGCGTGCTGCAAGCCCGTGCGATCGCGCTCATGCTGCTCAACTTCCCCGCGAAGAATCCGGGCATGACGCGCGTGTTGACGTGTGAGGCATTGGTCGGCGAGCACGAACGGCTGACCGAACGCGTCAATCAGATGTTGGAGCGCGTCGAGGCGTCGTTGAAGCAATGTCTGCGGGTGGCTCAAATGGACGCCGGCAGCAGCGCGAGCGAGAACACAAACGTAAGCACAACCGCAAGCGCTCAAGCCGCCGCACCGCTGCCCGCCGGCTACGACCCCGCCGTCCGCGCGAGCCTTCTGTTGAGCTATATCATCGGCCGCTGGCATCGCTATGTGCGCAGCGGCTTCGCGCGCATGCCCGCCGAACATGCCGACGCGCAACTCCTGCTGATTCTTCAGTAGTCCGCGCGGCACATGCCGCGTCCTGGCTGCGCCCGCGACGCTGCCGCATGGGATTTTCCGCTATACTTTGCGCCTGACTGCGGCACCGCGATATATCCGGGGCCGCTATCCGGAACACGCTGAACATCCATCACGCGCCGATTTGCTGACTCGATTGCGGGCGCGCGAACTGCCGGGAACTTCCCGCGGTTCACTATAAATGCGGCTAAAGAGGTCGTCAGCCGCGCACACAGTCGTTCCTCTCCGTGCTTCGCCGACGCCGTCTAGCCGCCTGTTTTTGTCAAATGGCGGAATGAATGGAATCGATCGGTATCGTCGCTCCCCAAAAAATGCATTTCACCGAGCCGCTGCGTTTGCAGAACGGCAGCTCGCTGGCCGGTTACGACCTGATGGTCGAGACCTACGGCACGCTCAACGCCGCGCGCAGCAATGCGGTGCTGGTGTGCCATGCACTCAACGCCTCGCATCACGTGGCCGGCGTGTATGCCGACAATCCGAAGGATATCGGCTGGTGGGACAACATGGTCGGCCCCGGCAAGCCGCTCGACACCAATAAGTTCTTTGTGATCGGCGTGAACAACCTGGGCTCGTGCTTCGGCTCGACCGGGCCGATGAGCATCGATCCGGCGACGGGCAACCCGTATGGCGCGACGTTTCCGGTGGTGACGGTGGAAGACTGGGTCAACGCCCAGGCGCGCGTCGCCGACGAATTCGGCATCACGCGCTTCGCCGCGGTGATGGGCGGCAGCCTCGGCGGCATGCAGGCGCTTGCGTGGAGCATGATGTATCCGGAGCGCGTCGGGCACTGCATCGTGGTCGCGTCCACGCCGAAGCTGTCGGCGCAGAACATCGCGTTCAACGAGGTGGCGCGCTCGGCGATTCTTTCGGACCCCGACTTCCACGGCGGCAACTACTACGCGCACAATGTGAAGCCGAAACGCGGCTTGCGCGTCGCGCGCATGATCGGCCACATCACCTATCTGTCGGATGACGACATGGCCGAGAAATTCGGCCGCTCGCTGCGCCGCGCCGAAGGCGCGCTGGATGCGTACAACTTCAACTTCGACGTGGAATTCGAGGTGGAATCGTATCTGCGCTATCAGGGCGACAAGTTCGCCGACTACTTCGACGCGAACACGTATCTGCTGATCACTCGCGCGCTCGACTACTTCGATCCGGCCAAGGCGTTCGACGGCGATCTGACCGCCGCGGTCGCGCACACCAAGGCGAAATACCTGATCGCCAGTTTCTCGACCGACTGGCGTTTCGCGCCGGCCCGCTCGCGCGAACTGGTGAAGGCGCTGCTCGACCACAAACGCACGGTCACCTACGCGGAAATCGACGCGCCGCACGGCCACGACGCCTTCCTGCTCGACGACGCGCGCTATCACAACCTGATGCGCGCCTATTACGAACGCATTGCGAACGAGGTGAACGCATGAACCAGCGAGCACTCGATTACCTGGCGCTGCGCCCGGACTTCCGCGCGATCGCCCGCTGGGTCGAACCGCGCGCCACCGTGCTCGATCTGGGCTGCGGCGACGGCTCGCTGCTGTCGCTGCTCACCGAAGAGCTGGACGTGCAGGGCTACGGCATCGAAATCAACGACGCGGGCGTGCTGGCGTCCACGCAAAACGGCGTGAACGTGATCCAGCAGAATCTGGAAGACGGCCTGCGGCTGTTCGAAGACGGCAGTTTCGACTTCGCGGTTCTGTCACAAACGCTGCAGACCATTCATCAGACGGCTGCGATCCTGCGCGAGACGGTGCGCGTCGGCAAGGAATGCATCGTATCGTTCCCGAATTTCGGCTACTGGGCGCACCGGCTTTCGGTCCTGCAGGGCCGCATGCCGGTGTCGAAGTCGCTGCCTTATCAGTGGCACAACACGCCGAACGTGCGGGTGCTGACCATCAAGGATTTCGAAGCGCTCGCGCCCGAAGTCGGCATCGAGATTCTCGACCGCGTCGTACTCCACGACGGTCAGGCGGTGCGATGGGGGGTGAACTGGCGTGGTAGTCTTGCGGTCTATCGCGTCAAGAAAAGCTAACGCAAGTTATCCACATGTCGAACCCGCCGCACGAGGCGCCTGCACTTACCGCTCACGAAGAACATCCCGGCTGGCGCGCGTTCCTGAATACGCGCATGCTGATTTGCGTCTTTCTCGGCTTTACGTCGGGATTGCCGCTGTTCACTCTCGTCTATCTGGTGCAGGCGTGGTTACGCTCCGAAGGTGTCAACCTGAAGGAAATCGGCCTTTTTGCGCTGATTCAGTTTCCGTATACCTGGAAATTCATCTGGGCACCGCTGATGGACCGCTACGTGCCGCGTTTTCCGGGCTGGCGTCCGGGCAGACGGCGCGGCTGGATGCTGGTCACGCAGATTCTGGTCGCCGGCGCGATCGCGACGCTCGGCTTCGTGTCGCCGCGCGATTCGATCTGGACGGTGGCCGCGTTGACAGCGCTCGTCGCGTTCTTCGGCGCCAGCCAGGACATCTCGATCGACGCCTACCGGCGCGAGTTGCTCAGCGATACCCAGCAGGGCCTCGGCAATGCGGTCCATGTGAACGCTTACAAGATCGCGGCGCTGGTGCCCGGATCGCTCGCGCTGATTCTGTCCGACCATTTGCCGTGGACCACCGTTTTCATCGTCACCGCCGCGTTCATGCTGCCGGGCATGGTAATGACGCTGGTGGTGCGCGAGCCCGAAGTGCACGGCACGCCGCCCAGGAATCTGCGCGAAGCGATCGTGCAGCCGTTCAGCGAATTCATTCACCGCGACGGCTGGCGCGGCGCGCTGTTCGTGCTCGGTTTCATCTTTCTGTACAAGCTCGGCGACACGATGGCAACCACGCTGTCCACGTCGTTCTTTCTCGACATCGGCTTTTCGCGCACGCAGATCGGCGTGATCGCGAAGACCACCGCATTCGGCGCGAGTCTCGCGGGCGGGATTGTCGGCGGAATCTGGCTGATGAAGATCGGCATCGGCCGCGGGCTGTGGATCTTCGGCGTCCTGCAAATGGTGTCGACGCTCGGTTTCGCGTGGCTCGCGCATCTCGGGCCCGCCTCGCCGGGCCTCGTGGTGATTTACGACATCGCCGTGTGGCTGAGCCAGGGCACGACGAAGCTGCTGGCGCTGGTGGGCATCGACTGGGCCGTGCAGC
Organism: Paraburkholderia sp.; assembly: GCA_035636295.1. Classification (GTDB taxonomy): domain Bacteria; phylum Pseudomonadota; class Gammaproteobacteria; order Burkholderiales; family Burkholderiaceae; genus Paraburkholderia. The sequence goes on from DASPZL010000518.1 coordinate 11,838, forward strand.
TCGAGCCGCGCTCGGTCGCGCTGGCGCTCGTCTACGGCTTCGAGACCTTTTCCACCGGCCTGACGATGGCGGCGTTCACCGCGTATATCGCCAGCACCACCGATCCGCGCTATACGGCCACGCAGTTCGCGCTTTTCACGAGCCTGGCTTCGGTGCCGCGCACGCTGGCGTCGGCGGCAAGCGGTTATGTGGTCGCGCAGATCGGCTGGTTCGACTACTTCATCGTGTGCACGGCGCTGGCGTTGCCGGGCATGCTGCTTCTGCTGCGCATCGCGCCATGGAGGACGCAGTCATGACCGCCCTTGTGGCAAAGCGCGTGGGGCGCCCGGATCGCTCCGGGGCGCCGGCTCTCGAAGCCGGCCGCGCTGTGCTGCATCTCGTATGGGCGCTAGGCTGCGCGGGCCTCGCATTGGCCACCGTGCCGTTGAACGCCCACGCGACCGCCGTGCCGGCGGCCGGCGCTAGCGCACCGACATCGGCAGCGCCAGCAGCAGCGGCTCCGCCCGCCGCCGCACCGCCAGCGCCAGCGCCGACGGCAAAATCGGCACAGAGCCCGGCGAGCCCCGAGAACGCCACATCGGCGCCCGGCGCGAACAGCGCCACCCACGCCGGCAGCGCGCCTGCTGCCGCCACGCCGCCTTCTTCTGCGCAACCGCCCCCGGCGCCGGTGACAGCCAGAACGCCTGCCGCCACTTCGTCACCACCCGCAGCCGCAAAAGCGCCTGCCGCCACCGCAGCACCCGCCGCCAGTGCGCCAGCGTCCACGCCGTCGTATGGACCCAACACACAGCTGCGCTACGGCGGCTACCTGGTGTTTCGCAACCTCATCCCATCGCCGATGCTCGAGGCCCAGGCCGCCGAAGAATTCGACCAGATCGCCTATGGCGCGGAGCACGCGAATCGCCTGTACGGCGATGCGGACGCGCATGTCACGCGCGTGCGTTCGATGGCCGACAAGATGATTCCCTACTCGCTGAAATGGAACGCGCGGGCCAAGGGCTGGAAGTGGGATGTTGCGGTGGTGCGCTCGAACGATATCCGCATGTACTGTCTGCCCGGCGGCAAGATCGTCGTGTATAGCGGCCTGCTCGACCGCGTGCGTCTGAACGACAACGAGCTCGGCATGCTGCTCGGCCACGAGATCGCGCACGCGCTGCGCGAGCATGCGCGCGAGCGGCTCGGCGAACGGCAGGCGGGGCAGATCAGTTCGTCGGGCGCGATCCCGCAACTCTTCGGCCTCGCGGATCTGGGCGTGGCGCCGCTCGGCATCGGTTCGCAGTTGCTCGAGATGAAGTACGAGAACACCGACGAAACCGAAGCCGACGTGATCGGCAGCGATATCGCATCGCGCGCCGGCTTCGATCCGCGCGCGGCGGTCACGCTATGGGACAAGCTGGCGACAGCGACGCGCGCCAATCGCGAGCAAGGTTTCATCTACGTGCATCCGTACACGCAGGCGCGCCGCCAGGACATCATCAAGCGCTTGCCGGATATGTTGCCGCTCTACGCAAAGGCCATCGACAAAACGGTCGACGAGTTGCCCGACTACGCGGGCATGGGCCGTCCGCGCCGCAAGCTGGCACGCGGCGAATGAGTGTCATGGGCCGCGCGCTGCGCGCGGCTCGGGCAATGGCTACTTGTTGACCTTGTGGTCGTAATCGACCGTCAGCGGTGCGTGGTCGCTGAACTTGATGTCGCGGAACACGTCGGTGCGCTTCGCCTTGCTCGCAATGCCCGGCGTCGCGATCTGGTAATCGATCCGCCAACCCACGTTCTTCGCATAGGCCTGACCGCGATTGCTCCACCACGTGTACTGTTCCGGCCGCTGATCGAGCGTACGGAACACGTCGACGTAACCCACTTCGTCGAACAGCTTGGTCAGCCACGCGCGCTCTTCCGGCAGGCAGCCCGAATTCTTCTGGTTGCTCTTCCAGTTCTTGATGTCGATTTCCTTGTGGACGATGTTCACGTCGCCGCACACGATCACTTCGCGCTCCCTGGTCAACGCCGCGAGATGCGGCATGAACTCGTCCATGAAACGGTACTTGGCCTGTTGACGCTCGTCACCGCTCGATCCCGACGGCACATACACCGAGATCACCGACAGCTTGCCGAAACGCAACTCGACATAGCGCCCTTCCGGATCGAATTCCTCGCTGCCGAAACCGATCACCACTTCGTCCGGCTCATGGCGGGTGTACACGCCCGCGCCGCTATAGCCCTTTTTCACCGCATGCTGAAAGTAGCCGGTGAAATCGTGCGGCGCCATGAATTCCGGCGTCATATCGTCCTGCGAGCATTTGATTTCCTGCACGCACAGCACGTCGGCCTGCTGCTCGCCGAACCATTCGAAAAAGCCTTTCTTAGCCGCTGAGCGGATGCCGTTCAGGTTGGCGGTAATCACACGCAACATGTCGTTCCTTTTTTATGTCGATTCGTTTCTGGGAGCGGAGGGCAAAGGTCACTCGACCTTGACGCCCTTCAGCGATTCTTTGGGCGGCGGATATTCGAGCTTCAACGATTCGAACGTGCGCAGCAGCAACTCGGCGACCATCACATTGCGATGTGTTTTCGAATCGGCCGGAACCACGTACCACGGCGCATATTCCGTCGACGTCGCGGCCAACGCGTCGCGATACACCGCCTGATATTTGTCCCACTGCTTGCGGGCATCGAGATCGGATACGTCGAATTTCCAGTGCTTGGTCGGATCGTCGATGCGCGCTTGCAGGCGCGCACGCTGCTCGTCTTTCGAAATGTGCAGCATGCACTTGATGATGGTCGTGCCGCTATCGGCCAGCATCTCTTCGAACTGGCGAATGTGGCGGCAACGTTGCTCGAAGCCTTTGGCGTCCAAAGTGCCTAGCACGGTGGGCACGAGCAGGTCTTCGTAGTGACTGCGGTTGAAGATCGTCAGTTCGCCGGCGGCGGGTGCTTGAGAATGCACGCGCCACAGAAAATCATGCGCGAGTTCAGTGGCCGTGGGTGCCTTGAACGGCACGATGCGCAAACCGAGCGGATCGACTTCATGAAACACCGCGCGGATGGTGCCGTCCTTGCCGCTCGTGTCCATGCCTTGCAGCACCAGCAGCACGCGACGCTTCTGCTGCGCGTGAAGACACTCCTGCTGCGTGTCGAGCTTCGCGCCGATCTCGGACAGACGCGCCCGGTCGGCGTCTTTCGAACCGCTCGAAAACGGCTTCGCGGCGGGGTCGAAATTGCCGAGCGAGAATTTGCCGTTCTTCTTGCCGGCGTCGAAATACGGCACGCGGAAGTCGTCGAGTTCGGGTTGGTTCGCCATTCACACACTCCGTGATCTGCGTTTAAACGGACTCGCAAAATGCAACGGGCCGTTGCCCCACTTTCGTTTCCGGCAACAGCCCGCGATGGCTGAAGCTCGCGCTTCAACCGAGTTTCCTCAACTGCGCTTGAACTGCGCGTCAACTCAGGACAGCTTCTTCTTCAGCAGTTCATTCACCTGCGCCGGATTGGCCTTGCCCTTGGTCGCTTTCATCGCCTGGCCGATCAGCGCGTTGAACGCCTTTTCCTTGCCGGCGCGGAATTCCTCGACCGACTTCTGGTTCGCGGCGAGCACTTCGTCGATGATCGCTTCCAGCGCACCGGTGTCCGATATCTGCTTCAGGCCCTTCGCTTCGATGATGCGATCGGCGGCGGCTTCGTCGGTGGCCTTCTCCTCCCAGATCGCGAGGAAAATTTCCTTGGCGATCTTGTTCGAGATCGTGCCGTCGGCGATACGTTGCAACAGCAGCGCGAGTTGCGCGGACGACACCGGGCTATCGGTGAAATCGAGGCCTTCGCGATTCAGTTGCGACGACACTTCGCCCATCAGCCAGTTGGCCGCGACCTTAGCGTTCGCCGGGCCGACCTTGGCGACCACCGCTTCGTAGTACGCAGCCATCGCCTTGCTCGACGTGAGCACGTTCGCGTCGTACGGCGTGAGGCCGTATTGCGACACGAAGCGCTGTTGAATCGCTTCCGGCAGTTCCGTCATTTCGCTCTTCACACGCGCGACCCACGCCGGATCGATCACGAGCGGCATCAGATCCGGATCGGGGAAATAGCGGTAATCGTGCGCGTCTTCCTTGCTGCGCATGGAACGCGTTTCACGCTTGTCCGGATCGTACAGACGCGTTTCCTGCACCACCGTGCCGCCGTCTTCGATCAACTCGATCTGACGGCGCACTTCGTACTGAATCGCTTCTTCGAGGAAGCGGAACGAGTTCAGGTTCTTGATTTCGGCGCGCGTGCCGAATTCCGCCTGACCGACCGGGCGCACCGACACGTTCGCGTCGCAACGGAACGAGCCTTCCTGCATGTTGCCGTCGCAAATGCCGAGCCACGTGACGAGCGTGTGCAGCGTTTTCGCGTAAGCGACCGCTTCCGCCGCGCTGCGCATTTCCGGCTCGGTGACGATTTCGAGCAGCGGCGTACCGGCGCGATTCAGGTCGATGCCGGTCATGCCCGCGAAGTCCTCGTGCAACGACTTGCCCGCGTCTTCCTCAAGGTGAGCGCGCGTGAGGTTGACGACCTTCTCGTACGCTTCCTTGCCCGCCTTTTCATTGGCCGGCACCTGGATCTTCACCTGGCCGCCCTGCACGACGGGGATTTCGTACTGGCTGATCTGATAGCCCTTCGGCAGATCGGGGTAGAAGTAATTCTTGCGCGCGAAGATGCTGCGCGGGGCAATCGTCGAACCGATCGCGAGACCGAACTGGATCGCACGCTCGACGGCGCCGCGGTTCATCACCGGCAAGGTGCCCGGCAACGCCAGATCGACGGGACTAGCCTGCGTGTTGGGTGCAGCGCCGAATTGCGTCGGAGCACCCGAAAAAATCTTCGATTGGGTCGACAGCTGCGCGTGGGTCTCCAGACCGATCACGACTTCCCATTGCTTGGTCATGGTGCTCACACTCCTGCCGGTGCTTTGCGGTGCCAGTCGGTCGCGCGCTGGAACGCGTCGGCCACCTGCAGCATCCGGGCTTCATTGAAATAGTTGCCGATGATCTGCAGACCCACCGGACGCTGCGCATTCGCGCCCGCGCCGAAACCGCACGGCACGCTCATGCCCGGCAAACCGGCGAGGCTCACCGACAGCGTGTAGATGTCGGCCAGATACATCTGCACCGGATCGTCGCCCTTCGCGCCGAGGTCCCACGCCACCGACGGCGCGACCGGTCCCATGATCACGTCGCACTGCTTGAACGCTTCCTGGAAGTCCTGCGCGATGATGCGGCGGATCTTCTGCGCCTGCAGGTAGTACGCGTCGTAATAGCCATGCGAGAGCACGTAGGCGCCGACCAGAATACGGCGCTTCACTTCCGGACCGAAGCCTTCGGCACGCGACTTCTTGTACATGTCGAGCAGATCGCGATACTCCGCGGCGCGATGGCCGAAGCGCACGCCGTCGAAACGGGACAGGTTCGACGAAGCTTCCGCCGGCGCGATCACGTAGTACACCGGAATCGACAGTTCGGTTTTCGGCAGCGAGACTTCCACCAGCGCTGCGCCGAGCGCTTCGTATTGCTTCAGCGCGGCGTCGATCGAGGCGCGCACGTCGTCGGCGAGACCCGCGCCGAAATACTCTTTCGGCAGGCCGATACGCAAGCCGGCGAGCGGTTTACCGGCGCCGTCTTCTTTCCACGGCTTGCCGATGTAACGGGTGTAGTCTTCGTCGTCGCGCACGAGGCTCGTGGAGTCGCGCTCGTCGAAACCGGCCATTGCGTTGAGCAGCGTCGCGCAATCCGCGGCATTCTGCGCCATCGGGCCGCCCTGATCCAGCGACGAGGCGAACGCGATCATCCCGTAACGCGACACGCGGCCGTACGTCGGCTTGATGCCGGTGATACCGGAGAACGACGCCGGCTGACGGATCGAGCCGCCCGTATCCGTGCCGGTGGCGGCAGGCGCGAGACGCGCCGCGACCGCAGCCGCCGAGCCGCCCGACGAACCGCCCGGCACAGCCTGACGATCCCACGGATTCTGCACGGGACCAAAGTACGAATTCTCGTTGGACGAGCCCATCGCGAACTCATCCATATTGGTCTTGCCCACGCACACCATGCCGGCGTTCTGCAGACGCGCGACCACGGTTGCGTCGAACGGACTTTCGTAGTTCGACAGCATCTTCGAGCCGGCGGTGGAGCGCCAGCCCTTGGTGACGAACACGTCCTTGTGCGCGATCGGCAGGCCGGCCAGCGGACCCGCGTGGCCGGTGTGGAGCAGCGCGTCCGCGGCTTTCGCCTGCGCGAGCGTCAGATCGGGATCGACCTGGATGAACGCGTTCAGGCTGTTGGCCGCGTCGATCCGCTTCAGATACAACTGGGCCAGTTCGACTGCGGAGCATTCCTTGGCCGCCAGTGCGGCACGCAGTTCGGTCAAGCTTTTTTCATGCATTGCGTTTTATCCTGAAAAGCGCGGCAGCGTGAATAACGCTGCCGTTTGGGCGTTCGGCTGCCCGCCGGCAAGCCGAGCCGAGGAAGCCGGATAGCGCGGATTCGAGCGGCATTCCGCCAGGCGGCAATCCGGCTCGCACGCCGCGCCGGGCTTGATGCGCGGTTCTTACTCGATCACCTTCGGCACGAGGTACAGGCCGTCTTGCACGGCCGGCGCCGGGCGCTGGAAAGCTTCGCGTTCGACCGTTTCGGTTACCGCGTCGTCGCGCAGCCGCAGCGCGACGTCTTCGATCTGCTCGATCGGATGAGCAAGCGGGGCGATGCCGGTGGTATCGACCGCCTGCATCTGCTCGACGAGGCCGAAGAAGTCATTGAGCTGGACAAGCGTGTGCTCAGCGTCGGCGTCGGCGAGTTCGAGCCGCGCGAGATGCGCGATGCGTTTTACATCGGTCAGGGTCAGAGCCATGCAGTCACCGGAAAATGTGGTGGACCGCCGCAGCAACCAAAAAACAATGCCGCGACAGCGGGTTACGACGCTGGAGGAAGACCTCGAAAAAGGGGCCAGCGGTGGCAAAAAGTGCCATCCGTTTCCTTCAAAACATCCAAAATTATAAGGTATCATTACGCGTTCGACCCAAACCCGGACCGACTTAACACGGCCTTTCCGATCAGTTCTTAAAGATAGTTCGGATTTTTCTGACGTGGCTTTGCTCCGGCCTCCGGTAGACTCCCCCGCAGCTTCAAGTTCAGTGGCGCAATTTTCGCCCGGTTGAGGCTGTTATTTTTTCCGCTGCCGCCCTGCGCATACGTTGCGAGGCCCGGCGCCAAGCGAGACAGGATTTTGAATGTTCGGTTTTTTGCGCAGCTATTTCTCCAACGATCTGGCCATTGACCTTGGCACTGCCAATACGCTCATCTACATGCGTGGCAAAGGTATCGTTCTCGACGAACCGTCGGTGGTTTCGATCCGCCAGGAAGGCGGTCCCAACGGCAAGAAAACCATTCAGGCAGTGGGTAAGGAAGCCAAGCAGATGCTCGGCAAGGTGCCGGGCAACATCGAGGCGATCCGCCCAATGAAAGACGGCGTGATCGCCGACTTCACCGTTACCGAACAGATGATCAAGCAGTTCATCAAAACTGCTCACGAATCGCGCATGTTCTCGCCGTCGCCGCGCATCATCATTTGCGTGCCGTGCGGTTCGACCCAGGTCGAGCGTCGCGCCATTAAAGAAGCCGCGCACGGTGCGGGCGCCTCGCAGGTGTATCTCATCGAAGAACCCATGGCCGCCGCGATCGGCGCCGGCCTGCCGGTATCGGAAGCCACCGGCTCGATGGTCGTCGACATCGGCGGCGGCACGACCGAAGTCGGCGTGATCTCGCTCGGCGGCATCGTGTACAAAGGCTCGGTGCGCGTGGGCGGCGACAAGTTCGACGAAGCCATCGTCAACTACATCCGCCGCAACTACGGCATGCTGATCGGCGAACAAACCGCCGAAGCCATCAAGAAAGAAATCGGCTCCGCGTTCCCGGGTTCCGAAGTCAAGGAAATGGAAGTGAAGGGCCGCAACCTGTCGGAAGGCATTCCGCGCAGCTTCACGATCTCCAGCAACGAAATTCTCGAAGCCCTCACCGATCCGCTGAACCAGATCGTGTCGTCGGTGAAGATCGCGCTCGAACAAACGCCGCCGGAACTCGGCGCCGACATCGCCGAGCGCGGCATGATGCTCACGGGCGGTGGCGCGCTGCTGCGCGACTTGGACCGCCTGCTCGCGGAAGAAACCGGCCTGCCGGTGCTCGTCGCCGAAGACCCGCTCACGTGCGTCGTGCGCGGCTCGGGCATGGCGCTCGAACGCATGGACAAGCTGGGCAGCATCTTCTCGTACGAGTAAGCGAGCCCGTCTCCATGTCAGTAGCGCGGATCAGGCAAACGGCCCCTTGCGGGCCGGTTTGCCGTTGGCTGGGCCTTCCAGCCTCCGTGCGCTGAACGCGCGTCCCTAGCGCGCCGCCGTCTCACCCAACCGCTCACGCCCCCGGCGCCGACCATGGAATACAGTCCGCCGCCCCTGTTCAAGCAAGGCCCCTCCGCACTCGCACGGCTGGTGTTTTTTGTCGTGCTGGCGCTGGCCCTCTTGATCTCCGATGCACGGTTCAAAACGCTCGAAATCGTTCGCGGCGTGCTCGGCGCGGGTCTTTATCCGTTGCAACGCGCGGCCCTCGTGCCGCGCGACGTCTTCATGGGCGCCGCCGACCTGGCCGTGACCAGCGCCACGTTGCGCAGCGAAAACGACAAGCTGCGCACCAAAGACCTGCAACTGTCGCAGCAAGCCAATACGGCCGCCGAACTGGCTGCCGAGAACACCCATTTGCGCGCGCTGCTGCAACTGTCGCAGCGCGCCACCACGCAATCGCTGCCTGCTGAAATCCAGTACGACACGCGCGATCCGTTCACGCAGAAGGTGGTGATCGGCCGTGGCGCGCAGCAAGGCATCCAGAACGGTTCGCCGGTCGTCAATGAAGACGGCGTGGTCGGCCAGGTAACGCGTGTATTCCCATTGCAGGCCGAAGTGACGCTGCTCACCGACAAGGACCAGGCGGTGCCCGTGCAGATCGTGCGCACCGGCTTGCGCAGCGTGATTTACGGTACGCCGAAGGGCGATACGCTCGATCTGCGCTTCGTGCCGATCAGCGCCGACGTGCAAACCGGCGACGAACTCGTCACTAGCGGACTCGACGGCATTTATCCGCCGGGGCTGCCGGTCGCCAAGGTGGTGCGGGTCGACAAACAGGCCGACACCGCGTTTGCGCGCGTGATCTGCCTGCCCATCGCACCGGTGCGCGGCGCGCGTCAGTTGCTGGTGCTGCATTACGTGAACGACGTACCGCCGCGTCCGGCCGAGGAGCCCGATCCGGCCGCCGCAGCGAAAGAAGCCGCCAAGGCGAAGAAAGGCGGCAAGGCCGCGGACAGCAAGGCTGCGGCGGATAAATCCGCAGCCAAGCCGGCCGAGAAACCGGCTACCGCAGCCACCAAGCCGGTTGACAAACCCGCCGCCGTAAAGCCCGCTGAGAAAGCACCGGCCACGCCCGCCGCCACGGAGAAAAAGTCCGCTACCGAAAAGAAACCGACCGCCGCTGACAAGAGCGCGAAGCCGCAAGCCGCGCCGGGGGCCCAGCCATGAACCGTCCGCAATACATTCTGCAGCCGGTCAATCCGTACTTCATCGCGTTCAGCCTCGCTGCGGCATTCCTGCTG
>DASPZL010000519.1:0-6392 GCA_035636295.1 Paraburkholderia sp.
TGCCCGCGGACGTGCTGCTCATCGACACCACGCGCATCGCCCATGACGCGCTCGAGTCGAGCGACGACATACTTCTCGAACTGTTGCTGACGCGCATGCGCAAACAGGACATACATGAGCTCGTGATCGCGGGACGCAGCGTGGTTCACCGCGGCGCATGTTGCACCGTGTCGCGCGGCGCGCTCGAACGGGCACTGCTTGACGACGCCCGCCGTGCCCGCGCGCAACAGCCGGTGGACGGCACGCGCATCGAACGCCTGCAGGCCGCGCTCGCGGATTTCTACGCCTGCGGCTGCCATCGAACGCTCGACTGAGCGCCCCGGCGAGCCGTCTCGAACGGAAACCTATCAGGAACGACAAGCATGGAAACAGCGGCAGACAATGAAATGATGACCCGGGTCGGTCCGGGCACGCCCTGCGGCAACCTGCTGCGCCAATACTGGCAGCCGGTCGCGCTCGTCGACGAGCTGGCGGGCAAGCGTCCGGTCAAGGCCGTCCGGCTGATGAGCGAGGACTTCGTGCTGTTTCGCGATGAGCAAGGCCGCTACGGCATGCTCGACCGGCATTGCCCGCATCGGGCGGCCGACCTCGCCTATGGGCGGCTCGAGGACGGCGGGCTGCGCTGCCTCTTTCACGGCTGGCTGTTCGACGTCGACGGCAAGTGCCTCGAAACGCCGGCGGAGCCGCCATCCGTGCGCCTGTGCGAACGCGTGCGGCAACCTGCTTATCCGGTCATCGAGCGATCGGGCATCCTGTTCGCGTTCATCGGCAAAGGCGAGCCGCCCGCGCTGCCGGATTTCGACTGCTTCGTCGCGCCTGGCGATTACACGTTCGCGTTCAAGGGTCTGTTCGAATGCAACTGGCTGCAGGCGCTCGAAGTCGGCATCGATCCATCGCATGCTTCGTACCTGCATCGTTTCTTCGAAGACGAAAACCCTTCGGCGAGCTACGGCAAGCAATTCCGCGGCACCTCGGCCGACTCCGACGTGGCGATCACGACCGTGCTGCGCGAGCACGATTGTCCGGCCATCGACGTCGAGCCCGTGCCCTATGGCCTGCGTCTCACGGCGCTGCGCGAACTCGACGCCGAACGCACGCACGTCCGCGTGACGAATCTGGTGTTTCCGCAAGCCTTCGTGATTCCGATGAGCGCGGAAATGACGATTGCGCAATGGCACGTGCCGATCGACGACACGCATTGCTACTGGTACGCGATCTTCACGAGCTTCGGCGGCCCCGTCGACAGGCAGCAGATGCGCGCGCAACGGCTCGAGCTCTATGAGCTGCCCGACTACCGTCCGCGCCGCAATCGCCTGAACGACTATGGCTACGACGTCGACGAACAATTGGCCGAGACTTATACGGGCATGGGTCACGACATCAACGTGCACGACCAGTGGGCGGTGGAATCGCAGGGTCCGATCCAGGATCGCACGCGTGAACATCTCGGCACCGCCGACAAAGCCATCGTGCGCTATCGCCGGATGCTGAAGGAAGCGATTCGCGCGCAGCAGCGCGGCGAGAGCGCCACGATGATGCTATCGGAACAGCAGGCGAAAGCGCTGAAGGGGCCGCCTTCGATCGACGGCGTCAGTTCGCGCAGCGACGCGGGCAGCTACTGGAAGGATGCCGACGAACGCAGGCGCGCCGCCTGCGCGTGGTCATCGGAGCAGCGTTGATGGGCACCCGCTCATTCGTCGAACGGCACGCTCTGTGGAGCGATGCGCAAGCCGCCGCAGCGGATCGATTGATTTCCCGCCTCGATGACGGCGAATTCGACACCGTGCGCTTTTCGTTTCCCGACCAGCACGGCATCCTGCGCGGCAAGACGCTGGTCGCTCGCGAAGCCGGCCGCTTACTCCGCTCCGGGGTGGGCTTCACGTCCACGATGTATGCGAAGGACACCTCGCACCGCTCGGTGTTTTCAGTATTCACGCCTGAAGGCGGATTGGGTATCGACGGTATCGACGGTATGGCCGGTACGGCGAATACGCTGCTGGTCGGCGACCCGATCACCTTCAAGGCGCTGCCGTGGGCGCCGCGAACCGGCTGGCTGCTGTGCGACGCGTACCTGCCCGACGGCCGGCCCGTGCCGTTCGCTACACGCTCGATCCTCGCGCGCGCGGTGGGCGACCTGACGGCACGCGGCTGGCAATTGCTGACGGGGCTCGAAGTCGAGTTCCATGTATTCCGCCTCGTCGACCCGCGCCTCGCCGCGTCCGATGCCGGGCAACCGGGCGCGCCTGTCGAGATCGAATTGCTCACGCAGGGTTATCAGTATCTGACCGAGTTGCGCTTCGACACGGTCGACAAGCTCATGCAACTGCTGCGCGAAACCTGCGAGCAACTCGAACTGCCGATCAGTTCGCTTGAAATCGAGTTCGGTCCAAGCCAGTTCGAACTGACCTTCGCACCTCAAACAGCGGCGGCCGCCGCCGACGCGATGCTGTTGTTCAGAAACGCGGTCAAGCAGGTCTGCGCGCGCCACGGCTACCATGCCACGTTCATGTGCAGGCCGCGTATTCCGAACGTGGTGTCGAGCGGCTGGCATTTGCATCAGTCGCTCACGACATTGCCTGCCGCCGGGCGTGAGCACGGCACGAACCTGTTCATGCCCGACGACGCGGACAGCCCGTTGTCCCCGCTCGGCATGCACTACCTGGGCGGCCTGGTCGCTCACGCGGGCGCGGCGACGCCGTTCGCGACACCGACCATCAACGGCTACAAGCGCTTTCGGGCGAACTCGCTCGCGCCCGACAGGGCATGCTGGGCGCGGGACAATCGTGGCGCCATGGCACGCGTGCTCGGCGGCCACGAAGACCGGGCGACGCGCATCGAAAATCGTGTCGGCGAACCCGCTGCGAATCCCTACCTCTATTTCGCGTCGCAGATCTTTTCCGGGCTTGACGGGATCGATCACAGGATCGATCCCGGCGACTCGGCGGACAATCCCTATGCGTCGCCCGCGCGCGCATTGCCTGCAACGCTTTTCGCCGCCCTGAGCGAACTCGGGCGGGACGCGGTTCTCCGCGAGAGGTTCGGCGGCGCCTTCGTCGACTATTTCATCCGGCTGAAGCAGGCGGAGATCGCCCGGTACGAATCGGAGGTCTCTGAATGGGAACAGCGGGAGTATTTCAATCTCTTGTAGTCACGAGCCTGAAGCAACGCGTTCGGTATTGTCGTCATTGAAGGCATCAGGGATGATCAGACTTGCAGATACGGCACGCATGCTCGCGGTCATTAGCGAATGAAACCGGTCGGGGCCTCTATCCCATGCGATTGCAACTTGCCCCAGCTCCTCCTGATGCCACGCGTGGGCCCGCTATTCGAAGACGAGCGGGCCACGGCAGCGTCGTCGATGCATACGTCTCAGGATGCGGCCGACAGGTGGTCCGCCAGGCGAGCCAGCATTGCATCGCAATTGCGCAATTGCTCGACGGTGACGAATTCGTCCGGCTTATGCCCTTGGTCCATGCTGCCCGGTCCGCAAACCACCGTGGGAATGCCCGCCTGATAAAAAAGCCCGCCCTCGGTGCCGAACGCGACCGTGCCGAACTCGGTGGAGCCGCTGAGCAGCGCCAAAAGACGCGCCGCTTCGCTGTCGGGCGAAGTGGCCAATCCCGGATAGGCGGAGAGCGGCTGAAGGCGGATGTCGGCGTCGGATTTCACGGCGCGCATTTTCGGCAATAGCTCGGCTTCAGTGTAGGTCTGCAACTCGTCGACTACTTTCTGTGCGTCGAAGCCCGGCAGCGCGCGCACTTCGAAATCGAATTCGCATTCGGCCGGCACGATGTTGAGCGCACGGCCGCCTTTGATCACGCCGGTCTGCACGGTCGAAAACGGCGGATCGAATCGCTCGTCGTAATGCTCGGGCCGCGCCAGTTGCTCGCCGATCTCTTCCAGACGGCCGATCATCCGCGCCGCGTAGTGAATGGCGTTGACTCCATACGGCGCATAGGCCGAATGGCAAGGCGCACCTTTCACCTGACAACGCATCGCCAGCTTGCCCTTGTGGCCCAGCACCGGCTTAAGCTCGGTCGGCTCGCCAATCAGGCACAGGGCCGGCTTGTGCGCACGCCGCTCCAGTTCAGCCAGCATCGGCCGCACGCCAAGGCATCCGACTTCCTCATCGTACGAAAAGGCGAGGTGCACCGGCTGCTTCAGCTCACGCTCGAGAAACACGGGCACCGCCCCCAGCACCGAAGCGATGAAGCCTTTCATGTCGGCCGTGCCGCGGCCATACAGCCGCCCATCCCGTTCGATGAGACGGAATGCATCGACGGTCCACGCCTGGCCATCGACCGGCACCACGTCGGTATGGCCGGACAGCACGATGCCGCCCTGCACACGCGGATCGATGGTCGCGAACAGATTCGCCTTGGTGCACTCGGCGTTGTAGAACAGCTCGCTCTCGACACCGAGTTCCTCGAGGTAATGCCGAATGAATTCGATCATTTCCAGATTGGAGTCGCGGCTGACCGTGGCGAAGCCGATCAGCCGTTCGAGCAGCGCACGGCTGGATCTGTCATTCATTGCCCGGCACGCCGTAGCTGGGCGCGGCGGTGGGATTCAACGCCCGGACCACGTAGTCCTGCATCTGCGGCCGATAAGCCTGCCATAGACCGTCGAGCTGGCCAATGGGGTCGTCATCCATCCAGTCGACCCGCAAATCGACGATCGGCCAGCTCAAGTCGCCCACGATCTTGAGCGCCGCCGAATGCACGGGCCCCGCTTCGCCGCCGGCAGCCATCGCGGCATGCATAGCCGCGAGCAGGCGATCGGCAAGCGTGCCGGATGCCTGCTCGAACGCTGAAACCAGCGCCTCAATCACTTCGATGCCAGCGAGCATGTTGCCCGCGGCTACGCATTGCTTGCCAGCGACGGCGTGATACGTGCCCAGGGCTTCCTTGCCGCTGAAGAAAGCCGTCCGGCCCTGGCCGTCAATCACCGTCACCTGCCGATACTCGCTCCACTCGCTCGCGCCGAGCGCACGGTCCAATGCCGCGACGGGATCGAGTTGCCCGTTCTCCAGAAGATCGAGAATCCGCGGGCCGAGCGCAGGCAGCGTGACGTTCTGCGTCGCCACCGCGCCCACGCCTGCGCGCACCCACGGGCATCGAGCGCCCACCGCGATGCTGGACGAACTGATCGCGATACCGAGCTGCCCGGATTCCGGGCAACGTCCGACAATAGAGAATGTCATGTCCCGCTCCTTAGGCTTGCGGCGACGTCCATCCATCCGGGATGACCGCGATCACATCGATCTCCATCAACCATTGAGGTTGACCCAGCGCGACCACCACCAAGCCGGTGGAAATGGGAAACACGCCCTTCAGCCACTTGCCGACTTCCTGATAAACGGGCTCGCGATTGCGCACGTCGGTCAGGAATGTTGTCGTCTTGACGATGTGAGACAGATCGCTGCCCGCCTCTTCCAGCAACTGCCTGACGTTCTTCATCGCTTGTTCGGCCTGGGCGCGCGGATCGCCGAGGCCGACCAGACGCCCTTCGAAATCCGTGCCGACCTGACCGCGCACGTAGACGGTGCTGCCGGCGCGCACGGCCTGACATAGATCGTTGTCGATCGTCTGGTTCGGATAGGTATCCTTCGTGTTGAACATGCGGATACGGGTATGCGTGGGTTGGCTCATCAATGCACCTTAATGCCAGGAAGAAATAGATCACAGATTAAAGAGTTATACGCGTCAATTCACGCCCATCTCGCTGACTTTGTGGATGCGTGAATCGGTGGACGCGCTTTCGGCGCTTTCCTCGCGGCAGCTCTGTGCATGCCGTTGCGAGTCATCGTAATACGCGAGATATTTGCGCTGCGTGACGATGTGATCGGCGATGTGCTTCGCGTCGTGCCACACGCCCCAGATGAATGCGGAGCCACGGCGCGACAGCCAGGGCAGACCGAGGAAATAGATGCCCGGCTCTTTGGAAACGCCGCGCTGATGTTGCGGCTTACCCTTTTCATCGAAGGCGTTGACATTCAGCCAACCGAAATCGACTGCATAGCCGGTCGCCCAGACAATCGACGTCACACCGGCTTTCGCCAGATCGAGATCGTGCAACGGATGCGTCACGCATTCCGGATCCGCGGGAATGACCCGGGCTTCGGGCTCTTCCGGGAGATCGAGACCGTTGCGCTCGGCATACGCGTCGGCCGCGTCCAGCAGCGACAGATAGTTCTCGTCGCCGCGCGCGAGGTTCTCCGCGAGATCCGTTTCGAAGGTCGCCACGTCGTTATCGAAAGACTTTGTGAGACCAACGAGCGTGATGCCCTGATGCGCGAGACGTCGGAAGTCGACCGTGTAGCCGCCGCGCGCGCCGCTCACCGCGATGGTGACGTGTTCCCTGCCGGGCTTCATGACCTCGGCATCCCATTC
>DASPZL010000520.1:0-22134 GCA_035636295.1 Paraburkholderia sp.
GAACTGGTTGCCGACCACGCCGCCGGCCACCGCGCCGCCGACCGCGCCGATACCCGTGCCGTGACCTTCCTGACGCGTCGCAGAGATCGCGACCACCGTGCCGCAAGTCGAGCAGTGCGCCGACTGCGACGGCTGCTGCTGTTGCGCATATTGCGGCGCCGGCTGCGCCTGTTGCTGCTGCGCGTACTGCTGTTGCGCGGGCGCCGGGGCGCGTTGCGGCTGCTGTTCAGCCTGCTGTGGAGCGGCTTGTTGAGCGTTCTGCGGCGCGGCTTGTTGCGCCGACTGTTGCGCCGGTAGATTCGCCGGTGCGGCCGAATCGATTACGTTCGGCTGCGTCGCCACTTGCGCGGCTTGCGTCTGATCGGCTTGCGCGCCGTTGCTCGACGCCTTGGGAAAGAGCCCCGTGACGGCTGCGGTCGCGACAAGACTCGCAATGATGACTGCGCCTGCCGCAGTGGCGACGAGTGGATGAATACGACGTTGTTGCGTGGATTGGGTATCTGGACTGTCCATAATGGCCTCCGTCTTGGGCAGAGTCGACTGTTATTGAGACTCAGTGTCGGGCAAATCGATCCCGCGAGGGTTTCAATTTGTAACATATTGAAGGCAATCATTCCGGCGGCACGGCATCAAAGCACGCTCGGCGTGGCGGTCGGCCGAGGCTGGGCTTTTTACCGATGGTTACAACCGTCGGCCGGCGCAAAGCGGCTTTTCGCCTGCCGCAAGAAAAAATGCCCGGCATCGAGCCGGGCGTTTCGCTTGATGCAAGCCGCGTAACGATCAGTCTTCGCGGCGCAGATGCGGGAACAGAATCACGTCGCGAATGCTCGGACTATCGGTCAGCATCATCACCAGACGGTCGATACCGATGCCGCAACCGCCCGCCGGCGGCATGCCGTATTCCAGTGCGCGGATATAGTCGGCGTCGTAGAACATCGCTTCTTCGTCGCCGGCGTCTTTCTGGTCGACCTGCTTCTTGAAGCGGGCGGCCTGATCTTCCGGATCGTTCAGTTCCGAGAAGCCGTTGGCGATCTCACGTCCGGTGATGAAAAGTTCGAAACGCTCGGTGATGCCTGCCACCTTGTCCGACGCGCGCGCCAAGGGCGACACCTCGACCGGATAGTCGATGATGTACGTCGGTTCCCACAATTGCGACTCGGCGGTTTCCTCGAACAGGGCGAGCTGCAGCGAACCCACGCCGGCATTGAGGAACTGCGGCTGGGACGCATCCACGCCGAACTTCTTCAACTCGGTGCGCAGGAACGCGCTGTCGGCGAGTTGCTCGTTCGTGTATTGCGGCGCGTACTTCTGGATCGCCTGCGTAATCGTCAGCCGATGGAACGGCTTGGCGAGATCGAGTTCGCGGCCTTGATAAGTGATCGTGGCCGTGCCCAGCGCGTCGATCGCCGCCTGACGGATCAACTGTTCGGTGAAGTCCATCAGCCACTTGTAATCGGTGTACGCCGCGTAGAATTCGATCATCGTGAATTCCGGATTGTGGCGCACGGAGACGCCCTCATTGCGGAAATTCCGGTTGATCTCGAACACGCGCTCGAAGCCGCCGACCACGAGGCGCTTCAGGTACAGTTCCGGCGCGATCCGCAGGAACATCTGCATATCGAGCGCGTTGTGATGCGTGGTGAACGGCTTGGCCGCCGCGCCGCCCGGAATCGGGTGCAGCATCGGCGTTTCGACTTCCATGAAGTCGGCATCCGCCATGAACTTGCGGATCGACGAAATCGCCTTGGTGCGTGCGACGAAAGTCTTGCGCGTTTCCGGCGTGACGATCAGATCGACATAGCGCTGGCGGTACTTCATTTCCTGGTCCGACAAACCGTGGAACTTGTCGGGCAGCGGACGCAGCGACTTCGACAGCAGACGCAGCTCGGTGCAACGCACGGAGAGCTCGCCCTTGTTGGTGCGGAACAGCACGCCGCGCGCCGCGACGATGTCGCCCATGTCCCACTTCTTGAACGCGTCGTACGTGGTCTGGCCGACGTCGGCCGGCGTGATGAAGAACTGGATCTGACCCGAACCGTCGCGCACGGTCGCGAAGCTCGCCTTGCCCATCACGCGCTTGAGCATCATGCGGCCGGCGATCGCGACTTCGAGCGGATTGGTTTCGAGTGCTTCCTTGTCGGCGTGCTCGTATTGCGATTGCAGATCTTCGGCGTGGTGCGTGGGACGGAAATCGTTCGGATAGGCGATGCCTTGCCCGCGCAGTTCGCGCAGCTTTTCGCGGCGCTCGGCGATGATCTTGTTGTCGTCCAACTCGGGCACGACGTTCGGCTGGGCCGCATTAGGCTGGGCCGCCTTAGGCTGGGTCGATTCGGTCATGATGATTTGGTATTCGGTGGCCCGCATTCGGGTGAATCTCGTGCGGGTGGCCTGCGAGTACGTCAACAAACAGGCGTTAAAAAAGATGCGGCGCGGCAATGCGATGCATGCCGCGCCGGTTGCGCTTAGACGCCCTGTTTCAGGCTGGCGCTGATGAACGGATCGAGGTCGCCGTCGAGCACGCTCTTGGTGTTGCTGATTTCGACGTTGGTGCGCAGATCCTTGATACGGCTGTTATCCAGCACGTACGAACGGATCTGATGACCCCAGCCCACATCGGTCTTGCCTGCTTCGAGCTTGTCCTGCTCGGCCTGACGCTTGCGGATTTCCGCTTCGTACAGGCGCGATTTCAGCATGGCCATGGCTTCGGCGCGGTTGCGGTGCTGCGAACGGTCGTTCTGGCACTGCACGACTATGCCCGACGGCATGTGCGTGATACGCACCGCGGAGTCGGTCTTGTTGATGTGCTGGCCACCCGCGCCGGACGCGCGGTACGTGTCGATGCGCAGATCGGCCGGATTGATGTCGACTTCGATCGAATCGTCGACTTCCGGGTACACGAACACCGACGAGAACGACGTATGACGCCCGCCTGACGAATCGAACGGCGACTTGCGCACGAGGCGGTGCACGCCGGTTTCGGTGCGCAAGAAGCCGTACGCGTATTCGCCTTCGATCTTGATGGTCGCGTTCTTGATGCCCGCGACGTCGCCATCGGTCTGTTCCAGCACTTCGGTCTTGAAGCCTTTGCGTTCGCAGTAGCGCAGGTACTGGCGCAGCAGCATGGACGCCCAGTCGCACGCTTCGGTGCCGCCAGCGCCGGCTTGAATGTCGAGGAAGGCGTTGTTCGGGTCGGCCGGGTTCGCGAACATCCGGCGGAATTCCATGTCGGCGACGCGCTGTTCGAGCCCTTGCGCATCCGTTTCGCAGGCGATCAACGTTTCATCGTCGCCTTCCTCGCGGGCCATGTCGAACAGGTCCTGCGCGTCGCGCAGGTCGTTATCGAGCGCCGTGAGTTTGCCGACGACGTCGTCGAGCAGTTTCTTTTCCCGGCCGAGGGCCTGGGCGTGCTTCGAGTCGTTCCAGACGTCCGGGTCTTCGAGTTCCCGGTTGACTTCGATCAGGCGAAGTGACTTGTCGTCGTAGTCAAAGATACCCCCGTAGGTCGGCCGCGCGCGTGCGCAAGTCCGCCAGAGAGGCTTCGATCGCGTTGAGACGTTCCGCTTCCATGTCGATCTTTTATAGCTTCGTAAAAAGGGGAAATTATAGCCGATCGGCGCCCCGCGCCGGAGGCTCGTGAGCGATCCGGCGCGTGTTCGGGGTTGATTTTGCGGTGGTTTTCGGCGCCGCCGTGCTTCTGGTCGGGCGCCACGGGACTAGCTGGCCGCGTGCTCGACGATCAATTGCACGCGCGACACGCCGTTCCACGTGTCGCTCGCGAGGCGATAGGCGACGGTGGTGCGTGCGGGCAGCGTGTCGGTGTGGTTGAACCAGATCGCGTTGAAGCGCTGGCGGCCGCGCACGAGTTGCAGCTTCAGATGCTTGTCCTTCACCAGCGCCTGCGACGCGATGTCGAATTCGCCGGAAAACACCGGCGCCGGGAAGCCCTGGCCCCACACGGCGGCGTCGAGCATTTCCACGAATTGCGGCGTGAAGTAGGCGTCCTCGAGTTCGCCGTCGGTTTCGATCGTGCGCGAAAGCGCCTCTTCGGAGAGCCATTCGCGGCCGACCGCCTCGAACGCGGCGGTGAAGCGCGACACGTCGGCGGCGGCGAGCGTCAGGCCCGCGGCCATCGCGTGGCCGCCGAATTTGACGATCAGGCCCGGCTCGCGTTTCGAAATCAGATCGAGCGCGTCGCGCAGATGGAACCCCGCGATCGAACGGCCCGAGCCCTTGACGAGCCGGCCGCTGTCGTCGGCGAGCGCGAACGTGAACGAGGGGCGGTGGAATTTCTCCTTCAAGCGCCCGGCGACGATGCCGATCACGCCTTGATGCCAGGCCGGATTGAACAGCGTGATGGTGGTCGCGCCGTCGGGGTCGATTGCCGAGAGGTCTTCGAGCGCCTGTTGCTGCATGCCCGCTTCGATCTCGCGGCGTTCGCGGTTCATCGTGTCCAGCTGCTGCGCGAGGTCCCATGCGCGGCCGATGTCGTCGGTGGTCAGGCATTCGATGCCGAGCGACATGTCGGACAGACGGCCGGCCGCGTTCAGCCTCGGTCCGAGCGCAAAGCCCATATCGAAACCCGACGCGCTGCGGGCGTCGCGCGCGGCGGCGCGAAAAAGGGCGGCGATGCCCGGCTGCATCTTGCCTTTACGGATGCGCTGCAAGCCTTGCGCGACCAGCACGCGGTTATTGCCGTCGAGCTTGACGACATCCGCGACCGTGCCGAGCGCGACCAGATCGAGCAGGCCGTCCAGACGCGGCTCGGGATGCGTGTCGTTGAACGCGCCGCGGCGGCGCAATTCCGCACGCAACGCCAGCAGCACATAAAACATCACGCCGACGCCCGCGATGCACTTGCTCGGAAACGTGCAGCCCGGCTGATTCGGATTGACGATCGCGCGCGCGGCGGGCAGTTCGTCGCCGGGCAGGTGATGATCGGTGACGAGCACGTCGATGCCGAGCGCGTTGGCCGCTTCCACGCCGTCGACGCTGGCGATGCCGTTGTCGACCGTGATCAGCAAATCCGGCTTGCCCGACGCGTTGCGCGCCGCCAGCGCGACGATCTCGGGCGTGAGACCGTAGCCGTATTCGAAGCGGTTCGGCACCAGATAGTCGATCTGGCCGCCGAACATACGCAGGCCGCGCACCGCGACCGCGCACGCGGTGGCGCCGTCGCAGTCGTAGTCGGCGACCACCAGCATGCGGCGCTTGCCCTCGATCGCGTCGGCGAGGAGCGCGGCGGCGTCCTCGCAGCCTTTGAGTCCGGCGGGCGGCACGAGGCGCGCGAGGCCGGTTTCGATTTCGTCGGGCATGCACACGCCGCGTGCGGCGTACAGGCGCGCGAGCACCGGATGCAGGCCGTGGCGGGTGAGAATTTCCGCATCGACGGGAGAAGAGGCGCGCGTAACGATTCGAGTCATTCGGAAAGGCCGTGGATCAGGCGATCAATCATTCGATGAAGAGCGAGGCGAGCACGCGCCGCCGCCAGAATTTGCGCAGGTCGCCGCGGGTGACCGAGAGCGTCACCGAGCCGGTGTCGCCGCACAAGGTCAGGCCGAGTTCGCCGAGCCGGCCGGATTGCAACGCGTCGAGCGCCGGTTCGAACCAGTCGGTTTGCAGGGCGGCGAAGGCGTCGTTCCAACGCGCCCAGTCCTGCTCGATGTAGGGCGCGGAGAAGGGATCGAGTTCGACCAGCGTGGTGGTTTCGGTGTTGCTCGTATTGCCGCTGTTTTTTCCGCTTGCGTTGCCAGAGGCGGCGGACAGCGCGCTGAACGAAGCCGGCGGCGCGCCCGTCGGCACGCCGGCGGTCATGGCGAGGCCGAGCGTGGCGGCCGCTTCGGAGAACACCCGCGCGAACGGACTGCGCACCGGTTGCGCCGCGCCTTGCGCATGAAACCAGATCGAGTTGACGGCCGGCAGGCCGCGCGCCTCGCGCGCTTCATTGACCGGATGCTCGAACCAAGCCATCTGCACTTCGTTCTGCAGCTTCATCCACGCGCGCGAGCGTTCGCCGGAATGCGCCTCGTGCGGCAGCCAGATTTCGATGTTGCGGCCGCTTGCGCGCAACGGCGACGCGCCCGCCAGCGTACCGAAGCCTTCGCCCGACAAATACCAGCGGGCGGATTTCGGCGCCTCGATGCGCACGCCGAGTTCCTCGATCAACGGCCGGGCGACCGCGAGCAGCGCGCCGGCTTCCTCATCGGACAGGTCGAGCGAGGCGGGATCGATCAGCACCAGATGGTCACGCGCGATCCGCACATGGACCGGTACGACGCACGCCCAGGTCGTGTCGCCGGGAGAGCCGCCATCGGCGAGGAGCATGTAGGGCGCGAGCGGCGCCTCGTCGGCGGCCGCCGTGCCGCTCGGCAGAGCGCCGAACCGGCGTGCCACCCAGCGCTCGTGCGGCAGCGTGCGCTGAAAATCCTCGCCGATCACCCGTTCGACCAGCGTCGCGCGCGCGATCAGCCGGTCGAGGGCCGGGCTCCGGATGTCGTGTAGGGCGGTGGAGGCGTCCGCTGCGGCGGGCAGCGCGAAGGGCAGGAGAAGATGAAGGCGGTCGGCGTGCATGATGCTGCGCATTGTAGGGCAAAGAGTGCGAGTATTCAGACCAATCGCAGACCATACTGCAGACCGTATCGACGGATTCGGGCGCCGTGTCCCGGCCGCGCCGATATCAGCAAGCCGCGCGCGGCGGCACCGCGCCCATGACGCAGGAGACCGGCATGTCGCGTGAACTGAAAACCGAGCAGGAACTGCTCGCACTCGTCGTCAAGGCGCTCGACGCCAACCCGGCCACGGCGGGCTGGATCCCGACCGGCTTTCACGAGACCGTCGAGGACGAAACCGGCTGCAACTGGGACATCACCCACCTGCATCGCGACCGCAAGGATGCCGAGGTGCGCGACGTTGCCGCAAGCGAGGCGGCCGGCATCATCAATGATCTGAGGGGCCGCTACAACCTGCGTTAGCGTGCACTGCCGCGCCCGCCGTCGCGCCGTGCGTCCCGCTCGCACGGCGTTTGCGCGGAGCGGCGGCATTGTATGGCAAACTTCGCGCTTGATTGACGGCGACGGCAGTGGTGGTGGGCGGGCATTGGTGGCGCGGGGTTTGCCGGCACACCGGAACGTCATACCGGAACCATCGCGCGCGCCGCGACACCAACGATCACGGCGCTTATGCCGCACGCATGACAGCCGGTAATACTCCGGCTGGCCGCCGTCATTGCGCAGCAAAACGCTCAAGAGCAGCCGAAGAACGCAGAAAAGGATTCGCTTGAAATTTCCCTACGAATGGCAGATTGGCTGGCGCTACACCCGCGCCGGCAAACGCACGACCGGTAACGGCTTCATTTCCTTCATCGCGCTGGTCTCGATGTCGGGCATCGCGCTCGGCGTCGCGGCGCTGATCGTCGTGTTGTCCGTGATGAACGGTTTCCAGAAAGAAGTGCGCGACCGGATGCTGTCGGTGCTCGCGCACGTCGAAATCTTTTCGCCGACGGGCTCGATGCCCAACTGGCAATTGACCGCCCAGGAGGCTCGCCAGAACAAGGAAGTGATCGGCGCGGCGCCTTATGTCGAAGCACAGGCGCTGCTCACGCGCCAGGACGCCGTGAGCGGCGTGGCGCTGCGCGGCGTCGAACCCACGCTCGAGCCGCAGGTGTCCGACATCGGCCGCGAAATGAAGGGCGGCAGGCTGACCGACCTCGTGCCGGGCGACTTCGGCATCGTGCTGGGCGCGGACCTCGCCACCAACCTCGGCGTGCAGGTCAACGACAAGATCACACTGGTCGCGCCCGAAGGCACGATCACGCCCGCCGGCATGCTGCCGCGGCTGAAGCAGTTCACGGTGGTGGGCATCTTCGAGTCGGGGCATTACGAATACGACAGCACGCTCGCGCTGATCAACATCAAGGACGCGCAGGCGCTGTTCCGGCTGCCCGCGCCGACCGGCGTGCGGCTGCGCCTGACCGACATGCAGCGCGCGCCGGAAGTCGCGCATCAACTCGCGCGCAGCCTGTCCGGCGATCTGTACATCCGCGACTGGACCCAGCAGAACAAGACCTGGTTCTCGGCGGTGCAGATCGAAAAACGCATGATGTTCATCATCCTCACGCTGATCATCGCGGTAGCGGCGTTCAATCTGGTGTCGTCGCTGGTCATGACGGTGACCAACAAGCAGGCCGACATCGCGATTCTGCGCACGCTCGGCGCGCAGCCCGGCTCGATCATGAAGATCTTCGTCGTGCAGGGCGTGACGATCGGCTTCATCGGCACGGCAACCGGCGTCGCGCTCGGCTGCCTGATCGCGTGGAGCATTCCGTGGCTGGTGCCGATGATCGAGCATCTGATCGGTGTGCAGTTCCTGCCGCCCTCGGTGTATTTCATCAGCGAACTGCCGTCCGAGCTGATTCCGGCCGACGTCGCGCGCATCGGCATCATCGCCTTCGCGATGTCGGCGCTGGCGACGCTTTACCCGAGCTGGCGTGGTGCGAAAGTCCGTCCCGCGGAGGCACTGCGCTATGAATGACCGTTCCGCTACGTTACCCATGAGTTCTCAGGAAACCGCGCCGCATCCCTACGTGCTGGAAGCGACCGGCATTTCCAAATCGTTCGTGCAGGGCGGCCTGAACGTGCAGGTACTCAACAACACAGAATTGAACGTGCGGCGCGGCGAGAAACTCGCGATCGTCGGCGCGTCGGGTTCGGGCAAGAGCACGCTGCTGCATGTGCTCGGCGGGCTCGACGATCCGAGCGCCGGCCATGTCTCGGTGATGGGCAAGCCGTTCACCAAGCTCTCCGAGCGCGAACGCAACGACCTGCGCAATCGCGCACTCGGCTTCGTGTATCAGTTCCACCATCTGCTGCCGGAGTTTTCCGCGCTCGACAACGTCGCGATGCCGCTGCGGATTCGCCGCATGACCACCGAAGCCTCGCGCCGCGAGGCGCTCACGGTGCTGGAACGCGTCGGCATGGGGCATCGCGCGAAACATCGTCCGGGCGAGTTGTCGGGCGGCGAGCGCCAGCGTGTGGCGATCGCGCGCGCCTTGGTCACGAAGCCCGCTTGCGTGCTGGCGGATGAGCCGACCGGCAATCTCGACGGCAGCACCGCCGACACCGTGTTCAACCTGATGCTCGAACTGTCGCAAACGCTCGAAACCAGTTTCGTGATCGTCACGCACGATCCCGAATTGGCCGGACGTTGCGACCGCATCATGCGTCTGCGTGACGGCGTGCTTCACGAAGAGCCGCCGGTGCCGGTTTGATTGCCGGTGAATGCGCTGATCAATGCGCCGGAGAGCGTGAGCTGATACGCCACTGCTAGCGAGGCCGCCATGTGGATCGATACGCACTGTCATCTCGACGCTTCCGAATTCGACGCCGACCGCGACCAGGTCGCGGCGGCGGCGCGCCACGCGGGCGTCGGGCGTATCGTGATTCCGGCGATCGGCCGCGCAAACTTCGCGACGGTGCGTGAACTGGCGCATCGGGTCCACGGCGGCGCGTACGCGCTCGGCATTCATCCGCTCTTCACGCCGTCCGCGCAGGAGCGCGATCTCGAACTGCTGCGCAGGGAGATCGAGGCGAGTCTCGACGATCCGCGGTTCGTCGGCATCGGCGAAATCGGACTCGATTATTTCGTCGACGGTCTCGACGACGCGCGCCAGCAATTCTTCTACAACGGTCAACTGCAACTTGCGCGCGAATTCGATCTGCCGGTGATCTGTCACGTGCGCAAATCGCAGGACCAGGTGATCAAGGGGTTGCGGCGGCATCAGATTCATCGCGGCATCGCGCATGCGTTCAACGGCAGTTTTCAGCAGGCTCAGGCGTATATCGACCAGGGCATGCACCTCGGCTTCGGCGGCAATCTGACGTTCGAGCGGGCGCGGCAGATTCGCCGGCTTGCCGAACAGTTGCCGTTCGACGCGCTGGTCGTCGAGACCGACGCGCCGGACATCGCGCCTTCGTGGATGTACAAGCAGCGCAACACGCCGGAGCAGATTCCGGGCATCGGCGCGGGCCTCGCGCAACTGCGCGGCATGGCTGTCGACGAAGCCGCCCTAGGCACAACGGCTAACGCGCTCGCCGCGCTGCCGCGGCTCGCGCTTTCCTCTGCATAATCGACCTCGATGGTTTGAGTGGTTCGCGCCGGGCGCAACTCACGCCCGGCGGGCTTGTTGATGCCTGCTCGCTGAGCGTCGCGTCGTCCGGCGGTTTGTTGGGCGGAGGGTGAATGCGGGCATGGTGGTGCGGGTTTGCGTTGGGCGTGATCGGGTTGCAGCGGCAGGCGGCGTTGCCGGATTGGCGCGGGTGGTGGGTGCTCGCGTTGCTTGGCGGCGGCGCGCTTGTTGTGGCGGCGTGGGGATTGCGCGGCGGGTCGTCGGGGGGATCGTGCGGCGAGGGTCCTGTCATCACGCACGATAATCTGATTGCAATGGCTGCGGGTACGGCTGCGGCTGCGGCTGAGACCACGGCTGCCACTGCGGCTACGTCGACGCTCGGGCGCCGGCGGCAGGGGCTGCGGCTCAGCGCACGTGTGCGTTCGTGCGTCGGCTGGAGCGCCTTGTGGTGTGCCGCCTTATGCGCGGGCTTCGGCTATGCGGCCTGGCGCGCCGAAACAAGGCTGGCAGTGAGCTTGCCAAGCGTCTGGGAAGGCCGCGATATCGACGTCGTCGGCACGATCAAGGGGCTGCCGTCGCGCGACGACAAGGGCGCGCGTTTTCTCTTCGAAGTCGAGTCGGCCGATGCGCCTATCGCCGCTTTCCCGCGCGTGATTCAACTGTCGTGGATCGCCGAGGATGCGCCGCCGCCGCCGCTCGAACCGGGCGAGCGCTGGCGTTTGACCGTGCGGCTCAAACGGCCGCACGGCAACGCGAACTTCGGCGTGCGCGATGCCGAAGCGAATCTGCTCGCCCGCAACGTGCGCGCCACCGGCTACGTGAGCGAGCCGGCGCACGCGGTCCGATTGCCGGGACCCGCGCGCGGCGTGAGCGTGACCGTCGACCGCTGGCGCGCCGCGCTGCGTGCTCGCATCGGCACGGTGCTCGCCGACGCGCCGCATCGTGGCATCGTGGTGGCGCTCGCCATCGGCGCGCAGGACGAAGTCAGCGACGCCGACTGGCTGCTGATGCGCGGCACCGGCACGAGTCATCTGGTGGCGATTTCGGGTTTGCACATCGGCTTTGTCGCGGGCCTCGCGGGTTGGCTGGCGGGCGCGCTATGGCGGCGCTCGGGCTTTGTCGGCCGCAACTGGCCGTTGCGTCTGCCCGCGCAAGTCGTCGCGGTGACGGGCGGCGCGGTGTTCGCCGCACTGCACGCGGCGTTGGCCGGCTTCAACGTGCCGGCGCAGCGCGCGCTGTGGATGGCGGCTGTCGTTGCGCTGGCGTTCGTCAGCGGGCGCAACGTCGCGCGTTCGACGGTGCTCGCGTGGGCGTTGGGGCTCGTGCTGCTGGTCGATCCGTGGGCGGTGGTGTCGGCGGGATTCTGGCTGTCGTTCTGCGCGGTGGCGGCGATTCTGTTCACGATGTCGGGACGGCCCCGCGTGCAGGATCACGAGCAACGCCGCGACGAAGAGGGCGAGGGCGGCGACGCGCCGACCCGGTTCGCGCGTCTGCGATCCGGCCTGCATCGACGGATCCGCGCTTTCGGCGCACGGCTGCGTGGCGCCGCCCATGTGCAGTTCGCGGTGACGATCGCGCTCGCGCCGCTCACCGTCTACTGGTTCTCGCAGATTCCGCTGATCGGCCCGCTCGCGAACGCCTTCGCGATTCCGTGGGTGAGCTCGCTCGTCACGCCGGCGGTTCTGGCCGGCGTCGCGTTGCCCGCGCCTTTCGATGCCTACGCGTTCCGCGCGGCGAACGCGTTGCTCGATTTGTTGGCCGCGGGCTTGCAGATGCTGTCCGGTCCTGCCTGGATGCTCTGGCGGCTGCCGCAACCGGACGCGTGGGCGCTGGCCGCGGCGGCGCTCGGCGTGCTCTGGTGTCTGGCGCCGCGCGGCTGGCCGCTGCGCTGGGCCGCGCCGCTCACGTGGCTGCCGCTTCTGCTGCCGGCGCCGCCCGGGCCGCCGCATGGCAGCTTCCGCCTGACCGCGCTGGACGTCGGGCAGGGTACTTCGGTGCTGGTCGAGACGGCGCATCACGCGCTGCTGTTCGATACGGGTCCGGGCCCGGAATCGACTCACGCGGGCGAGCGGGTGGTCGTGCCGTTTCTGCTGGCGCGTGGCGTCACGGCGCTCGATACGCTGATCGTCAGTCACGCCGATTCGGATCATTCAGGCGGCGCGCCCGCGGTGCTGAACGCGATTAGGGTGCATCAAATGGTGGCGGCGTTGGCGCCGGCGAACCCGTTGTGGTCGAACGCGAGGGAACGCGGCGCCGATACGCTGCCTTGCGCGGCGGGGCAGCGCTGGCAATGGGATGGCGTCGAGTTCGCGATGCTCTGGCCGGATGCCGGGCCGCTGCAAGGCAAACCGAACGCGCATTGCTGCGTGTTGCGCGTCAGTGCCGCGCCTGCCGCGGCGGGCTGGTCAGCCGGGCCTGTCCAAACGGATCGGCCGCGCATGGCGGCCCTGCTGGCGGCGGACATCGAGGCGCCGGCCGAACGTATCCTGCTCGCGCGCGACCGCGGCGCGCTGCGCGCGCAGGTGCTGGTGGTGCCGCATCATGGCAGCAAGACCTCGTCGACTGAGCCGTTCCTCGACTCTATCGACCCGCTCATCGCGCTATTTCAGGTAGGCTATCGCAACCGTTTTCATCATCCGAACGCGGGTGTGTTCGAACGCTACAAGGCGCGGCACATCGAACTGGGGCGCAGCGACACGGACGGCGCGGTGCGGGTCGAGGTCAACCCGGACCTGATTCCCGACGCCGGAGCCGAAGTTGGCGCGGACCTTGGCGCGCACCTTCACGTGAACGCCGGCCCGCAATCCGGCGCGCATATGAAAAGCACCGCGCTGACGCTCGAGCGCTACCGCGACACAGAGCGCCGCTACTGGATGGATCGCTGACCGATTGCCGGCCGCACGAAAGAGAACAAACGCGCCGCCGGGCAGCAAGCCGCTCAAAAGCCCGCGCGCAAAAACAGAACGGAGAGAGTCGCAGTTGAAAAACATCATTCACTTCTCGCATGCGAATGGCTTTCCAGCGTCGACCTATCGGACGATCTTCGCCGAGCTCGCCGACGACTACGAACTGCGCTCCATCGAGCGCATCGGCCACGACGCGCGCTATCCGGTGACCCAGGACTGGCCGCATCTGGTCGAGCAGTTGCTCGACGACATCGGCCGCTCGTACGAGCAACCGGTGTGGCTGGTGGGGCATTCGCTCGGCGGCTACCTGTCGCTGATGGCTGCGCTTAAGAAGCCGCAGTGGGTGAGGGGCGTGGTGATGCTCGATTCGCCGGTGATCGCCGGCTGGCGCAGCAGCATGCTGCGCGTGTCGCAATGGACCGGGCTCGACGAGCGCCTGTCGCCCGCGGCTGCCACCCGCACGCGCCGCACCCATTGGGCGAGCCGTGACGAAGCGTGGCGGCACTTCCATTCGAAGCCCGCGTTCGCGCGCTGGGACGAGCGCATGCTGTCCGATTACATCGACTTCGGCATTCCGCAAACGTCGCCGGACGGCTCGCGTTCCCTCGCGTTCGACCGCCGCACCGAATATCAGATCTATCGGACCTTGCCGCACACGCTCGGCGCGCGGCTCGTCCGCGGCGCGCCGGTGCCGGTGGGGTTCATCGCCGGCACGCGTTCGAAGGAAATCCGCCAGGCCGGTCTCGGTGCAACCCGCCGCGCGACCGGCGGTCATCTGGAATGGATCGAGGGCAGCCATCTCTATCCGATGGAAAAGCCGATCGAAACCGCGCGCGCGGTGCAGCGGATGTTGCGTGAGCTGGAGCGGCGGGTCTAACGCTTTGGGCGGGTCCGCCGGCGTATAGGGATGCCGTTGCGATGCGATGCGGTGGCAATGGCGTTGGCATCCGCGGCAGACAAGCCCTACGGCGCCTCGCGCTTCATATTGCCGTAAAACGGTGCAAGATCACCACGCGGCGATTGCCGCCGCCATGGCATGCCTGCCACCGGAGGTCGCTCGGATTTTGCTGGGGTTGAGACCCTGCTTTACGGTATAATCCGTTTTTCCCGCGAGCATCCAGCGATGACCAAATATGTTTTCGTCACCGGCGGCGTAGTATCTTCCCTCGGCAAGGGTATTGCCGCCGCTTCCCTCGCCGCGATCCTCGAATCGCGCGGTCTTAAAGTCACCCTCCTCAAGCTCGATCCCTACATCAATGTCGACCCCGGCACGATGAGCCCGTTTCAACACGGCGAAGTGTTCGTGACGGAAGACGGAGCGGAGACCGACCTCGACCTCGGCCACTATGAGCGCTTCATCAGCACGAAGATGCGCAAGGCCAACAACTTCACCACGGGCCAGATCTACGAATCGGTGATCCGCAAGGAACGCCGCGGCGATTATCTCGGCAAGACGGTGCAGGTCATCCCCCACATCACGAATGAAATCCAGGCGTTCATCGAACGCGGCGCGGCTTCCGCGACGTGCGGTGAGCCGGACGTCGCGATCGTCGAAGTGGGCGGCACCGTGGGCGACATCGAATCGCTGCCGTTCCTCGAGGCCGCGCGTCAAATGAGCCTGCGCATGGGCCGCAACAGCGCGTGCTTCGTGCACCTCACGCTGGTGCCCTGGGTCGCCACCGCCGGCGAACTGAAAACCAAGCCCACGCAACACAGCGTGCAGAAGCTGCGTGAAATCGGCATCTCGCCGCACGTGCTGCTGTGCCGCGCCGACCGCCGCATTCCGGACGACGAACGCGCGAAGATCTCGATGTTCTCGAACGTGCCCGAAGACGCGGTGATTTCCGTGTGGGACGCCGACAGCATCTACAAGATTCCGCAGATGCTGTACGACCAGGGTCTCGACGCGATCATCTGCGAGGAACTCAAGCTCACACCGAAGCCGGCCGATCTGTCCATGTGGTCGCAGCTCGTCGAGAAGCTCGAGAATCCGCAGCACGAAGTCACGATCGGCATGGTCGGCAAGTATGTCGATCTGACCGAGTCGTACAAGTCGCTGATCGAAGCGCTGCGCCATGCGTCGATGCATACGGCGACCCGCGTCAACATCGAATACATCGATTCGGAAGAGATCGAGACGCAAGGCGTCGAGAGCCTCAAGCATCTGGATGCGGTGCTCGTGCCGGGCGGCTTTGGCCGTCGCGGCACCGAAGGCAAGATCGCCGCGATCCGCTATGCGCGCGAAGCGAACGTGCCGTATCTCGGCATCTGCCTTGGCATGCAACTGGCCGTGATCGAATTCGCGCGCGACGTGGTCGGTCTGAGGGGTGCGAACAGCACCGAGTTCGATCAGGAAACGGAAAACCGCGTGGTCGCGTTGATCACCGAGTGGTACGACCGCGAAGGCCGCGTCGAAAAGCGTACCGAAGAATCGGATCTGGGCGGCACGATGCGCCTCGGTTCGCAACGTTGCCCGATCAAGCCCGGCACAATGGCCGAAGAGATCTACGGCAAGGACGTGAACGAGCGTCACCGTCACCGTTATGAGGTCAATAACCGCTTCGTGCCCCAGCTCGAAGCCGGCGGACTTATCATCAGCGCCCGTACCCCGAGCGAAGATCTGCCGGAAATGATGGAACTGCCGCGCAGCATGCACCCATGGTTCGTCGGCGTGCAGTTCCACCCGGAATTCACGTCCACGCCGCGTGACGGCCATCCGCTGTTCAAGTCGTTCGTGGAAGCGGCGCTCGCGCATCAGCAGTCGCGCGTGGAAAAGGAAGTCGGGGAGAAAGCATGAAACTGGGCGATTTCGACATCGGACTCGACAAGCCGTTTTTCCTGATCGCGGGCACCTGTGTCGTCGAATCCGAACAGATGACGATCGACACGGCCGGCCGCCTGAAGGAAATCTGCGCGAAGCTCAACATTCCGTTCATCTACAAATCGTCGTACGACAAGGCCAATCGCAGCAGCGGCAAGTCGTTCCGCGGTCTGGGCATGGACGAAGGTTTGCGTATCCTGTCGGAAGTGAAGCGCCAGCTCGGTCTGCCGGTGCTCACTGATGTTCACGCCGAGCACGAGATCGAGCAGGTCGCGTCGGTGGTCGATGTTTTGCAAACGCCGGCTTTCCTGTGCCGTCAAACGGATTTCATTCATGCCTGCGCGCGTTCGGGCAAACCGGTCAACATCAAGAAAGGCCAGTTTCTCGCACCGCACGACATGAAGAACGTGATCGACAAGGCGCGCGACGCGGCGCGTGAAGCGGGCCTCTCGGAAGACCGCTTCATGGCATGCGAACGCGGCGTGTCGTTCGGCTATAACAACCTGGTGTCCGACATGCGCTCGCTCGCGATCATGCGCGAAACCAACGCGCCGATTGTGTTCGACGCCACCCACTCGGTGCAGTTGCCGGGCGGGCAGGGCACGAGCTCGGGCGGTCAGCGCGAATTCGTGCCGGTGCTGGCGCGTGCCGCAGTCGCGGTGGGCGTGTCGGGGCTTTTCATGGAGACGCATCCCAAGCCTTCGGAAGCCAAGTCCGACGGCCCGAACGCCGTGCCATTGCACCGCATGGCCGAATTGCTTGAAACGCTTGTCACGCTCGATCAGGCCGTCAAGCGCGCGCCGTTCCTCGAAAGCGATTTCAACTGATTCAGGCATGCGCGGCGTGTCACGATTGGTTCGCATAATCTGCGCAGTCGGCACGTGGCGAATACACGCGATGGCCGTCGAACGTATCGGCGCGCGAGTTGTCTGCCGGGGAGACCGGCATGCGCGAGATACAGTGTCACAGTAAAGAATTCAACGTCATTTCTTGAGGAAACCATGAGTGCTATCGTAGATATCATCGGTCGAGAGATTCTCGATTCGCGAGGCAACCCCACCGTCGAATGCGACGTGCTGCTCGAGTCGGGCACGATGGGCCGCGCAGCGGTGCCGTCGGGCGCCTCCACGGGTTCGCGCGAAGCAATCGAACTGCGCGACGGCGAGACCGGCCGTTACGGTGGCAAGGGCGTGTTGAAGGCCGTCGAGCACATCAATACGGAAATCTCCGAAGCGATCATGGGCCTCGACGCTTCCGAGCAGGCTTTCCTCGACAAGACCCTGCTCGAACTCGACGGCACCGACAACAAGTCGCGCCTCGGCGCGAACGCGATGCTGGCGGTTTCGATGGCCGTCGCGAAGGCCGCCGCTGAAGAAGCCGGCCTGCCGCTGTACCGCTACTTCGGCGGTTCGGGCGCGATGCAACTGCCGGTGCCGATGATGAACATCGTCAACGGCGGCGCGCACGCGAACAACAGCCTGGACATCCAGGAATTCATGATCGTGCCGGTCAGCCAGCCGACTTTCCGCGAAGCACTGCGCTGCGGCGCCGAAGTGTTCCACGCGCTGAAGAAGATCCTGAGCGACCGCGGCATGAGCACGGCAGTCGGCGACGAAGGCGGCTTCGCGCCGAACTTCGGCAGCAACGACGAATGCCTGTCGACCATCCTGCAAGCTATCGAGAAAGCCGGCTACCGCGCCGGTGAAGACGTGCTGCTCGCGCTCGACTGCGCGGCGAGCGAGTTCTACCACGACGGCAAATACCAGTTGGCCGGCGAAGGCCTGCAACTGTCGTCGGCGGAATTCACCGACTACCTCGCCACGCTCGCGGACAAGTTCCCGATCGTGTCGATCGAAGACGGCATGCACGAAAGCGACTGGGCCGGCTGGAAGCTGCTGACCGACAAGCTCGGCAAGAAGATCCAGCTGGTGGGCGACGACCTGTTTGTCACCAACACGCGCATCCTGAAGGAAGGCATCGAGAAGGGCATCGCCAACTCGATCCTCATCAAGATCAACCAGATCGGTACGCTGACGGAAACTTTCGCGGCGATCGAAATGGCGAAGCGCGCGGGCTACACGGCCGTGATCTCGCACCGTTCGGGCGAAACCGAAGATTCGACGATCGCGGATATCGCGGTCGGCCTGAACGCCGGCCAGATCAAGACGGGTTCGCTGTCGCGTTCGGACCGCATCTCGAAGTACAACCAGTTGCTGCGTATCGAAGAAGACCTCGGTGATATCGCCAGCTATCCGGGCAAGTCGGCGTTCTACAATCTCCGCTAAATGACTGCAGGTAGCCGAGTTGATGGCGCTGACCGATGAGCCGGTTATCCTTCGTTTCTGATTGACCCCGCCGCCCTGCGTATAGCGCAGGGCGGCGCGTATTTATTGTGCTTACTTCATGCGGCTTGTCACTGCTGTCCTGATCATTCTACTGGCGTTGATCCAGTACCCGCTCTGGTGGGGGCACGGCGGCTGGTTGCGCGTGCACGAGTTGCAGCAGCAACTGGCGCAGCAACAGCAAAAGAACGCCGATGCGAAGCTGCGCAACGAGCGTATTCAGGGCGAAGTCCAGGATTTGCAGAACGGCACCGCCGCAGTGGAAGAGCGGGCGCGCTACGAAATGGGCATGGTCAAGGACAGCGAGGTGTTCGTGCAGTTCGTGTCGCCGAATGCGCCGTTGCCGACTGCGAACACGCCTTCGGTGACGACTTCCACGCGCGGCGAGATGTCGAGCGCACCGCTGCATATGGTGCCGAATCCCGAGTCGCGCGCGAAGCCGGATAGAAAGCGCGGCGGTAAGACCGCGAAAGAGAAGACGGCCCCGCACTGAGTCGTCGTACCGAGTTGTCGCGCGAGTCGTCTCACTTGGCCGTCGCGCTGAATCCGTCGCAACGAGCCCGCGCATTGCTTCCTCTTACCACCCCCAGTACGGCCCGTAACCGACGCCGACACCCGTACCCCAGCCGTGCCCCCAACTACCGCCGTAATAGCTGCCGTAAACGCTGACGGGCGGCGAGTAGTAACGCGACCACGCCTGCGCGGCGTTTTCCGCGGCAATGGCCTGATTCTGTTCGGCCATCACCTGTTGATCGATGGCGTCATAGCGCTGGCGCTCTTCCGGCGTAAGCGGCTGGGCGGTGTTGCCCATGCCTGACTGGTCGGCCGGCAAGCGGCTATAAATTGGCGACGGGCCCGGCGGGTCCATCACGCAGCCGGCTAGCGCAACGCTGCCGGCGATGACGGCCAATACGGCACAGGTGCGCGCCGAACGTATCAACGAAGTAGGGTAGTTCATGTTCGATCTCCATCGGTCGGACGCCTAAGCAAAACACGCGTGGGCGCTACCGCCAATGATCCAACGCAATGATCCAACGCAATGATCAAAAATACCGCGCCGCCCGAGCCTTGAAAAGACAGCGGACGGCGCGGTAGTTTACTGCTGTGGTACGAGCGGCATGCGCCGTCAGCGAGCGGGCATCTAGCCCACGCGGGTTAACCGTTTCAATGCCGTTGTTCGGTGGCCGGCGTCACCCCTTGTGAGAGCGCTTTGGCGACGAAAAGTTGCGCCACGTCGACCGGATCGAATTCGTACCGTTGATTGCAGAATTCGCAATGGATCTCGACATGGCCGCGTTCTTCGATCACGCCGTCCACTTCCTCGCGGCCCAGCATTTTCAGCATCGCGCCCACTTTTTCGCGTGAGCAGGTGCATTCGAAGCGCGCCGTGGCCGGCTCGAAATGCTGAACATTTTCCTGCCAGAAGAGGCGGCGGAAAACCGTTTCCGGTTCTTCCTTCAGCAACTCGCTTTGCGACAGCGTGCCGCCCAGCGTGCAGACTCGCTCCCACGTGTCCGCGTCCAGTTCGCCCGGATGCGGAACGATGCCGCCGTCGCCCGGCAGCTTTTGCAGCAGCATGCCGACCGCGCGCTCGGTGTTCGCCGCGAGCCACAGGCGCGTGTCGAGCTGCTCCGAGTGATGCATGTAATGTTCGAGCACTTCGGCCATCGACTTGAGCGGGCCGTCCACGCCCGACAGCGGCACGATACTTTGATACGGTTGCTGGCCCGGCTGCTTGTCGCGCGGGTCGAGCGTGATCACACAGCGGCCGTGGCCGCCCGCGTTGACCAGTTCGATCAGCGAGGTGGCGTCGCCGATTGCATTGCCCGCTTCGCCGGACAGCTTTGCGGTGGCGCGCATCGACAGATCGGAGCTGCACTGCACCACCAGCATTCTGGCCGGGCCGTCGCCGAAAATCTGCATGATGAGCGTGCCGTCGAACTTGAGATTCGCCGACAACAGCGCGCACGCGGCCATCATCTCGCCGAGAATCGTCCGCACGGGCGCCGGGTAGTCGCGCCGCGTCAGTACTTCCTGCCACGTATTGCGCAGCGAAACGATCTCGCCGCGCACCGGCGCCGCGCTGAACATGAA
Source organism: Paraburkholderia sp. (assembly GCA_035636295.1). Lineage (GTDB taxonomy): Bacteria > Pseudomonadota > Gammaproteobacteria > Burkholderiales > Burkholderiaceae > Paraburkholderia. The sequence continues at coordinate 20,284 of DASPZL010000520.1, forward strand.
TTTTTGCAACTGGTCGCTCACAACTTTTCCTCGGTCGAATGACGCGGCCTGATGCCGCGCCGTGCGCGCCGCGCGCTCCGGCTGGTTAGCCGATACGCACGAGCTGCGCCTTGAAATACTCGCGGCGCTCGGCATAGCTTGCCGTGCCGCGCTGCATATTGGCGATATCCGTCTCGCTCAGTTCGCGCACCACTTTGGCGGGCGCGCCGAGAATCAGCGAATTGTCGGGAAACACTTTGCCTTCCGTAACGATGGCGCCCGCTCCGACCAGACAGTTGCGGCCGATTACCGCGCCATTCAAGACCACCGCCTGAATTCCGATCAGCGAGCCTTCCTTGATCGTGCAGCCGTGCAGCATGACCTGGTGGCCGACCGTCACGTTCGGCTCGATCGTCAGCGGAAAGCCGGGGTCGGTGTGCAGCACCGCGTTTTCCTGCACGTTGCTGCCCGCGCCGATGGTGATCGGCTCGTTGTCGCCGCGAATCGTCGCGCCGAACCACACGCTCGAATTTTCCTCGAGCGTCACGTTGCCGATGATGTTCGCCGAATCCGCGACGAACACGCTTTCATGGATGGTCGGGGCGGCTTCGCCAAGCTTGTAAATCGTCACAGTGTCTCCTCTTGATCGGTCGCCGCGCGCGCTGGATGGGCTGAAAACTGCCTGAAACGCCTTGTGTCGCCAGTGCATTGAGCGCGTCGGATGGTCGAATCGAGTATTGTAAACGGTTGTGTGGTTCGGGCGCTTGGCGGGGTGAGCAGGGAAGTCGGAGGCTCTGGGCGTGCCTGCTGTTGCGCTCGCCATTGCTGTGCTCGCGGGTTGTGCCCGTGGGCCAGCTTTGGATCTCGCGCTTTCGATGCCGGCCTTGTTCCCGCCTTGATCCTGCGCTGGTCCTTCCTTGGTCATCCTTCTTGCCGCGTCCAACTGCCGTCCCTTTGCCGATCCGCTTGCCATGATTCCCGCCGCTCCGCCCGTTTCCCCTGTTCCGCCCGCCTCCAACGCCGCGAACCGGACTCAATGCGCACGCACGGCGGCGCTTGCCGCATTGCGCGAAATCGACCCGGTGACCAAGGCGGCCGCCACCCGCGCGCTCCACGCCGCCGTGCTCGACGGCAGCCTGGCATGCTCGCCGGACCTTAAACTCGACGAGCCGGCGGGCCTGCCGGGTCGTCCGGAGCGGCCCGAACTGGTCGAGCCGCGCAAACTGGGACGGCGCAGCATGCAATCGCCGCAAGGGCGCGCCGTCTTGCTGCACGCGCTCGCGCACATCGAATTCAACGCGATCAACCTCGCGCTCGACGCCGTCTGGCGCTTCGCGGGCATGCCCGCCGACTTCTACGTCGACTGGCTCAAAGTCGCCGCCGAGGAGGCGTATCACTTTTCGTTGCTGGCCGCGCGCCTCGCGGAATACGGCCACGTCTACGGCGATTTTCCGGCGCACGACGGCCTGTGGGACATGTGCGAGCGCACGCGTGGCGACGTGCTGGCGCGCATGGCGCTGGTGCCGCGCACGCTCGAAGCGCGCGGCCTCGATGCCTCGCCGCCGATCCGCGCGCGCTTGCAGCAGGCGGGCGATCAGGCGTCCGCGGCGATTCTCGACGTGATCCTGCGCGACGAAATCGGCCACGTGCTGATCGGCAATCGCTGGTTCCGCCATTTGTGCGACGAGGGCGGCCTTGATCCACACGACACTTACACGCGCCTCGCCGAGCAGTATCACGCACCGAAATTACGTGGTCCGTTCAATTTCGAAGCGCGCCGCGACGCCGGTTTCGATGAAGCGGAACTGGCCGCGCTGGCGGGCCTGGACGCCCAGGCGCCGGTTGCGCCTGGATCGAACGACTAAATCCTCC
>DASPZL010000521.1:0-7421 GCA_035636295.1 Paraburkholderia sp.
GACTCCTCTCTCCGAACTCGCGCAAGGGCAGCAGTATCCCGCTGCCGCGCTGTATGTGGTGGCTACGCCGATCGGCAACATCGCCGACGTCACGCTGCGCGCGCTGCATGTGCTCGGGCTGGTGGACCGCATCGCCGCCGAAGACACCCGCAACACAGGCCAACTGCTCGCGCGCTACGGCATCTCAAAGCCGCTCGTCGCGGTCCATCAGCACAACGAGCGCGCCGCGGCGCAGCGCCTGATCGAGCATCTGCAAGCGGGCGAACGTATCGCCTACGTGTCGGATGCGGGCACGCCCGGCATCTCGGACCCGGGCGCGAAACTCGTGGACGCAGTACGCGAAGCCGGCCACCTGGTCATTCCGTTACCCGGCGCAAGCGCGCTCGCGACCGCATTGAGCGCGGCCGGCGACTGGGTCGCGACGTTCTCGTTCCTCGGCTTTCTACCGCCGAAGGCAAAGGCGCGCGCCGCGACGCTGCAAGCGCTCGCGAAGCACCCGCACGCCATGGTGTTCTACGAAGCGCCGCACCGGATCGTCGAGACGGTGCAGGCCTTGGCCGACGCGTTCGGCGGCGAGCGCAAGCTGCTGATCGCACGGGAATTAACGAAGTTACACGAAGCGCTGCATTGCGGCACCCTGGCCGAAGGGCCAGCGTGGCTCGCGGCCGATCCAAACCGGCAACGCGGTGAATTCGTGCTGGTGGTGGAAGGCGCGCAGCCGGAGGCCGCCGGCGAACACGATCACGACGCGCTGCTGGGCATCCTGCTGGAAGAATTGACGGTGAGCAGCGCGGCGAAAGTCGCGGCGGCCATCACCGGAGCGTCGCGCAACGCGCTATATACGCGCGCATTGGCGCTGAAAAAAGACGAAGAATAAAACAGACGGTAAAAGAAAAGGGCCGCGCAGTTCAACTGTGCGGCCCTTCTTGTTTCTGCCGACACGGCATGAGCATGAGCTGCCCACCGTGCCGCGTTGCAACCACGAACGCGCCGGAAACGCGCCCGCCGTCACTACCTTACTTCTCGGCGCTCGGACCCGACGCGTTCGACGCCAGCATTTCGTTACGCGCGGCGCGTGCTGCCTGCTGCGTCAAACCTTCGATCTTGACGCGCGCCGTACCGGCATGACGCATGTCCAGCGCGTTCGCGGCGGCCATCGACAGATCGATTACCCGGCCGCGCGCGTACGGGCCGCGATCGTTGATACGCACGACGACCGAGCGCGAAGTGGTCGGATTGGTCACGCGCACATAGGAACCGAGCGGCAACGTGCGATGCGCCGCGGTGAGCGCATGCATGTCGTAACGCTCGCCGTTGGCGGTGCGGCGGCCATGAAAGGCACGGCCGTACCAGGACGCGCGACCGGTCTGACGGAAGTCCGCGGCGTCGGGGCCGTCCTCGGTGAGAGGCTTCGCATCGGCCAGCGACGGGCCTTGGGCTGCAGCGTCGGATGCCGGCGCGCTACCGAAGGCCTGCGGCCCGAAGGAGCCTGCCTGTGCATTCTTCGTGCTCAGCGGCGCACCGCTTGCCGAGATGCTGCTGGCGCCCGGAGGCGTCGCACAGCCGGCCAGCACAAAAAAAGCAAAAAGAGTCCCCAGACCACGGGATAACCGAGTTTTCATAAGACGTGTAATCACATTGTCGAGCCGCATCACGCGAAAAGTTGAGCGTGTTACCTGCGACTCCGGCGATAAGGGACGACAACGCGCCGCGCAGACGAGCGCAGTACGTCAAAGCCCGGATGCGGCTAACCAGCCGCTACCGCACGGTTAATTTTCACGTCTGGCGCAACCTGTCCCCGGCAGCCTGACCAGACCCCACATGCCGCCATCGAACGTGGCAAACACGTTCTTGCGCGCGAAACTCAGCGCACAGGAACGGCGGCGTAGGCCCCACCCAGCGTCACGGAAGTTAAGTCCGTAGCAGGCGCGCGGCGCCTGGCTGGGCAAGACGTGTGCATCGAATGCATCGATACCTGACGGCCGTCGACAACCGCGACGGCCCATACTTGAATAGCAATCTCGCGCCCATTTTTGATGGGGACGCATCGCTGCGTGGCATGCACAATTCCCTGTACATAGCGTCCATTATACCCAAAAGAAAATTTCTGGCGGGCAAGCGACTGAAAACCTTGATGAATTTTCACTGATGCTGCAAAAATGAGCAGACAAAAGCCGCCGCGCGGGGACCTCGGCGCCCTCGGCGAGCCTCGGCAAGACGCCGGTACAATCAACGTTTTCCCAGCGGCACCGTCATCCATGAAAGTCACCTTGATCCCCGTCACGCCGTTCCAGCAGAACAGCTCGCTGCTCGTTTGCGAGGCGACCGGACGCGCGGCCGTCGTCGATCCGGGCGGCGACCTCGACGTCATTCAAGGCGAGATCGCGCGCCAGAACGTGACGGTCGAAAAAGTTTTTCTGACGCACGGCCACATCGATCACTGCGCCGGCGCGAAGACGCTCGCCACGCATTACGGCGTGCCGATCGAAGGCCCGCATCCCGACGAGCGTTTCTGGCTCGACAAGCTGCCGGACCAAAGCACGCGCTTCGGTTTTCCGGCCGCCGACGCGTTCGAACCGGACCGCTGGCTGCAGAACGGCGACACGGTGCAGTTCGGCGACGAAACCCTCGAGGTTTATCACTGCCCGGGGCATACGCCGGGCCATGTGGTGTTCTTCAGCCGCGCGCATCGGCTGGCGCTGGTGGGCGACGTGCTATTCGCCGGTTCGATCGGCCGCACGGATTTTCCGCGCGGCAATCACGCGGACCTGGTGCGTTCGATCCGCGAAAAACTCTGGCCGCTCGGCGACGACGTGACCTTCGTGCCCGGCCACGGGCCCACCTCGACGTTCGGCGCCGAGCGGCGCAGCAATCCGTACGTCGCCGACGGAGTCGAGGCATGAGCAGCGAAATCTATGTGAGCACCGACGTCGAAGCGGACGGCCCGATTCCCGGCCCGCATTCGATGCTCAGTTTCGCCTCCGCCGCGTACACGGAAGACAAGCAACTGATCGCCACTTTCTCGGCAAATCTCGAATTGCTCGACGGCGCCAAGCCGCATCCGGTGCAGGAAGCCTGGTGGAAGACGCAGCCTGAGGCGTGGGAAGCCTGCCGCAAGGACTTGCAGCATCCCGAGGCCGCGTTGACGGCTTATGTCGACTGGGTCGAAGCCTTGCCGGGCAAGCCGGTGTTCGTGGCCATGCCGGCGGGCTTCGACTTCACCTATATGTTCTGGTACATGATGCGGTTCGTCGGCCGCTGCCCGTTTTCCTGGTCGGCGCTCGACATCAAGACGCTCGCCTTCGCGATGACCGGCCTGCCGTACCGCAAGAACATCAAGCCGCGCTTTCCGAAGCACTGGTTCGACGAGCATCCGCATACGCATGTCGCGCTGGATGACGCGATCGAACAGGGCGCGCTCTTTTGCAACATGTTGAAGGACTTGCGCGCGACCCAGGCAGCAAGTCAGGCGGCGGTACTCGCCGCGGCTAAAGATGGGGACGGCTCAGGACAAAACGCCGCTGAGGAACCGGCAAATTAGGGAATCTCCCTCGCTGAAGCCGTTTTAGATTGCGTTTCGTTTTCGCGCCCTCTACCATGCATGATACGGCGACGCAAACGGAGGCGCAGTTGACACTCGATACGTTCTCTCAAAAAATCCTGCGCCTGCTGCAGCTCGACGCACGCCGCTCAGTGCAAGAGATTTCCGACCAGGTCGGCCTGTCGAGCACGCCATGCTGGCGGCGTATCAAGGACATGGAGCAATCGGGGGTGATCCAGCGCTACACGGCGCTGCTCGATCGCGAAAAGCTCGGGCTGCACGTCTGCGCGCTCGCGCATATTCATCTCACGCGCCATACCGAGGGCGGCGTCGAACAGTTCGAGCGGGAAATCGCCACCTGCCCGGAAGTCACCGAGTGCTACAGCACGACCGGCGAGTCCGACTACATCCTCAAGATCGTCGCGCCGGACATCAAGGCGTACGACAGCTTTCTGCACGAACGTATCTTCAAGATTCCCGCCGTCGCGCAGGTGCGCACGAGCGTCGTGCTGCGCGAAATCAAGTTCGATACGCAATTGCCTCTGTAACGACGGCCGGATTCGGCGACGCGTTGAAGCTGCGGCGCTTGGGCGTGCCCGGTGACAGCGTTCATGCCGCGCCGAAATCAGGTGGTGCTATGCCGCTCCGCGGCCTTCGCGCGAGCGATGGACTCACCGTTGCCCGCCACCGTCGCCGAACCGGCCCCCTCGGCTGACGGCGCGTTCAATTCCTGCCGCATGTCGAGTTTGCGAGCGCCCAGGCGGCGCTTGAGCGCAGCCAGATCGACGCGCGCAAGCCGTTGCGCGTCGCCCGCCACCGCGCCGGGAGCCGGCGCGGGCAACACCACTTCGACGTCGAGCCCCGTGCTCAGGTAGTGAATGTTGACCGCCGCGGCTTTCACGCCGGTCGCGGCCAAGGCGGCGTCGACCTCCGCGACCACCCGCTCCCGGGTGGGCAGATCGACCGGCGGACGCGCGAGCGCATCGTTCTCCGGATCGACGTGGATCAGCGCATCGAGCACGCGGTTGTCGGTCAGCACGCGCAGGCGCGCCGACTCGGCAATGTAATGCCCTTCCGAGACCGAAATCAGCGGATCGACCAGAATATGCGCATCGACGAGCGCGAAGTCGCCCATCTTGCGGGTGCGCATTTCATGCACGTCGCGCACGCCGGGCGTGGAGAGCAACAGCGCGCGCATGCCGGCGGTGGCAGCCTCGTCGAGCGCGCGGTCCGAGAGATCTTGCAGCGCGTCCCAACCGAACATCCAGCCCATGCGCGCCACCATGAAGCCGACGATCGCCGCGGCGATCGGGTCGAGCAGGCGCACGCCGGCGAGGCTGCCGACAATGCCGATCGCCACCACCAACGACGACGCCGCATCGGAACGCGCATGCCAGGCGTTCGCGATCAACATGGCCGAACGCACGCGCTGCGCTTCGCGCAGCATGTAGCGAAACAGGCTCTCTTTGGAAATCAGCACCAGCACCGCGACCACGAGCGCGCTCGTATGAACGGCCGGGATACTTTCCAAATCGGCGAGACGCGTTCCGGCGCGCCACAACATGCCGACGCCCACCGCAATCAGCAGGCCGCCCAGAAATAACGACGCCACCGTTTCATAGCGGCTGTGCCCGTAATTGTGATCCGCGTCGGGCTTTGCACCGCTGTGCCGATTGGCGATCAGCACGACAAAATCGGAAATCAGATCGGCGAGCGAATGGATACCGTCGGCGACCAGTGCCTGCGAGTGAGCAAACACGCCGATGAAGATTTGCAGCGTCATCAACACCGTATTGAGCGCAATACTCACAAGGGTACTTTTGCGCGCAACGTGTTGTTTCTCGGCGGACTGGACTGCGGCGATGGAAGGCATCGGAGAAGCGGGTGGAAAAGTTCAATGTTTGTATTCTACCCGCCGCATCTCGTAAACGAGTGGAAGCGTCCTAAAAATATCCTTTCAAATCAGCTGCTTATCTAAACGAAAAGCATTCGTGTTCCAGTCGCATGAAGCGTATGGGACAAAGCACCGCAGCGGCCTGCCCACGCAATAAAAAAACCGCGCCCTGACTGGTACGCGGTTTTTCTCGGACAGCAACGCGCCATGAGCGCGGCTGATTGAAGCTATTCGTATGACCAATAGGTCGGCGGGATTATTTCTGAATCAGAAATTTATCGCGGTCCAGACCTGCGATCCAGCGTGGCGGCTTGCCACGGCCGGACCACGTGCTGCCACTGTCGGGGTCGCGATATTTCGGTGCGACGCCTGCGCGCGGACGACCGGCTTTAGCGCCCTTTGCCGCACGGCCGCCACCGAGTTCCGCCAGCGTAATGCCGTAGTCGGCCATTTTTTGCTTGATCTCATTCAACACTTCCGCGTATTCACGCGACTTCGCTTCTTCGATCTGCTTTTCGAGCTTCTCGCGCTGAGCGAGTAGTTCCTTGTAGGAAGACATAGATTCCCTTGTGGTTTGGATTAAATGACTGCCAGTCTTAAGCCAGCTTGCCCTTGTAAGTGATCATGCCTCGGAATTTGACGGCGAGATTAACACAAAATAGAAAGACTACAAAAGCGGGCCAGTCAAATTAATTCAGTTTCGTTTCAAAAAATTTCAGATGAACGTGGGGTTACGCACATCCTTTCGAATAGGCGGATTGAGACTTTTACAGAACTATTGGAACTGGCGTCGGTAATTATCGGATTAATTATCAAAAAGTGAAATTTAAGATAGCAATCGGGCATCAACATTTCATGGCATGAGAGCTTTAGCTGGCAATCTCGTAACATATTGTCAGACTTGTTGCGCAGTGTTATTGCGGCATGCGTGTTTTCCCCGGATCGCAATAAACCACCTAATTAGCGTGGCGCTTCATGCAATCTTCGAGCGCCGCATGCAACGTTTCGCTATTGGGTTTGGCATCGTCGAAGGCAAAGCGGCTGCGCGCCCCGTCCAGTTTCAGATCGGCGCCATATCGGTCGACGCCGAGCAGTTGCAAGCCGCCGGCGCCCTCGCAATAGCGGGTGAAGTGCCCGAGCAGCGCGCTTTCCTCATCGAAGCCGAGTGGCGGCAGCGGATCGAGTTCGGCGCCGCCGAGCCATCCCATCGCGCCGAAGCCGCCGATATAGCGCAGACGCTCGACTTGCATGGTCCAGAACGTGAAATCGCCGAGCGCGAGGTAGCGTTGCGCATCCGGGTGATAGCGCAGATAGCGCCGCACGACCTCGGGAGCCGGATCGACCGCTTCGAAGGTGCCCAGCAAGGTGACGCGCTGGCCGCTCAGCACGTCGCCGTCGGGTGCGTCGACCACGAGGAAGCCGGCGCGCGAGTCGGCGTGCAGGTTGTGCGTATGCTCGGCGAGCCGGCTGACCAGAATCGTCGGGCGATGCCGCGGGTCCGGCGCGAACGGCAGCACGGAAGGATAAGGGAAGCCTTCCGGCTCGCGGGCGTGAGTAGCGAGCGTGCCGACGGCAGCCGTATGCAGCAGATGCAGCGGAGCGTGAGCGGGAATGTTCAAGTGCGCGTTCCTCGATAGATAGCGGGCGGGTAACGGAAGGAGAAAAAACCGGCAAACGACAAGCCGATGCCGCCCCTGCCTGGCGTCTGTCACGTATGGCTCAAACAATCGTAGGCGTTCAAGTACCGGCTTCCAAGCCTCTTGAAAGCACCTCGCAAGCATAAGCCGGCCCGCTTCGTTAGAATCGGAAATTCGCTGCAACGCGATTTCCTCGCGTCATCCGTCCACGAGATTTCAGTGTCCGACCGCTCTTCCGAACTCGCCGCCCTCCCCGCCGCTCACCGCGACCTCTCCGACACGGCCAGGCAGCGCGCCCGCCTCGCCACGATGGCCGTGTTCTTCATCGCGGGGATGATGTACGCGTCGT
>DASPZL010000522.1:0-3131 GCA_035636295.1 Paraburkholderia sp.
TCCAATCGAGAAAACGAATGAACGTCCTTACCTACAGCGAGGCGCGCGCCGGCTTTAAGCAAGCGATGGACGACGTCTGCCGCGACCACACGCCCATGCTGATCACCCGGCAGAGCGGCGAAAACGTGGTCATGGTTTCGCTCGAGGATTTCAATGCGATGCAGCAGACCTTGTATCTGTTGAGTTCGTCGAAGAACGCCCAGCGGCTCGCCCGATCCATCGCCCAGTTGAACGCCGGCGGTGCGGCCGCGCGCGAACTGCTGACCGATGAGCAAACAGAAAAGCCGCAACGAGGAGGCCGCAAAGGCTGATAGTGTTTTTATGTTCACCGACGAAGCGTGGGACGACTATCTGTATTGGCAGGAAACCGACCGAAAGGTCTTACGCAAGATCAACGCGTTGCTGGAAGAATGCCGGCGCGATCCTTATCGCGGTACGGGAAAGCCGGAGCCGCTGGTCGGCAGCTTGAGCGGCTTCTGGTCGCGCCGCGTCACGCATGCCGATCGCCTGGTTTACCTGCCGCGAGACGGAAAGATTTATGTGATTGCCTGCCGTTTTCATTACGGCGATTGAAATAAAAAACCGGCTGCAACTCAATCGGCGTGATGCCGCGCCCGCCCGCCTGGCCGCAAGATGGAAAGCAGCGGCCAGCCAAGATTGACACCGAGACTCGCGACCACGATCAACGCCATGCCCGCGAGCTGCGGCAGCGACAGCGCCCGCCCATACACGAGCGCATCGACCACGATGGCCGTCAACGGATAAACGAACAGCAGCACGGCGATGATCGGCGTGGTCAGCTTGGGCAGCGCGCCGTAGATCAGCACATACGAGAGCCCCGTATGCAGCACGCCCATGCCGATCAGCCAGAACCACTGCATCGGGCCGATAGGCTCAGCGGTGAGCGGCGCGATGAACGGCAGGCACACCACGCCGACCGCGCACTGCGCGAGCGTCAGCAGATGCGGCCGCAGATTGCCGAGTCCTTTGGCGATCAACGTGACGCTCGCATACAGCACCGACCCCACCAGAGCTTCGCCGATGCCGATCAGATAGCTCGTGTGCCCCTGCAGATTTTCGGTGGCCGCGACGCCCGACGCGAGCACGAGCCCGACGAAGGCGGTCGCGATCCAGCCGAGCCGGTCGACACCCAGGCGCTCATTGAACAGCGCCGCGCCGATCAGCACGACCCAGAACGGCTGCACGTGAAACACCACCGTCGCCACCGCAATGCTGGTGCGATGAATCGCATCGAAGAAACCGACCCATTGCGTGACCATCAGCACGCCGGAGATCAGCGCCAACACGACCGTGCGGCGCGTGAAATGCGCTCGCGTGAAGAAACCCTTCCACGCGCAATACGCGGCGAGCGAGAGAAAGCCGAACAGACAGCGAAAGAACACCAGCGTCAGCGCGCCGAGCCGCGCCTCCTCGACGAAGACACCGAGCGTGCCCATCAAAAGCCCGCCGCTGGCCAGCGTAATGGCGCCTTGTTGACGTTGGGTGAGGGACATGCGAGCGGGCCTCCGTGAACGTGGAATCATGAGTATTGCGTGGCTTGCACGACGCTCACAAACGAATTAAATTGAGTAATTCCATAAGCTGGATTGATAAATCATGCACCCCGAATTCGACGTCGATTTGCTGCGCACCTTCGTCGCGGTGGTGGAAACAGGCAGCTTCACGAAGGCGTCGGTCACCGTGCACCGCTCGCAGGCGGCCGTCAGCATGCAGATCAAGCGGCTCGAAACCATGCTCGGCACCACGCTGTTTGCGCGCAACACGCGCAATCTGTCGCTCACGCGGCCGGGCAATACGCTGCTCGAATACGCGCGGCGCGTGCTGGCCTTGCATGAGGAGGCGTGGTCGGCGATCGTGCGGCCCGAGGTGACCGGGCGCGTGGTGCTCGGCGCGCCGGACGATTACGTGTCGTCGTTGTTGTCGCCGGTGTTGCGGCGTTTTTCGAATCTGTATCCGCACGTGGAGATCGAAATCGTCTGCGCGCAGAGCACGTCGCTCGCGCCCATGCTGGCCGATAACAAGATCGATCTCGCCTTCGTCACGCGCGACCGCAAACTGCGCGGCGAATTCGTGCGCAGCGAGCCGATGGTGTGGGTGGGGGCGTCGGTGGATACGCCGGTGCTGGCGGCGTCGCCGTTGCCGGTCGGGCTCTACGAACCCGGCTGTGTGGCGCGTCAGCACACGCTTGCCGCGCTGGACGGCGCGCGCATTCGCTATCGGGCTGCGTTCAGCAGCGCCAGTTTGATGGGTCTGGTGGCGACCGTGGACGCGGGGCTTTCGGTGATTGCGCTCACGCGTTGCAGTGTGCCGCCGCGGCTGGCCATTCTCGGCGAAGCGCAAGGCTTGCCGAAGATCGCGCCGCTGGAGATCGTGGTGGCGCGCAGCGCCAAATCGGACCGGCCCACCTGCGATTATCTGGCCGCGCAGATGGTGCAGGATCTGTCGCTGCGCACACAGACGCGCGGTTCGGCGGCGCCTGCTTAACGTAACGCACCGCGCCGCACCGCACCGCCTCAGAACGCGATATTGGTCCGCACGCCGATGACGAAGGTGTTGCGCAGCGGCTGCGTCGGATCGTTGGGATTCTGACCGGCGCCGGCGTTGAACGTGTATTGCGCATCGGCTTGCAGCGTCCACCACGGGCTGACCTGATACTGATAGGTTGCTTCGAGCGCCGTTTCACTGGTGCGCACGCCGTACGGACCGCCGCTGAATGCCCGGCTATCCTGATCAAGGCCGTGCGTGTGATTGCCGACCTTGATGTAGGTGAGGGCGAGGCCCGCGCTGTCGTTGTCGCGTCCGGCGAACGGCGCTTTCAGCACGACGCCGAGGTTTGCCGCGAAGCTGACCAGGTTGCGGTCGCCGGGCGCGCCCATCACGCGGGCGAACACGCCGAGGCTGCGTGCCGCGTCCGGGCTCGGACGCCAGATCATCTGGTCGGCCACGGCATAGAAGCTGTAGTCGCCGCGATGATTCGCGGCGACGCCGGTGGAGGCCGGATTCGCGAGCGGCAAGCCGGTGTTGTCGTAGCGCTGATCGGCGAAGCTGCCGTTGTTGTACCAGAGGCCGATCTTGTAGGTGCCCGGCAAACCGCCGCCGCTCGCGGCGAG
>DASPZL010000523.1:0-11535 GCA_035636295.1 Paraburkholderia sp.
GTGCCCGAGCCGATCGAGAAATGCGCCGTGTGCGCCGCGTCGCCCATCAACACGATCGGCGTTTGGCTGCCGTCGGCGTTGTCGCGCCAATGCACCCATTCCTCGTTGACGACGCGCGGAAAACGAATCCATTGCGATGAACCGCGCAAATGCGCGGCATTCGACAGCAGCGCGTTGCCGTCCAGGTACTTGGCGAATAGCTTTTCGCAGAAGGCGATGCTGTCTTCCTTGCTCATGTCGTCGAGACCGGCGGCGCGCCACACGCGCTCCGGCGTTTCCACGATGAACGTGGACGTCTGATCGTCGAAACGATAGGCGTGTGCCTGAAACCAGCCGAATTCCGTTTCTTCGAAGGCGAAGGTGAAGGCGTCGAAGAGTTTCTTCGTGCCGAGCCAGACGAAGCGGCAATCGCGCATGTCGATGCCTGGTTTATACGTGGCCGCATATTTTTGACGGATCGTACTGTTGGCGCCGTCGCAGGCGACGATCAGGTCGGCTTCATAGACGGTGTCGTCCGTCACCTGGGTTTCGAAAACCAGCTTGACGCCGAGCTCTTCGCAGCGCGCTTGCAGGATGTTCAGCAAGCGCTTACGGCCGATGCCGCAGAAACCATGGCCCGACGAACGGATCTGCTTGCCGCGAAAATTGATCTCGATGTCGTCCCAGTGATTGAAGGCGTCGAGGATCGCGTCGGCGCTCGGGGCGTCGGCGGCGCGCAGGTTGCCGAGCGTCTGGTCGGAGAACACCACGCCCCAGCCGAAGGTGTCGTATGGACGGTTGCGCTCGACGACCGTGACGTCGTAAGCCGGATTCCGGCCCTTCATCAACAAGCCGAAATACAAGCCGGCAGGGCCGCCGCCGATACAGACAATGCGCATGCTGGTTCCCCAAGGTGGACTCTGCTGTTGGGGTTAATTTAGGCCTTGATAGTTTAGGTGTCAAGTAAATCACGAAAACGACGAGCGCGCAGAAGCGCAGCGAAACAATCACACTTGACACGACTTTATGACGAGCACAGGGTTAATGGTGCATTGCAGCAGAATAGATTCAACCGAAGCCGACACATCGGAACGGGAAATGGCAGGGGGCGCTCATTGGTCCAGGACCTAATTTTTTCAAAGTCTCCCGCGAGGCGAATCATGTGCAAAATCGTACTGCTCTCCAGCGCATTCGTTGTATTGGCGGCTCCAATGCTGAGCTATTCCCAGGCACCAGTCACCGAATCGCGCGTGGCCGCCGCCACGGTCAGCGACTCGCGGCCGGCGGACGTCAGCGACGACACGTCCGCTCAACAAATCAACTCATCCGCGGCCGCAAGAGCGGTTCGTGCCGACTACCAGGGAGCATGCGACGGCCGTATGCGCCGGATACAGGTCGACGTACGAGGCTCGATAGATGGCGGCGCAAAGTGCGGAGCCTCTCCGGGCTAAAGCCACTTATCAGGGCGGGTTGTCCAACTGCCCTGCAATTCAACGATGTCGCGCCGACCGACGCATTTGTGACGCTCGCGTGTCGAGGCCCTTGCATGTTCGTGGAGCTAAACTAACCTCAGACGTTGTGTTTACGTAATAATTGCTGCGCACTGTTTCGACCCACTAACCGTCAAAAATGCGCAGGTCATGGCTTTCAGCGAACCAAGGTCTCCATTTTTCAAGTGGGTTGTCTCTTCCGCTCAACATCTGAGCGCGGACAACCGGCAAATATTGCTTGCCAACCTGTTCACGCGAACCGCGTCGATCGTGTTCGCGTCGATTTGCGAAATCAGCGTCTGCGTTACCGCCTACTACCTTTATCCGAGCGCGCTTTACGCAGCGTGGGGCAGCGCCGTCGTCGCGTTGCTGATAGTACGTCTTCTGTTGATCTGGCTGTGCTGCCGGCGCAGCGCCAAGGGCCAGCCCACGCCCACGTCTGCGTTCCTGTTCGCGAGCCTGCTGTGGAGCGCGCTATTCGGCTTCGGTGCTTTTCTGTGCAATACCAGCGGAGACCAGACACTTTTTCTGCTCGGTAACGTTTGCGCGGTGGGCGTGATCGGTGGGCTGGCCGGACGCAATGCGGGCATACCGCGGCTCGTGCTGTTGCAGATTTCCTTCATTCTTGGACTATTAGGCCTGGGTGCGGCGCTTTCTCCCGGCTTCGGCAAGCTGGTCCTGCTATTTCAGGCGCCGTTTTGCGCCGCCGGCTTTTTTACGGTGGCGCTGCGCAGTAATCGCGACACGGTCGCGTTATTGTTGGCCCGCGAAAACAGCCACCGCCTTGCCCGTCAGGACAGCCTCACGGGTCTGCCCAATCGCGCACGTATCAGTGAACTGTTGCTGGAGCGCACGGAAAGGGACCCGTTGCGCCAGAATCAATCGTTCGCTGTTCTACTGATCGATCTCGACGGCTTCAAGGCCATCAATGACAGTCTCGGCCATGCCGCCGGCGATCAGATTCTTCAGGAAGCGGCGATTCGATTGCGTGACGTTCTGTCGGAAGGCGATGTCGTCGGACGCCTGGCGGGCGACGAATTTGTGGCGATTTTCGGCGCCGCGGGCGAGGCCCGCGACATTCGTCTACTGGCGGACCGCATGGTCAAGGCGCTGGCGCGCCCATTCACGCTGAGCGAAGCTCTGGTGCATATCGGCGCGAGCGTGGGCGTCTCGCTCTATCCGGAACATGCAAGGACAGGGCCGCAACTGCTGATTTGCGCCGATCGCGCATTGTACGCGGTCAAGCGCAGCGGCAAAAGCGCGTTCGCCATTTTCGACGCTGAGAAGCACGTATCCGATGAAAGCCTGAGCCTTCTGCGAAGCGATCTGGAGGGCGCGCTGAGGTCGTTCACCGGTTTGCGCATGGAATATCAGCCGATCATCGATCTCAGCAACGGTGCGATTTCCGGCCGCGAGGCGCTGCTGCGTTGGACGCATCCGACTCGCGGCGAGCTGCCGCCTTCAGCGTTCATCCCTACCGCCGAACGTACCGGGCTCATCCTCGCATTGGGCGAATGGGCGTTGCTGCAGTCATGCAAGGACGCGTCCACCTGGCAAGACCGGGTGACCGTGGCCGTCAACGTATCGCCGGTGCAATTGCGGGAGGAGTCGTTCGCATCGAGCGTGGCGGCAATCCTTCGGAAGACGAAGTTTTCACCTGCGCGCCTGAATATCGAGGTGACGGAAACCGTGCTGTTGAGGGACGATACCGTCACCCGCCGCAACGTCGCGAGGTTGCGCGCGTTGGGCATCGGACTCGCGCTCGACGATTTCGGCACCGGATTTTCGACGATGTCGACCCTCGTGCGCTTCTCGTTCGACAAACTGAAAATCGACAGCTCGTTCGTCAAGGAGTCCGTGCATCGACGTGAATCCGCGGCGGTGGTTCGTGGGATCGTGGCCTTGGCGCGGGAGATCGGCATGCCCACCACTGCGGAAGGCATCGAGACGCAGGAGCAACTGGATTTCGTGCGCGAGTGCGGATGTACGCACGCTCAGGGTTTTCTTCTCGGCAGGCCGGTGCGGAGCAGCGAGATTGCGCAGATCGAGGAAAAAATCGCCGCCCATTTCACCGATAAGGATTGAGCGGTCGCGAGCCTGCAGGCTAACCGTTTCAACGTTCCGCATCGCCCTTCTTCGCGCTACGCGGCGCGCGCACCGAGCGCGGTTTCGTTTTGGTCCCGGCAGACGCCGGCCATTGGCTATCGTCGAGCAGACGATCGAATAAACGGCCGCGCTCTTTCTCCGAAAGTGGGCAGAGTCCCAACAGCGTCGTAAACACGAGACCTCGGGCCGCCGACCAGCGCAGCAGCGCCAGTTCGGGATCGGCTGCCTCGGCCTTGATCCGTTTCACCTTCTGCGCGCTCATTTCCTTCGTGGCGGACAGCAGCGTGGGGTCCTCGACCAGCGCGGCGAGCACGGCAAATCCGCCGGCGTGGGGATTCTCGGCCGCTTCGCGCATGGTCGCGATCTCAGCCGCGAGATTGGCCTCGGGTGTCGTGTCGACGATTTCCGCCAGGTAGTGCCGCGAGAAGTTCTCGAAATGCTCGATGTCGTGTTCGAGCAGCGCTTTCAGCACCTCTGTTTTCGTGCGGAACTGATGCATCAATCCGCCCTTGCTAATGCCGCTCTCGCGTGAGATCGCGTCGAACGTGAGCTGACCCGGACCGTCGCGAGCGATGATGGTGAGCGCCGCTTGAAGCGCCGCTCGGCGGGAGCGTTCGGAACGAGTGGGGTTGTCCATAAAGTTTCTGGTGCGTGGGTGCGGGTGTGCGGGTGTGCGCGGTCGGCAAGGATAAGCGGGTGCGCGGGTTGATGTTGTGGTGATCGACGGTCTTCTGCCGGGTCGCGATGTCGGTTACTCTTTATTTTACAGTCCATGAGCGTACCGACTGCAGGTCGCTCAATTCCGACACGGAGGTAGGCATGGAACCCACATGGCAATTCCAGTTGAGGATCACCGTCTCGCCGGAACTGGCGGACGCTTTACGCATTGACCCGTCGAACCCGCCGCATGCCGCGCTTCGCGGGATTCTGCGCAGACACAACGCGACGTTGAAATGCCAGTTCGACGCGTTCGCCGACTACGTGAGCGAGGCCGAAAGATTGGGCACGGAAAACTTTCCGCTGCATCAATGGACGCGGGCGACGATTGAGAACCCGGAGAAGAAGGCCAAGTACTTGCAGTCTTTCACGGTCTATGCGAATGGCGAGGAGGTCTACGCCAAGGAAATCGCGGACATCATGGAAGCCGAATTGTTGGCGCTGACTGGCGAGGATGGCGTCAGAAGCGTCTCCAGGTTCGATTCCAATCCGGCGAATAATCCGCAGCCGCCCAAACGTTAGGGCCCGGTTACATTGGCGCCCCCGGCGCCATACAATTCGCCCGCCGCCCGCTTCAACCCACGCACAACCTGCGCCGCTGCCGGCGACAACAGCTTGCCGGTTCGCGTGATGATGCCGAAGTCGTCCATCCGCAGCGGCATCTGCAGCGGCAGAATCGACAACATGCGATGCCCGGCATAGTAGTGAGCGACTTCGGCGGCGAGCACCGCGATCATGTCGCTTTGCGCGAGCAGACTCGTGACGACCAGCAGCGCCGCGCTTTCGACCACATCCGACGGCGGAGCAAGGCTTTCCCGCTGAAACATCAACTCGAAGCGATGCCGCAGCACGCTTTGCGCGGGCGGCACGACCCATGACGCGCCGGCCACGTCGGACAACGTCAGCGACGGCGCGCCGAGCAAAGGGTGCCCCGACCGCACCACCGCGCAAACCTGTTCATCGGCGAGCGGTTCGTAGCGCAAATGCAGCTTGTCGTGTTCGGCGGAAAGCCGGCCGATCACGAGATCGAGCTTGTCTTGCGCGAGGCTTTCGAGCAGCACGTTGCTGTTCTCCATCTCGACGCTCACGCTCAGGCCCGGATGCTCCAGCTTGATTTGCACGATCGCGGCCGGCAGCAGGCTGACGGCCGGCGACGTAATCGTGCCGACAGCGACGCGCCCCAATTGTCCGGACTTCAAGGCGAGCACTTCCTCACGCGCTTGATCGAGACTGCCGACCACCGCGCGCGCGTGGCGAATCATCACGTCGCCATAAAGCGTCGGCCGCATGCCGCGCGGCATGCGCTCGAACAGCGGCGCATCGACCATCTCCTCGAGTTCGCGCAGCAGCTTCGATGCGGCGGGCTGCGTCATGTTGAGCGCGGCGGCCGCGCGGTGAATGTTGCCTTCCTCGTCGAGCGCGACGAGCAGCAACAGCTGCCGCGTCTTCAGACGGGTCCGCACGTACCAGGGATTCGACTCGAGCATAGGGTTTACATCAATCCATAAAACGATATCAGTTCGGCGCAAAGTTTCATTAGAAGGATATCAGGCCGATCCGTACACTCTTCATTCCAGAAGCGCCCACACACCCGAATAAGGGGCGGCGGTCGAGCAGGCGTCAGCATTCAGGAAGCGAGCATGTCGGATAACACGGATAAAAAGCACACACTGCGCTCCGCGCAATGGTTCGGCACAGCCGACAAAAACGGCTTCATGTACCGAAGCTGGATGAAGAATCAGGGCATTCCCGATCACACGTTCGACGGCCGACCGGTCATCGGCATCTGCAATACCTGGTCCGAACTCACGCCGTGCAATGCGCACTTTCGCAAGCTTGCCGAACACGTGAAGCGCGGCGTCTACGAAGCGGGCGGTTTTCCCGTCGAATTTCCGGTGTTTTCGAACGGCGAATCGAACCTGCGGCCGACCGCGATGCTCACGCGCAATCTCGCGGCAATGGACGTCGAAGAAGCGATTCGCGGCAACCCGATCGACGCGGTGGTGCTGCTGACAGGCTGCGACAAGACTACGCCCGCATTGCTGATGGGCGCGGCGAGTTGCGACGTGCCGGCCATCGTCGTGACGGGCGGGCCGATGCTGAACGGCAAGCTCGACGGCAAGAACATCGGCTCGGGCACGGCCGTCTGGCAACTGCACGAATCGCTGAAGGCGGGCGAGATCAATTTGCATCAGTTCCTGTCGGCGGAAGCGGGCATGTCGCGCTCGGCGGGCACCTGCAACACCATGGGCACGGCCTCGACAATGGCCTGCATGGCCGAGGCGCTCGGCACGTCGCTGCCGCACAACGCGGCAATTCCCGCCGTCGATTCCCGCCGCTACGTGCTCGCGCATATGTCGGGCATTCGCATTGTCGAAATGGCGCATGAAGGTTTGACGCTCTCGAAGATCCTCACGCGTGAAGCGTTCATGAACGCCATTCGCGTGAACGCGGCGATCGGCGGCTCGACCAATGCCGTGATCCATCTGAAGGCGATTGCCGGCCGCATGGGCGTGAAACTCGATCTCGACGACTGGGTCCGCGTTGGCCGCAATACGCCGACCATCGTCGATCTGATGCCGTCGGGCCGCTTCCTGATGGAAGAGTTCTATTACGCGGGCGGCTTGCCGGCCGTGCTGCGCCGCCTGGGCGAAGCGGATCTGCTGCCGCATCCCGGCGCGTTGACGGTGAACGGCAAGGCGCTGTGGGACAACGTGAAAGACGCGCCTATTACCGATAGCGAAGTCATTCGCACGCTCGACAAACCGCTGCTCGCCGACGGCGGCATTCGCGTGCTGCGCGGCAACCTCGCGCCGCGCGGCGCGGTGCTCAAGCCTTCGGCCGCGACGCCGGCGCTGTTGAAGCATCGCGGTCGCGCAGTCGTCTTCGAGGACTTCGAGCACTACAAGGCGCGCATTGTCGACGAGACGCTCGACGTCGACGCGGACTCCGTTCTCGTGATGAAGAACTGCGGGCCAAAAGGCTATCCGGGCATGGCCGAAGTCGGGAACATGGGCTTGCCGCCGAAGCTGCTCCGGCAGGGTGTCAAGGACATGGTGCGTCTCTCCGACGCGCGCATGAGCGGCACCGCGTACGGCACGGTCGTGCTGCACGTCACGCCGGAAGCGGCGGCGGGCGGCCCGCTCGCCGCAGTGCAGGACGGCGACTGGATCGAACTCGATTGCGACGCCGGGTCGCTGCACCTCGATATCAGCGACGCGGAACTCGCGCGCCGTCTCGAACGCCACACGCCGCCGCAGGCACCGGCGGAAGGCGGCTACCAGCGTCTTTATGTCGATCATGTTTTACAGGCGGACGAAGGCTGCGACCTCGACTTCCTCGTCGGCTGCCGGGGCGCTGCCGTGCCGCGCCATTCACATTGAAACCACGATGACGCTGGCGGGCGAACTGCCGATCCGCAGCCGGCCGCCGCGCAAACGCATTGAATAAACAGACGCCGCGAAGCGGCAGCGTTCGACGCTGCCGCTTCGCACGGCGCAATCCGCCTAACAGGAGACATGCTCATGACAACACAAACCGCCAATGCGCAGCACACGGCGCCCGCTCCCATCGCGGGCGCGGGTGCGCCGCCGAGCGATGCGCCGCACGACGAACAGCGGATCATCGGCCTGCTGACGCGGCGGCTCATCCCGTTCCTCGCGCTGATCTATGTGGTCGCGTATATCGACCGCTCGGTCGTCGGCTTCGCGAAGCTGCACATGAACGCGGCGATCGGCCTGAGCGACGCGGCTTACGGCCTGGGCGCGGGACTCTTCTTCATCGGCTATTTCCTGTGCGAAGTGCCGAGCAATCTCGCACTCGAACGGTTCGGCGCGCGCGTGTGGTTCGCTCGCATCCTGGTCACGTGGGGCGTCATCACAATGGCGATGGCGTTCGTGCGTGGGCCGGCGAGTTTCTACTCACTGCGCTTTCTGCTGGGCGCCGCCGAAGCGGGACTGTATCCCGGCATCCTGTATTTCCTGACGAAGTGGTTTCCGATGCGCCATCGCGCGCGCATCATCGGCCTGCTGGTGCTTGCGCAGCCGATCGCCGGCATCATCGTGGGACCCATTGCGGGCTTGGTCCTGTCGACGCATGGCGCGCTCGGCATGTCGAACTGGCAGACGCTGTTCGTGCTGAGCGGCTTGCCCGCCGTGCTGCTGTGTCTGCCGACGTTGCGTCTGTTGCCCGAGTCGCCGGCCAATGCGCGCTGGCTCGAACCGGCTGACCGCGCGTGGATCGAACGCGAACTCGCGGTGGACTCGGCGTCGTACGCGTTGAAGCCCCACGGCAATCCGCTTGCCGCGCTGAAGGACAAGCGCGTGCTGCTGCTCGCGCTGCTGTTCCTGCCGTTTCCGCTCAGCATCTATGGGCTTTCGCTGTGGCTGCCGACGATCATCAAGGCGTTCGGCGTCAGCGACTCGACGACCGGTCTGCTGTCCGCGGTGCCATATCTGTTCGCCGTCGCCGGCTTGTATCTGGTGCCGCGTCATTCGGACCGCAAGGGGGAGCGTTACTGGCACATCGTCGTCGTATCGACGCTTGCCGCGATCACGATGGCCGCGAGCGCATGGACGCATGTGGCCGCGCTGCAATTTCTGTTTATCTGTCTGACGGCGTTCTCGCTGTATTCGATCCAGGCGGTGGTATGGGCGCTGCCCGGCCAGTTCCTGACGGGCGCGAGCGCGGCGGTCGGCATCGCGACGATCAATTCGCTCGCGAACCTGGGCGGCTACGTCGGGCCGTATGGCATCGGCCTCATCAAGGACGCGACGGGTAATCTCGCCTCGGGTCTGTATTTTCTCGCGGCGACGCTGCTGTTCGCCGCCGCGATCACATTCGTCGTGCGCCGGGCGTTGCCGGCGCAACAGGCATCGACATACTGATTTGCGCTGTGCGGCCCATGTTCGCGGTGTCTCCACTCGAGACGAAAAGGTCGCCGGCAGCTATCTGGTGTTTGCATCGCTTGCGTGGGCGTTGGGACCATTTCATCCGATTGTCATAGCTTCGCGACTAGGATCACTGGTCACATCCGTCACGCACGAGTTCAGCGGTGCACGCGCGGTCCACATTGCACGGTGCTGCCGGCGTACGCGTCGACGTCCTTCCACCACCGTACAAAACACCAGACATGTCGAACAGAAAAACCGATAAGGATTCGGCGGCCGATCAGGGCGCCAGCATCGTTTCGCGCCGCGGGTTTTTGAAGTTGGCCGGCGCATCCAGTCTTGCCACGGCCGCGGGCACGCTTTCTTCGACGGCGCGGGCCGCCGGCAGCACACCCGACGGCACGCTGGAGCAGGTTCACCTCACATGGGGCAACGATCCGACGCGCGAGGTGACGGTGTCGTGGGCGTCGCCGGCGCAGGCGGTGCATCCGCAGGTGCGCATCGGTGCTGTGGGCGAGGCGAAACGCACGGTGCACGGCGTTCAAAGCACGTATACCGATGGCCTCAACGGCGAGGTCGTGTTCACGTATCACGCGCGTCTGCGCGACCTGAAGGCCGATACGAGCTACGAGTACGAGGTGACGGCCGAGAACGACAGCAACGCGGCCCAGCCTTTCACCGCGAGTTTCCGCACTGCGCCGAGAGGCCGCGCGCCATTTCGCTTCACGAGCTACGGCGATCTCGCGACGCCTAATACCGGCTGGGTTCTGTCGTCGCCGCAAAGCCGTTTCGCGGTGCAGGCCGTCGAGCGTTTTCAGCCGCTGTTCCACCTGCTCAACGGCGACCTGTGCTACGCCAATCTGAACCCGGCGCATCAGCCCGAGGTGTGGCGCGACTTCGGCAACAACTGCCAGAGCTCGGCGTCGAACCGGCCCTGGATGCCGTGCCCCGGCAATCACGAACTCGAATTCCACAACGGCGAACAGGGGCTCGCGTCTTATCTCGCGCGCTACACGCTGCCCGAGAATCACACACGTTTTCAGGGCCGCTGGTACAGCTTCCGCGTGAGCTCCGTGCTCTTCATTTCGCTCGATGCCGACGACGTCGTCTATCAGGACGCGGCGGCTTTCGTGGCAGGGCCGAGCCCGCTCGTGCCGGCCGCCAGCACCGGCAATGCGCCGATTCAACCGGGCACGTCGCTGTACGTGCGCGGCTATAGCAACGGCGAGCAAACGCGCTGGCTCGAGAAGACACTGCGCCGCGCGGCTGAAGATGATGAAGTGGACTGGATCGTCGTGCAGATGCATCAGGACGCGCTGAGTTCATCGAAGACGGGCAACGGTTCGGACAAAGGCATCCGCGAAGCCTGGCTGCCGCTGTTCGACCGCTACGGCGTCGATCTCGTGTTGTGCGGCCACGATCACGACTATGAGCGCAGCTATCCCGTGCGCGGCTGCAATCACAACAAGGGTGCTGATATCGCCACCGGCCGGCCTGTCGATACGTTGCAGCCGAAGCCGGTCATGTCGGCGGTCTCGTCAGGCGCGTCGACGTTCGATACGAGCCACGGCACGATTCACCTGATTCTCGGCGGTGGCGGCACGAGCGCGCCGCTCGATGTGTACGGCGTGAATATCGGCACGGGGATGCCGCAAGCGCGTATTTTCACGCGGCCCAACCGTCCGGTACCCGGCACGACAGCAGGGACTTTCGTGCGTGCCGGCGCGGATGCGGTTGAAGACGCGATCTGGTCGGCGCAACGCGATACCGGTACGGGCTACGGCATTGCGGTGTTCGATCATGATCCGGGGCAGCCGGGCGGTGAGACGACGATCACGATGAACTACTACCATGCGCCCGGCGCGGACCAGACGCCGACGCAGAACTATGAACTGTTCGAAACGATCGAGCTGAAGAAGAAGCGGCGGCGCTAAGGTGAGCTTGAGGTGAATCGCGGGCTGCCGTGCACGGCGGCCCGCCCATGCCGCAAGCGCACGGCATGTACCTGACGTACCCGCCAGATCATTTTTGTTACACCTCTTACGGAGATGCAATCGGCAAGTTACAGAAGGCTTTCGGATGGCCGGTTATACTCGGCGCCATCCCAAAAACGAAAGACCTTTCCATGTCGAAGAAAATCATCCAGATGGTTGCCATTGCAGCGCTCACCGCTGCGGCGTCGGTGTCGGCCGTGGCCGGCGATATGAACAATGCGCTTGGCGGCGCGCTCGGCGGCGTAGCCGGCGCGGCGCTCGGTGGCGCGGTGGGCGGCAGCACGGGCGCCGTGATCGGCGGTGCGGTCGGCGGCGGCGCCGGCGGCGCGGTCACCTCGAATCGCCGGGAACGCACGGGCG
>DASPZL010000524.1:0-20181 GCA_035636295.1 Paraburkholderia sp.
TATGACGCCTGCCCAGCAACGCACGCTGATGGTGATGGCCGGCGGCACCGGGGGACACGTGTTTCCCGGGCTCGCGGTCGCGCATTTGATGCAGGCGTGGGGCTGGAAGGTCGTATGGCTCGGCAACCCTTCCGGCATGGAAGCGACGCTGGTGCCGAAGCACGGCATCGCGATGGAGTACGTGCGCTTCGGCGGCGTGCGCGGAAAGGGTCTCAAAACCAGGCTGATGCTGCCGGTGAATCTGCTGCGCGCCTGCACGCAAAGCTTGAGCGTGCTGCGTCGCGTGAAGCCGGACGTCGTGCTCGGCATGGGCGGGTACATCACGTTTCCGGCCGGCTTGATGGCCGCGTTGAGCGGCCGTCCGCTGGTGCTGCATGAACAGAATTCGATCGCGGGCCTCGCGAACAAAGTGCTCGCGAAGCTCGCGAAACGTGTGCTGGTTGCATTCCCGAATGCGCTGCCGCACGGCGAATGGACCGGAAACCCGATTCGGGCGGAACTTGCACGCGCAATCGCACCCAAAGCACGCTATGCGCAACGCAGCGGTCCGCTGAATGTGCTCGTCGTGGGCGGCAGTCTCGGCGCGGCGGCGTTGAATGAAGTGGTGCCGCGCGCGGTCGCATTGCTGGCGCCGAACGAACGTCCGCGCATCGTGCATCAGGCGGGCGCGAAGCACATCGACGCGCTGCGCGAGAACTACGCGGCAGCCGGCTTGCAAACCGGTATTGACGAGCAACCCGGCGTCGAACTCGTCGCCTTCATCGACGACATGACGAGTGCCTACGCGAATGCCGACCTCGTGATTTGCCGCGCCGGCGCGATGACGGTCTCGGAGATTTCAGCGGTGGGCGTGGCGGCGTTCTTCGTGCCGTTCCCGTATGCAGTGGACGATCACCAAACAACCAATGCAGCGTTCCTCGCCGGCAACGGCGCGGCGCTTGTCGTGCAGCAACGCGATCTCTCGGCGGAAACGCTCGCCGAGTGGTTGCGCAGCCAGACGCGCGAGACCCTCGCGGAGATGGCGGAGCGTTCGCGCTCGCTCGCGAAACCCGACGCCACGGAACAGGTCGCGAAGATTTGCGCGACCGTGGCGGGTTCGATTTCGGGCGCGAGCCCAGAAGGAAAGCAATGAAACACATCGTCAAACACATTCACTTTGTCGGCATAGGCGGTGTCGGCATGAGCGGCATCGCGGAGGTGCTGCTCAATCTCGGCTATCAGGTGAGCGGCTCGGATCTGTCGAGCAACGCCGTCACCGATCGACTCGCGGCGCTCGGCGCGCGGATCGCGATCGGCCACGCGGCCGAGAACATCGAAGACGCGAACGCGGTGGTCGTCTCCACGGCGGTGCGCAGCGACAACCCCGAAGTGCTGGCCGCGCGCCATCGCCGTATTCCGATCGTGCCGCGCGCGGTGATGCTCGCGGAGTTGATGCGCCTGAAGCAAGGCATTGCGATTGCAGGCACGCACGGCAAGACCACGACCACGTCGCTGGTGGCGAGCGTGCTGGCCGCGGGCGGTCTCGATCCGACCTTCGTGATCGGCGGACGGCTGATCAGCGCGGGCGCGAATGCGCGGCTCGGTACGGGGGACTTCATCGTCGCCGAAGCGGACGAATCGGACGCGTCGTTCCTGAACCTGTTCCCGGTGATCGAAGTCATCACGAACATCGACGCCGATCACATGGACACCTACGGCCACGATTTCGCGCGGCTCAAGCAGGCGTTCATCGAGTTCACGCACCGTCTGCCGTTTTACGGTATCGCCGTGCTGTGCGTCGACGATCCGAACGTGAAGGAAATCCTGCCGTTCGTGTCGAAGCCGATCATCCGCTACGGACTCGCGCCGGATGCGCAAGTGCGCGCGGTCAACGTCGAAGCGCGCGACGGCAAGATGCATTTCACCGCGATGCGCGAAGATGCGCCGCCGCTCGACATCGTGCTCAACCTGCCGGGCGAGCACAACGTGCAGAACGCGTTGGCTGCAATTGCAATTGCGACTGAACTTGAAGTGAAAGATGCCGATATCCAGCGAGCGCTCGCGGATTTCAACGGCGTGGGCCGGCGCTTCCAGCGCTACGGCGAGGTGCCGGTCGCGGCCGACGGCAAAGCCGCCGGCGCGTACACGCTGGTCGACGACTACGGGCATCACCCGGTTGAAATGGCGGCGACCGTGGCGGCGGCGCGCGGCGCATTCCCCGGCCGGCGTCTGGTGCTGGCGTTCCAGCCGCACCGCTTCACGCGCACGCGTGATTGCTTCGAAGATTTTGTGAAGGTGCTGTCGACCGTCGACGCGCTCGTGCTGACCGAAGTCTATTCGGCCGGCGAAGCGCCGATCGTCGCCGCCGACGGCCGCGCCTTGGCGCGCGCGCTGCGGGTGGCGGGCAAGGTCGAGCCGGTGTTTGTCGATACGGTGGATGAAGTGCCGGACGCGCTTGCGGCACTGGTGCGCGACGGCGATGTGGTGATCACGATGGGCGCGGGTTCGATCGGCGGTGTGCCGGGTCGTCTCGCGCAGGAAACGAAGGTGTGAGTGAAATGAGCAGTATCAAATCGGACCAACTCGCGGACCAACTCGCAAAACGATTCGGCAAAGTGGCAGTGCTGCTCGGTGGCGATTCCGCCGAGCGCGAGGTGTCGCTCAATTCCGGCCGCCTCGTGCTGCAAGGTCTGCGCGACGCCGGTATCGACGCGCATCCGTTCGATCCGGCCGAGCGTCCGCTCGCCGCGTTGAAAGAGGAAGGCTTCGTGCGCGCGTTCAACGCGCTGCACGGCGGCTACGGCGAGAACGGCCAGATCCAGGGCGCGCTCGATTTTTACGGTATCCGTTACACGGGTAGCGGCGTGCTCGGTTCCGCGCTCGGTCTCGACAAGTTCCGCACCAAGCTCGTGTGGCAGCAACTCGGCATTCCGACGCCGCCGTTCGAAGCCGTGCTGCGCGGCGACGACTACGAAGCGCGTGCCCAGGACATCGTCGCGAAGCTCGGCTTGCCGCTCTTCGTGAAGCCGGCGAGCGAAGGGTCGAGCGTCGCGGTGATCAAGGTGAAAAGCGCCGACGCATTGCCGGCGGCGCTGATCGAAGCGGTCAAGTACGACAGGATCGTCGTGGTCGAAAAGAGCATTGAAGGCGGCGGCGAGTACACGGCGTGCATCGCAGGCGATCTCGATCTGCCGGTGATCCGCATCGTGCCGGCCGGCGAGTTCTACGACTATCACGCGAAATACATTGCTAGCGACACGCAGTACCTGATTCCGTGCGGTTTGACGCCAGATGAGGAAGCGCGTCTGAAAGTGCTGGCGCGCCGCGCATTCGACGTGCTTGGCTGCACCGATTGGGGCCGTGCCGATTTCATGCTCGACGCGGACGGCAATCCGTACTTCCTGGAGGTGAACACGGCGCCCGGCATGACCGATCACTCGCTGCCGCCGAAAGCGGCGCGCGCGGTGGGCATCAGCTATCAGGAACTGGTTGTCGGCGTGTTGGCGCTGACATTGAAGGACTAGGAAGGACTAAACGGGGCAACCCGAAAGCAACACCATGTGGAACAACGTTCGCCAGCTCAATCTCGCCGCCAACGCATTGCATGCGTTGCTGGTGCTCGTGCTGCTGGCGGCAGGCGCTTACTGGCTGATCCAGCGTCCGAACTTCGCGCTGCGCGAGATTCAGATCGACGGCGACACCGAGCACATCAATTCGCCGACGGTGCGCGCCGGTGTGGTCGGGCGCTTGAAGGGCAATTTTTTCACGGTCGATCTCGACGTTGCGCGTCAGGCGTTCGAGCAAATGCCGTGGGTGCGTCACGCGAGCGTGCGGCGAGTCTGGCCGAATGCGCTGGCTGTCACGCTCGAAGAGTACAAACCGCTGGGGACGTGGGGTAGCGATCAACTGGTGAGCGTCGACGGCGAACTGTTCACCGCGAACCAGGGCGAGCTCGAGGATGAGCTGCCCGCATTCGACGGCCCGGATGGGACGGCAAAGGAAGTCGTCGCGCGGTATCACGACTTCCAGAAGTGGTTTGCGCCCTTGGGCGCGACGCCTGATGAAGTGACACTGTCGCCGCGTTACGCGTGGACGGTGAAGCTGTCGAACGGCATGCAGGTGGAACTTGGACGCGAACGCAATCAGGACACGCTGCTCGATCGCAGCAAGCGCCTGACCGCGGCGTGGAACGCGGTGACGCAACGTTGGGGGAAGGATATCGAGTATGCGGACTTGCGCTATCCGAACGGTTTCGCGATTCGTGCCGCTGGCATGCGCTTTATCAGCGAACCCGACAAGGGCAAGAAGTAAACGGACATCACACGCAATGAGCACGCTATGAGTAAAGACTATAAAGATCTGCTGGTCGCCCTCGACATCGGGACGTCGAAGGTGGTGGCCATCGTCGCCGAGTTGAAGGGCGAGGGCCACTACGAGGTGATCGGTCTCGGCCAGAGCGAATCGAAGGGGCTCAAAAAGGGCGTGGTGGTGAACATTGAAGCCACCGTGCAGTCCATTCAACGTGCGCTCGAAGAAGCCGAGCTGATGGCCGACTGCAAGATCACGAACGTATTCACCGGGATCGCCGGCAGCCATATCCGCAGCTTCAATTCGAGCGGCATGGTGGCGATCAAGGAGAAGGAAGTCACGCAGACGGATGTGGCGCGCGTGATCGAGACGGCGAAAGCGATCAACATCCCGACCGATCAGCAGGTGCTGCACATCCTCACGCAGGAATTCATCATCGACGGCCAGGAAGATGTGCGCGAGCCGATCGGCATGAGCGGCATCCGCCTCGAAGTGAAGGTGCATATCGTGACGGGCGCGGTGAGCGCGGCGCAGAACATCGTCAAGTGCGTGCGCCGTTGCGGGCTCGAAGTGAACGATCTGATCTTGCAGCCGCTCGCGTCGTCGCTGGCGGTGCTGACGGAAGACGAAAAGGAACTCGGCGTGGTGCTGGTCGATATCGGCGGCGGCACGACGGACATCGCGATTTTCAGCGAAGGCGCGATCCGTCATACGGCGGTGATTCCGATCGCCGGCGATCAGATCACGAGCGACATCGCGATGGCCTTGCGCACGCCGACGCCGGACGCGGAAGACATCAAGGTGGACTACGGCATCGCCAAGCAGGCGCTGGCCGATCCGGACGAAATGATCGAAGTGCCGGGTCTCGGCGAGCGCGGTCCGCGCACGCTGTCGCGCCAGGCGTTGGCGGCGGTGGTCGAGCCGCGTGTCGAAGAACTGTTTTCGCTCGTGCAGCAGGTGGTGCGCGAGTCGGGTTACGAGGAACTGCTGAGCTCCGGCGTGGTGCTGACCGGCGGCGCGTCGATGATGCTCGGCATGGTCGAACTGGGTGAGGACATTTTCCTGAAGCCGGTGCGTATCGGCGTGCCGGAATACGCGGGCGGTCTTGCTGATGTGGTGCGCAACCCGCGTTATTCGACGGCGATGGGCCTGCTCGTCGAAGGACGCTCGCAACGGATGCGCGGCCGCAAGGTCGCGGTGCAGTCGGGGTCGATGGGACAAGTCTTCACGCGGATGAAGGACTGGTTCCTCGGCAACTTCTAACGAATTCGCTTTACAAAGAAAACTCGCGCTGGTGCCGGCGGCCGGCGCGCGACAGGAGGTTGCCCGATCTCCTGCCGAATAACGGCCGAGTGGCTGCAATTTTTTATCTTGACGGAGGCAACATGGAATTCCAGATGCTGGAAACCGAAACGAACGGCACCATCATCAAGGTGATCGGAGTCGGTGGCGCTGGCGGCAATGCCGTTCAGCACATGATCAACAAAGGCGTGCAAGGCGTCGACTTCATCGTGATGAACACGGACGCGCAGGCTCTGTCGCGTTCGCGCGCCACTGCGGTGATCCAGCTCGGCAATACGGGTCTTGGCGCGGGCGCCAAGCCGGAAATGGGCCGCGCGGCAGCGGAAGAAGCGCGCGAACGCATTGCGGATTCGCTGCGCGGCGCGCACATGGTGTTCATCACCGCCGGCATGGGTGGCGGCACGGGCACGGGCGCGGCGCCGGTGGTCGCGCAGATCGCCAAGGAAATGGGTATCTTGACCGTTGGCGTGGTCAGCAAGCCGTTCGAATTCGAAGGCGGCAAGCGCATGCGTGTCGCGGAAGCAGGTTCGCAGCAACTGGAGGATCACGTCGACTCGCTGATCGTCGTTCTGAACGACAAGCTGTTCGAGGTGATGGGCGATGACGCCGAGATGGACAAGTGCTTCCAGTGCGCAGACGACGTTCTGAACAACGCAGTTGCCGGCATCGCGGAAATCATCAACGTCGACGGTCTGGTGAACGTCGACTTCGAGGACGTGAAGACGGTGATGGGCGAGCAGGGCAAGGCGATGATGGGCACGGCGACGGTTGCCGGCGTCGATCGCGCGCGTCTGGCGGCCGAGCAGGCTGTGGCCAGCCCGCTGCTGGAAGGTGTGGATCTGTCGGGCGCGCGTGGCGTGCTGGTGAACATCACGTCGAGCCGTTCGCTGCGTCTGTCGGAAACGCGCGAAGTGATGAACACCATCAAGAGCTATGCTGCGGAAGACGCCACCGTGATTTTCGGCGCGGTGTACGACGATGCAATGGGCGACGCGCTGCGCGTGACGGTCGTGGCAACGGGTCTGGGCCGTGCGGCGAAGAAGCAGCAATCGGCACCGATGACGCTGCTGCGCACCGGCACCGACAACCAGCCGGTCAACTCGCATGCCGCTTACACGCCGTCGCACGCCAGCACCGCTGATTACGGCGCGCTGGATACGCCGGCTGTGTGGCGCACGTCGCGCGATACGGCGGCTTCGCACGTGCAGGCGCTGCAGGAAAAGGGCGTCGATACGTACGACATTCCGGCGTTCCTGCGCAAGCAGGCGGACTGAGCGCGCGAGCAGGCTTTCGTTGCCGCGCTGTTTTTAAAAAGCGTTGGCCGACGAATGCACGAGCGTGGCGGGTGAACGGCGATCAGGCCGCGTATCGTCAGATTCGCGGCAAGGACAAGTGCCCTCTTCGGATTCGCGAAGCGGATGGGGCGACTGTCGCCGGATGGCGCAGCCTGTGATTGGGCCGACGCTGAAATCACTGCGACACGACAACGTGCGAGCACGCTTCGCATCGATTGCAAAGGACTGAGCATGATTCAAGCAGGTGACAAGCTGCCCGACGCGACGCTCTTCGAATTCGTCGAAGACGAGCGGGCGGGCTGCACGATCGGGCCTAACAGCTTCGACGTGCGCGAGCAGACGGCGGGCAAGCGCGTGGTGATCTTCGGATTGCCGGGCGCGTTCACGCCGACCTGTTCGGCCAAACATGTACCGGGTTATGTCGAACATGCCGAGCAGTTGCGCGCTCTTGGCATCGACGAGATCTGGTGCGTGTCCGTCAACGACGCGTTCGTAATGGGCGCGTGGGGACGCGATCAGCACGCCTCGGGCAAGGTGCGCATGATGGCGGACGGCAGTGCGGCTTTCACGCGGGCGCTCGGTCTCGAGCAGGATTTGTCGGCGCGCAGCATGGGAATCCGTTCCCAACGCTACGCAATGGTGGTCGACGACGGCGTGGTCAAGACGTTGAACGTCGAGGCTGCCGGCAAATTCGAAGTCAGCGATGCAGGGAGTATCCTCGCTACGTTGAGCTAGTCACTTGACGTCGAGGCCCTCGCCCTCGCCCTCGATCGCGCCGCGCGCGTGTTGTGTCAGGGCAACGGCCGATAAGACGCTTTTGTGACATGCCGTTACGCGGGCCGATGACCGGAAACGCCTCCGTTCCGGACATCGGCCCGTCACGCTTTCCCTTGACGGGCACCCAGTGGGTAATGGAGCGAAACAGATTGATACGTTCCATGCAAAGACGCTCCTTAGGGTAATGGAGTATAATTCGCGCTATGGAATAAAAAGTCCCGATTGGGATTTTCAATCGAATAGAAGATCACCATGTTGAAGCAGCGCACTATCAAATCGATCGTCAAGACAGTCGGCATCGGCCTGCACTCCGGCCGTAAAGTCGACCTGACGCTCCGTCCGGCGGCGCCGGATACCGGCATCGTGTTTTCGCGCGTGGATTTGCCCACGCCGGTGGACATTCCTGCGTCGGCAATGTCGATTGGCGATACGCGTCTCGCTTCGGTGTTGCAGAAAGACGGCGCGCGCGTGTCGACGGTCGAGCATTTGATGTCCGCCTGCGCCGGTCTCGGCATCGACAATCTTTATGTCGACGTCACCGCCGAAGAAATCCCGATCATGGACGGGAGCGCGGGCTCCTTCGTGTTTCTGATTCAATCGGCCGGTATCGAAGAACAGAACGCGGCCAAGAAATTCATTAAGGTCATCAAGCCGGTCGAAATCCACGACGGCGATAAATTCGCGCGTCTCGATCCGTATTTCGGTTTCAAGCTCAAATTCACGATCGATTTCCGTCACCCGGCCGTGGATAAAACCGGACAGGCGCTGGAAGTGGATTTTGCCAATACGTCGTATGTGCGGGAAATCGCCCGCGCCCGTACTTTCGGTTTCGCGCATGAAGTGGAAATGATGCGTGAACTCGGCTTGGCGCGCGGCGGCAGCATGGACAACGCGATCGTGCTCGACGAATACCGCATTTTGAACAACGACGGCCTGCGTTACGACGACGAGTTCGTGAAGCACAAGATGCTCGACGCGATCGGCGATCTGTACGTGGTCGGTCATCCGCTGCTGGCTTCGTACACCGCGTACAAGTCGGGCCACGGCCTGAACAACGCGCTGCTGCGCGAACTGCTGGCGCATGAAGACGCGTACGAAATCGTCACGTTCGACGACAAGCAGAAAGCGCCGCGCGGTTTCGCCTACGAGGCGCAGACGGCTTTTGCATAAGTCTTTCGGTTGAAATCTCCGAAGCGAATGGATGAAAAATAAGCGGCCCTGACGGGCCGCTTATTTTTTGTTCAGCGATTTCTCCGATGCCGTGCCGCCATTTTCGCCAATGCTTCCTGTAACGGCGACGGCGCGAGCGATTCGCTCAACGCGTGCAGCGCGTCCGCGCCGGCCGGCGTCATGCGCGCCTGCTTGACCGGCGGCGGTTCCTTGACAGGCTGCGGCCGCACGCGGATTCTCAGCGCATTGACCGGCCAGCCGCGCTGCTGCAAATCGGACAGCAGCCGCGGCTCGATGTGCCGCAGACGCGCCGCCAGCGCGTTATGGCCGGCGAACAGCGCCAGCACGCCTTCCTTGATGAAGCTGGGCTCCACGCTCGTCGCCAGATAATCGGGCAGCAGCGCCCGCAGATCCTTCTCCAGCGCCGCTATCTGCTCGACGCCCGCGCGCAGGGCCGCGAACGCGTCGGTGCGATTGAGCACCTCGGCGACGGGCTGTGGGCGGCGCGCGTTGAACTGCTTGGGCGGCCTTGAAAAGGACGGAAAACGGCTCATGTTCGATCGTGACGGCGTGTTCGCGCCCGATGCGCGTTCACGCCGCGATTGTACCGCGCGGGACACGTCCCGGTCCGCCTCGATGCGGACCGTCGGAGGTCGCTGCAGCGGGCTTCGCACGCCTTGCCGCCGTCGCGCCGCTGACACAGGCGCGGACTGGGGCGCGTGCTAAAATGCGCGATTCGAATTCACTCTTGGACTAAGCCGCCGAGGCCCTTCCGACCCGGGAGCGCACGTGCATGAACCGCACGCCGCGAACCAGCCGAAGCCGCGACGCAGACACCGATCCGATGACCACCGGTTTTCTACAGAAGATTTTTGGCAGCCGCAACCAGCGGTTAGTCAAGCAATATCAAAAGACCGTCGCGGCGATCAATGCGCTCGAGCCGCAGATCGAGCAATTGACGGACGATCAACTGCGCGCCAAAACGGGTGAATTCCGCCAGCGCGTCGCGAGCGGCGAGTCGCTCGACAAGCTCCTGCCGGACGCGTTTGCGGTGTGCCGCGAGGCCAGCAAGCGGGTGCTGAAAATGCGCCACTTCGACGTGCAGCTGATCGGCGGCATGGTCCTGCACTACGGCAAGATCGGCGAAATGCGCACCGGCGAAGGCAAGACGCTGGTCGCCACGCTGCCGGTGTACCTGAATGCGCTGTCGGGCCGCGGCGTGCACGTCGTCACGGTCAACGACTACCTCGCGCAGCGCGACGCCGAATGGATGGCGGGCCTTTACAACTTCCTCGGCATGTCGGTCGGCATCAATCTGTCGCAGATGGATCACGCGGCCAAGCAAGAAGCTTACGCCGCTGACATTACCTACGGCACCAACAACGAATTCGGCTTCGACTACCTGCGCGACAACATGGTCTACGAGACCGACGCGCGCGTGCAGCGAGCCCTGAATTTCGCGGTCGTCGACGAGGTCGACTCGATCCTGATCGACGAGGCGCGCACGCCGCTGATCATCTCCGGCCAGGCCGAGGATCACACCGAACTCTACGTGCGCATGAACGCGCTGCCGCCGCTGCTCGAGCGCCAGATCGGCGAAGAGAAAGCGGACGGCACCGGCGTCGAAAAGCCGGGCGATTACACGCTGGACGAGAAAGGCCGCCAGGTGTTCCTGACCGAATCGGGCCACGAAAAGGCCGAGCGCCTGCTCGCCGAGTGGGGCCTGATCGGCGAGGGCGAAAGCCTGTACGCGCCGCAGAACATCACGCTGATGCACCACGTGTACGCTGCGCTGCGCGCGCACACGCTGTTCTTCAAGGATCAGCACTACGTGGTGCAGAACGGCGAAGTGGTCATCGTCGACGAATT
Organism: Paraburkholderia sp.; assembly: GCA_035636295.1. GTDB lineage: Bacteria > Pseudomonadota > Gammaproteobacteria > Burkholderiales > Burkholderiaceae > Paraburkholderia. Next base: position 10,701 of record DASPZL010000524.1, read on the forward strand.
CACCGGCCGTTTGATGTCGGGCCGCCGCTGGTCGGACGGCTTGCACCAGGCCGTCGAGGCGAAGGAACACGTCAAGATCCAGAGCGAGAACCAGACGCTCGCGTCGATCACGTTCCAGAACTACTTCCGCATGTACGCGAAGCTGGCCGGCATGACCGGTACGGCCGACACCGAAGCGTACGAATTCAACGAGATCTACGGTCTCGAAACGGTCGTGATTCCGACCAACCGTCCGCCCAAGCGGATCGACAAGCAGGATCAGATCTACAAGACCGCCAAGGAACGCTACGACGCGGTGATCCGCGACATCCGCGATTGCTACGAGCGCGGGCAGCCGGTGCTGGTCGGCACGACGTCGATCGAAAACTCGGAACTGCTGTCGCATCTGCTGAAGCAGGCCGGCTTGTCGCACGAAGTGCTGAACGCGAAGCAGCACGCGCGTGAAGCCGAGATCGTCGCCGAAGCGGGGCGTCCGAAGCGCATCACGATCGCCACCAACATGGCCGGCCGCGGTACCGACATCGTGCTCGGCGGTAACGCGGAAAAGCAGGCGTCGTTCATCGAGCAGGATGAAACGATTCCCGCCGACGAGAAGCAGCGCCGTATCCAGAAGCTGCACGACGAATGGCAAGCGCTGCACGATCAGGTGAAGGCCGCGGGCGGTCTGCACATCATCGGCACCGAGCGTCACGAATCGCGCCGGATCGACAATCAGTTGCGCGGCCGTGCCGGCCGCCAGGGCGACCCGGGTTCGTCGCGCTTCTATCTGTCGCTGGAAGATCCGCTGCTGCGCATTTTCGCGGGCGACCGCGTGCGCGCGATCATGGATCGCCTGAAGATGCCGGAAGGCGAAGCGATCGAAGCGGGCATCGTGTCGCGTTCGATCGAATCGGCGCAACGCAAGGTGGAAGCGCGCAACTTCGATATTCGCAAGCAATTGCTCGAATACGACGACGTGTCGAACGATCAGCGCAAGGTGATTTACCAGCAGCGCAATGAATTGCTCGAAGCGAATGACATCACCGAAACCATCGGCGCCATGCGCCATGGCGTGATCGCCGACATCGTTCATCAGTTCGTGCCGGCCGGCAGCATTGAAGAACAGTGGGACGTGCCCGAACTCGAGGAAGTGCTGCGCAACGAATGGCAGCTCGACCTCGCGATCCAGGAAATGATCAACGAGTCGAACTCGATCAGCGCGGACGAAATTCTCGAAGCGGTTGAAGCTGCCGCGGACGAAGCGTACGAGGCGAAGGTCGAACTGGTCGGCCGCGAATCGTTCAGCGCGTTCGAACGCTCGATCATGCTGCAAACGCTGGATCGCAGCTGGCGCGAACATCTGGCCGCGCTCGATCATCTGCGTCAGGGCATTCACCTGCGCGGCTATGCGCAGAAGAATCCGAAGCAGGAATACAAACGCGAGGCGTTCGAACTGTTCGCCGCCATGCTCGACGCCGTGAAGCTCGAAGTCACCCGCGTGGTGATGAACGTGCAGATCCAGTCGCCGGAACAGCTGGAACAGGCGGCCGAGCAGTTCGAGGATCAGGGCAGCCACCTCGAGAACGTCGAGTTCCGCCACGCCGAATTCGCTGAAGCGGGCGCCGCGGCGCCCGTTGCCGCCGAGGCGGCCACTGCCGCGATGATTGGCGACGCGATGAGCCACGGCTCGTCGTCGCACGCGGCGGGCCCGCATGCGAGTGCGGACGACGTGCCGAAGGTCGGCCGCAACGACCCGTGCCCGTGCGGCAGCGGCAAGAAGTACAAGCAGTGCCACGGCAAGATCGCGTAATGCCGAAGGCGGCGCGCTTCTGAGCGCGCCGCGTCGTTTTACGCGCTGCTTTGCTGTTGATTTCGCGGTGGTTCGGCAATACGCCCGGGCCATCAGTTTCCGATCCCTCGATGCCGGCGTCCGCCGGCATTTTCTTCGACAGGTCGCGACCATGGCTGTCAATTTCCCCTCGATCGATCCCGCTCAACTCCATCTTGTCGACGGCGTCACGCTCGGCTGCGCGGAGGCGAATATTCGCAAGCCGAACCGCAAGGACGTGCTCGTCATTTCCGTCGGCGAAGGTGCGACGGTGGGCGGCGTGTTCACGCAGAACCGTTTTTGCGCCGCGCCCGTCACGGTGTGCCGTGAGAATCTGGAGCGCGTGCGCGCGGGCGGCAAGCCGATTCGCGCGCTGGTGATCAACACCGGCAACGCGAATGCAGGCACGGGCGAACCGGGTCTCGCGCATGCACGCGAAACCTGCGCCGAACTCGCGCGTCTGGTGGACATTGCGCCGGAACAGGTCCTGCCGTTTTCGACGGGCGTGATTCTGGAGCCGTTGCCGGTCGATCGTCTGAAGGCGGGTTTGCCGGCCGCGCTGGCGAACCGCAAGGAAGCGAACTGGTACGACGCGGCGCAGGCGATCATGACCACGGACACGCTGCCGAAGGCCACGTCGCGCCAGATCACGATCGAAGGCCACACGGTCACGCTGACCGGTATCAGCAAGGGCGCCGGCATGATCAAGCCGAACATGGCGACCATGCTCGGCTTTCTCGCGTTCGACGCCGCCGTCGCACAGCCGGTGCTCGACGCGCTGGTCAAGCACGTGGCGGACCGCTCGTTCAACTGCATCACGATCGATGGCGATACGTCGACCAACGATTCGTTCATCCTGATCGCGTCGGGCAAATCGAGCCTGCCGGCGATCACGTCCACCGATTCGCCCGCTTATGCAGCGCTGCGCGACGCGGTGACCGAAGTCGCACAAACGCTTGCGCAACTGATCGTGCGCGACGGCGAAGGCGCGACCAAATTCATGACGGTGCATGTCGAAGGTGGTTCGAGCGTCGGCGAATGCCGCCAGATCGCGTACGCGATCGGCCATTCGCCGCTCGTGAAGACGGCCTTTTACGCATCGGACCCGAATCTCGGCCGCATTCTCGCGGCCATCGGCTATGCCGGCGTGGACGATCTCGACGTCGGCAAGATCGATCTGTTTCTGGACGACGTGCTGGTCGCGACTGCCGGCGGCCGCAATCCGGCCTACCGTGAGGAAGACGGCCAGCGCGTCATGAAAAAGAGCGAGATCGGCATTCGCGTCGTGCTCGGCCGCGGCAATGCGCAAGCCACGATCTGGACTTGCGATCTGTCGCACGACTACGTGAGCATCAACGCCGACTATCGTTCGTAACCAGGTTCATCACGCGGCTTACGGCCGCTCACTCACAGCCATGGACAAACTCGAACAGTTTCTGACCCGGGCCGAAGCCGTGCTCGTTCGCCTCGAAGCAATGCTTCCGCCCGCCGCACCGCAGATCGACTGGTCGGCAGCGGTCGCTTTTCGCTGGCGCAAGCGCCAGGGGCGCGGCTACCTGCAGCCGGTGCCGGCGATTTCAACCATCACGCTCGGCGACCTGCAAAACATCGATCGCCAGAAAGGGTTGATCGAGCAGAACACGCGTCAATTCGTGCACAAGCAGCCGGCCAATAACGTGCTGCTGACGGGCGCGCGCGGCACCGGCAAGTCCTCGCTGATCAAGGCTTGCCTGAACGCGTATGCGAAAGACGGCTTGCGTCTGATTGAAGTGGATAAGGACGACTTGCATGATCTCGGCGACATCGTCGAGGTGATCGCGCAGCGGCCGGAGCGCTTCGTGGTGTTCTGCGACGATCTGTCGTTTGAAGACGGCGAGTCGGGCTACAAGGCGCTGAAGGTCGCGCTCGACGGTTCGATCGCCGCGCAATCGGACAACGTGCTGATCTACGCGACCTCGAACCGCCGCCATCTGCTGCCCGAGTACATGAGCGACAACGAGACGTACAAGCACACGTCCGATGGCGAGATTCATCCTGGCGAACTGGTCGAGGAAAAGATTTCGCTGTCCGAGCGTTTCGGGCTGTGGGTCAGCTTCTATCCGTTCAAGCAGGACGACTACCTGTCGATCATCGGCCACTGGCTGCGCTATTTCGGCTGCGACGATGCGGAAGTCGAGGCCGCGCGCGGCGATGCGCTCGTTTGGGCCCTCGAGCGCGGGTCGCGCTCGGGGCGTGTCGCGTGGCAATTCGCCCGCGACTGGTCCGGCCGGAAGAACGAGGCATGAGCGGCGCGCAGAACAACGCCGCGGGCCGTCCGGTGACGGAAGTCGCCGTCGGCGTGCTGATTCAGCCGGACGGCCGGTATCTGCTGGCGCAGCGGCCGGTCGGCAAGCCATACGAGGGCTACTGGGAATTTCCGGGTGGCAAGCTGGAGGCGGGCGAGTCGGTTGAAGCGGCGCTGGCTCGCGAACTGCACGAAGAGCTGGGCATCGACGTCAAGGCGAGCCATCTTTGGCACACGCTCGAGCACGATTACCCGCACGCCTATGTGCGGCTATTCTTCTGCAAGGTGACGAACTGGACTGGCGAGCCGCACGGGCGCGAGGGACAGGCGTTTGTCTGGCAGGCGCTGCCCGCGGATGTCTCGCCGCTGTTGCCGGCGACGATTCCGGTGCTCGAGTGGCTCGCGGCTGAGAAAAACTAGCAGGCGTGGCGCGCGTGATCCGGCGCGCGCCACTGCGCTCAGTGCGGGTTGTAATCCCCGCCTGATGACTCGTCGGACGGCGCTTCCTGGTCCGAGCCGCCGATCTTGTACTTCTCGGCGGCCCAGGCGCCGAGGTCGATCTGCTTGCAACGGTCGGAGCAGAACGGGCGGAAGCGGTTTTCAGGTGTCCAGCGGACGTCCTTTCCGCAAGTGGGGCATTTGACGACAGTAGGCATACGGTCAGGCAATCAATCGCAAACGGAACATAAGTCGAATATAGGGTGTTTCCCGCCGCTTTAAAGGCGCGACCCGTGATCGGATTTACTGGGCGAACGTTACAGACTGCACAAGGTGAGCTGGAACGGCACGTCGACATCGACTGCGCGCGGACGCAAATCGCCGTCCTGTACGGTGAAACGCACCCACAGCATGTACTTGTTGGCACTTGCCTCGGGAATCACGCGCAATTCGGGTGCCACGCGCACCTGCATCAATTGATAAGAACGGCCGGACAGCATTTGCTGATAGCTGCCCTGCATCGCCATGACCTTGGACGCTTGACCGGATTCGCGCGCGAGACGCAAGACGATCGTGGCGGCGTCGCGCAGCGGCAGCAAGGGCGTCACCCATTTGGCAATATCTTGCCGGCGCTGATCGGGATGAGTTTGCTGCCATGCGTAGTACGAAGGTAGATCGAACTTGCACGTGCCGCCCGGGATGATCGCGCGGCTGCGGATGCTGGCAAGCCACTCGTTGTCTGCAAGATGCTGGCCGGTTTTGCCCTGCATCTGCGAGAGCCCCGACAGGGTTTGCTCGATTTCGCCGAGTACCGCTTCGAGCGCGTTCTGCTCGATTCCCGGGTTGCCGCGAAACGGTGCCAGCGTTTGCCGTTGACGCTCGAGTTCCTTCATCAGATCCGACTTCAGATCCGCGCGACCCGCAACCTCTGAGATTTCGAACAGCGTTGTCAGTGCAACGTGGTGTTCCCTGGCGTCTTCCTGAGTCAGAAAGAACGTGAAGCGCTCGAACAGATCTTCGAGGCGCAATAGCGTCCGGATTCGCTCGTTGAAGGGATACTCGTAAAGGATCAAGCGGGCTCGCCTCGGGCGTGGTCGGTGACGGGAATGCAGGACATTCTAATGCCGTGGGACTACCCTAGCAATCACGCACTTTTTTGGCACGCTTTCGCAACTTCTTTCACGTGTTTCGGGCAGTTTTCTGCGTGTTTCGGCTCGTGTGCCGCGGCAAAGTTCAACGCAAAAGCGAAAGACGTGGCGCGCTGGTCGTGTTCGCGATGAACCGCGATCGGCGGTGCGTGTGCGTGTGCGTGCTCGGGTTCGGGTTCGTGCTCGGGCGAGCGGATCGGCGGCTTGGAGTCGTCGACATGCCCGGCGACCGTCTTCGTGCGCGGCCGGTGCTGCGCCTTTGCGGTAGCGCGCATTCGCCCTCACGCGCCCGCGAGCGACAGGTACATGCGATGCTGCGCGTCGACTTGCGCGTTGAGTGCATCGAACGGCACGTTGTCGTTGTCGATTACGTCGTCGGCTGCGGCGAGGCGCGCTTCGCGCGTGGCCTGGCGGGCGATGATCGCCAGCACCTGTTCGCGGCCGAAGCCGTTGCGAAGCATCACGCGCGAGATTTGCGTGTCGACGCTGCAATCCACAGTCAAAACGCGGTTCACGCGCGTCTTCCAGCTGCCGGACTCCACAAGCAGCGGCACGACTACGATCACATACGGTCCCTGCGCCTCCCGCTGCTCCCGTTCGGTCTCCGCACGAATCAACGGATGCGTGATGCCTTCAAGGCGCTTGCGCGCGCCGTCGTCGCTGAACACGAGGGCGCGCATGCGGGCGCGGTCGAGCGAGCCGTCCGCCGCGACGAACGAATCGCCGAACTCGGCGGCGATCTGCGGCATCGCCATGCCGTGCGGCGCGGTGATGCGGTGCGCGATCAGGTCAGTGTCGACAAGCGGTACGCCGTGTGCGGCGAACAGATCGGCGACGGTGGATTTGCCGCTGCCGATGCCGCCGGTCAGTCCTACAGCAAACATGCCTTAGCCTCCCAGAACCATGAAAAGCGGTGTGCCGACGAACAGCGTAACAGCGCCGCCCGCTGCGAGAAAAGGCCCGAACGGCAGCGGTTCCTCGAAGCGCATGCGGCCGCGCCATGTTGCCGCGAGACCGACCACTGCGCCGGTTACCGCGGCGATCAGCACGATCTGCGGCAGCGCGGCCCAGCCGAGCCACGCACCGAGCGCCGCCAGCAGTTTGAAATCGCCATAACCCATGCCTTCGACGCCGCGCACCAGCCGGAACAGCCAATGCACGGCCCACAGCACCAGGTAACCGAAAATCGCGCCGAGCACCGCATCGTGGAGGTTCGCGAACATGCCGTTGAAGTTGACGATGATGCCCGCCCACAGCAGAGGCAGCGTCATCGAGTCAGGCAGCAGATGCGTGTCGATGTCGATCGCGCTCATCGCGAGCAGCGCCGCGCACAGTCCGAAGGCAGCGAGCGCCATGCCGGTCGGGCCGAACAGCGCGAGCGCACCTGCCGCGAGGGCGGCGCTGGCGATCTCGATGACAGGGTAGCGCAGGCTCACGCGCGTCTTGCACGCGGAGCAGCGCCCACGCAGCAGCACATAGCTCAGCACCGGCAGGTTCTCCCACGCGCTTAGCACGTGACCGCAGTGCGGGCATGCGCTGCGCGGTACCCACAGGTTATAGCGCGCCGGCAGGCAGTCTTCTTCCTCGGGCTTATCGGTGGCCTCGCTGATTTCCTCGCGCCATGCACGTTCGAGCATGATCGGCACCCGGTGCACGACCACGTTCAGGAAGCTGCCGATCACGAGGCCGAACACGATCGCGAACGTGAACTGAACGCCGGCCGGCAAGCTGCCGAACGCCACGCCGAGACCCGTGGCGAAGTGACCGGGCAGCAGGCCCGAAAGCAGGCTGGAAGAGGTTTCTGGCACGAGTGGAAGAGTCGCCTGCATAGATAAAGGGATGGATTCGGCTGCGATGCTACACCACGTTGCCGAGTTGAATAATGGGAAGATACATCGCGATCACGAGGCCGCCGACCAGCGCACCCAGCACGATGATGACGAGCGGCTCGCACAGGCTCGCCAGCGTGCCGATCTTTTCGTCTACCTGACGATCGGCGAGCGAGGCCACGTCGAGCAGCATGGTGTCGAGTGCTCCGGATTCCTCGGCAACCGCAACGGGCTGCACGATCTCCGGCGGGAAGCAGCGCGCCGCGCGCATTGCCGCGGCGAGCCGCTCGCCGCGCCGCAGCCGCGCGGCGATCTCGATGGTGGCGCGGTCGAAGAAGGCGTTGCCGGTGGCGTGGGTCAGAGAATCGAACGCGTCGGCGAGCGGCGTGCCGGCCGACAGCAAAGTGCCGAGCGCGCGGCTCCAGCGCGCCGCGCACAACGTGCCGAGCAGCGCGCCGACGATCGGCATTTTCAACGATAAGCGCGCGAAGCGGATGCGCGCCGCTTCGGAAGTTCGTAGCAGAAACGTCACAGCCGAGCTTGCCGCGAAGAGCATGGCGGTCACCGGTATGCTCCATCGCGCCGCTCCGGCCGATAGCGCCAGCACGAACTGCGTCGGCGCGGGGAGTTTGGCGCCGAAGCCGTCGAAAATCTGCTTGAAGGTCGGCACGACCCATACCAGCAGCGCCGCGGTAATCGCCAACGCCAGCAACAGGATCGCGACCGGATAGGTCAGTGCGGCACGCACCTTCGCGCGCTGCGCGGCGGCGCGTTCGCGGTCGTCGGCAATGCGGGCAAGGACGGCGGCCAGCGCACCCGCTGCTTCGCCCACTTCGACGAGCTGACAGTACAGCGCATTGAATTGCGCCGGATGCCGCTGCAATGCCGCCGAGAAACGCAAGCCGCCGGTGATGTCGCGCGCCAGTGTGCCGACGATGCGCGGCATGCCTTGCCGCCGCGAAGTCTGCGCTTGCGCCAGGAGGTCCAGCGCGGGCGCGAGCGGCAAACCGGCGCGCAGCAGGCTGGCGAGCTGCCGGGTGAACAACGTGACGTCCGCGGCGCGGGCTTTCGCGCGCGGCGCCGGCCCATGAGCCGTGAGTTCGACGATGAACAGGTTGTCGCGCTTGAGCATCGCGCGCGCCGTGCCGGCGTCCGGCGCGATGAGCGCGCCGGTTTTCCGTGCACCGTCGGCGTCGACGCAGCGCCATCTGAAGCGCATATCGGCCGGTAGCGGCTGGCGGGTCGTGACGGTGCTCATGCGACCTCGGTGGCTGCGAGCGCTTCGGCGAGACTCGTGGTGCCGTCGCATACACGTGCCAACGCTGCGTCGCGCAACGTGGTTACCTGTTCCGCTTGCGCGAGCCGCGCGAGTTCGTGCGTGCCCGCGCGCTCCACGATGAGTTCGCGCATCGCATCGGAGACGGGCATCACCTGATGCACGCCGACACGCCCCCGGTAGCCAATGCCGTGGCAAGCCGCGCATCCCGTCGCGGCGTAGGGCCGCCAACCGTCGAACTGGTCGTCGGTGAAGCCGGCTGCTCGAAGCACCGCTGCCGATTGCGGCGCGGGCGCACGGCACGCGGGGCAGAGTCGCCGCACGAGCCGCTGTGCCGTCACCAGCCGCAGCGCGGCCGCCAGGTTGTACGGTTCGACGCCGATATCGATCAGACGCGCGACGGCCGCAGGGGCGTCGTTCGTATGCAAAGTGGACAGGACGAGGTGGCCGGTTTGAGCGGCTTTTACCGCGACGTCGGCGGTTTCCTCGTCGCGGATTTCGCCGACCATGATCACATCCGGGTCCTGCCGGAGAAACGCGCGCAATGCCACCGCGAATGTCAGTCCGGCCTTTTCGCGCACGCTGACCTGATTGATGCCGGCCAGCTGGATCTCCGCCGGGTCTTCCACGGAACACAGATTGCGCGCCTCGCCGTTGAGCAGATTCAGAAAGCAGTACAGCGACAGCGTCTTGCCGCTG
>DASPZL010000525.1:0-12290 GCA_035636295.1 Paraburkholderia sp.
CGCGCGACGCATGAAGAACACGCAAACCGCCACGAGGAACGGCACCGGCAACAGTCGATAGAAGAGGCCGTCATGAAACCAGCGCTGCGCGATATTCGGATCCTGCAGCGGCGTCCACAAGCTGACCATCGCAATGAAGCCGAGCAGCACGATCGTCAGCGGCCAGACCACGCGATGCAGGCGGCGTTGCAGATCGCCTTCGGTCTTAGCGACCAGCCAGCAGCAGCCGAGCAGCGCATACGTGACGACGAGCCCGAGTCCCGTGAGCAGGCTGAACGGCGTGAGCCAGCCGAAGGCGTCGCCGGCATAACCGCCGTCGATCACGGGGATGCCTTGCAGGAACGCGCCCAGCGCGATGCCCTGGAAGAACGTCGCGCCCGCCGAACCGCCGATGAACGCGAGGTCCCACATATGTTTCGTGCGATTGGCCTTGGCGCGAATCTCGAACGATACGCCGCGAAAGATCAGGCACACGAGCATGAAGATCAGCGGCAGATAGAGCGCCGACAGCACGGTCGAGTAGACCACCGGAAACACCGCGAACAGGCCGGCGCCGCCGAGCACGAGCCAGGTTTCGTTGCCGTCCCACACCGGCGCGACGGTGTTCATCATCAGGTCGCGTTCCTTCTCATCGGGGAAGAACGGGAAGACGATGCCGATGCCCAGATCGAAGCCGTCCAGCACCACGTACATGAAAAGGCCCAGCGCGATGATCGCGGCCCACACTACGGTTACGTCCATTGTCTTTCTCGCAAGCAACTGTTGAAGCGGGGTGGGCTCAGGCCGCGTCGATCATCTGATCGGCGGCGGAAAGCGGGCGGCGCGCGGTCTGATTCGGCGAATGCTCCGGCACGCCATGCGGCGTGTGTCCCGGCAGCGCCGGACCCGAGCGCATCAGCTTGAGCATGTAATAGACGCCGGTGCCGAACACGAGGAAATAGACCACCACGAAGGTCATCAACGAGATGCCGACCTGTTGCGTGGTGAGCGGCGACACGGCCTGCGAGGTGCGCATCACGCCGTACACGACCCACGGCTGACGGCCGGCTTCAGTAGTGACCCAGCCGGCCAGCAGCGTGATGAAACCGGTCGGCCCCATCGCCACGGCGAGACGCTGGAACCACTTCGCCTCGAACAGCCGGTCGCGGCGGCGCAGCGCCCACGCGGTCAGCGACATCAGGATCATCAGCACGCCGAGACCGGCCATGATGCGAAAGCTCCAGAACACCACCGTCGAGTTCGGCCGGTCTTGCGGCGGGAATTCCTTGAGGCCGCGAATTTCGCCGTCCCAGCTATGCGTGAGGATCAAGCTGCCCAGGTGCGGAATCGACACCGCGTAGCGCGTGGTTTCCGCCTGCATGTCGGGAATCCCGAACAGGTTCAGCGCGGTGCCGCCTTTTTCGGTTTCCCACAGACCTTCGATCGCCGCGATTTTCGCGGGCTGATACTCGCGCGTGTTCAGACCATGCTGATCGCCGACGAATGCCTGGATCGGCGTAAGGATCAGCAGCAGCCAGAGCGCCATCGAGAACATCTTCTTGACGGCCGGATCACGCCGGCCGCGCAACAGATGCCATGCGCCCACCGCCGACACCACCAGCCCCGCGACGATGAACGCCGCCAGCGCCATATGCGCGAGCCGGTAGGGGAACGACGGATTGAAAACGATCTTGAACCAGTCGAGCGGCACGACGCGGCCGTTCACCACTTCGAAGCCTTGTGGCGTTTGCATCCAGCTATTCGACGCGAGAATCCAGAAGGTCGAGATCAGCGTGCCGACGGCGACCATCAACGTGGCGCCGAAGTGGGCGCGCGGACTCACGCGCTGCCAGCCGAACAGCATGATGCCGAGGAAGCCCGCTTCGAGGAAGAACGCGGTCATGACTTCGTACATCAACAGCGGACCGGTGACCGGGCCGGCGAAGCTCGAGAAGCCGGACCAGTTGGTGCCGAACTGATAGCTCATCACGACGCCGGACACGACGCCCATGCCGAAGGCCACCGCGAAGATCTTCGACCAGAACAGGCAAAGATCTTTGTAGTACGCCTTGCCGGTTTTCAGCCAGCGCCATTCGAGCACGGCGATGAAGCTGGCGAGTCCGATGCTGAGCGCCGGAAAAACGATGTGAAACGAGACGGTGAACGCAAACTGAATGCGGGCGAGGTCGAATGCCGATAGAGCGGAGTTCATGAGCGTGAAGTGCGTGATGCCCGCGAGGGCGAACTACGCGCGTCGACCGTTGTCGGTGCGCACTGCGCTGGGCAGATGGCGCAAGAGTAGGGGATGAAGGGAATTTTTGCTGCGGCGCGACGTGCGTCAAAAAACCGCGTTGTTTTACGCGGATTTTCGATTTTGAGATGGCAAGCCGTTGATGGATATCAAGTTTTTCCTGTTGCGTTGTTGCAACTGTTCGACGTAGTTGCGTGAAAACTGCGTCAATCAACCGCGCTGCAGCAACGCGGTGAAGCCGCCTTCGCGCTCGCGGGCGCACCCGCGCCAGGTGAGTCCGATCGCGCCGCTTACGACGGCGTCGGCGCAACCAGGTGTTCGGCTTGCTGGTTTCGTGCGGGACGCGATGGCGGGCGCGGCACGAACGGAATCTCCTTTTTGCAGGGGCAAACTGAGTGCGAAGCGGCGGCGGATCGAGGGCCGCTCGCCATCGACCGACAATAGCCTTATCCGAACCGACTTTCTATTAGCCGGTTAGCTAGCCAATCGGCCAGTTTGCTTCTACGATGCAAGCAGCCATCGGCGCGTCTCGTGGGAAACCGCATGCTTGAGATGCATGAGCGCCGCGTAGCCATTCAGTTATCGATTCCCGATAATCGTTCCGATGCGCGCATGAACCGCATGAAGTTCTTCGCGTGTCCGTCATGAAAATGTGTTGTGGAGCATGCCATGCTGGCGTGAGCACATCGCGATGCATGCATGCGTTTCGAATTCCTTCTGAAGTCGTCTTGGTTTTGCTGTTAACGAGTGTGACCGGGCGGCCGCCATGTGCCGCCCGAATGGTTCGAGAGAGCACGCTTCATCCACCTGCCGGCGACGGCAGACTTCATCCAACGGAGCCAGCAGATGAGCACGATCACCACGAAAGACGGTACGCAAATTTTCTACAAAGACTGGGGCAAGGGCCGCCCGGTCGTGTTCTCGCATGGCTGGCCGTTGACCGCGGACGCCTGGGATGCGCAGATGCTGTTTCTCGGCAACAAGGGTTTTCGCGTGATCGCGCACGACCGGCGCAGTCATGGCCGCTCGGCCCAGACGTGGGACGGCAACGACATGGACACCTACGCCGACGATCTCGCCGCGCTGATCGAGCACCTCGATCTGAAGGACGCGACGCTCGTCGGCCATTCGACCGGCGGTGGCGAAGTCGCGCACTACATCGGCCGTCATGGCACGCAACGCGTCGCGAAGGCGGTGCTGATCGGCGCGGTGCCGCCGCTGATGCTCAAGACCGCGGACAATCCCAACGGCACGCCGCTCGACGTGTTCGACGGCATCCGCAAAGGCGTGGTGGACGACCGCTCGCAATTCTTCAAGGATCTGGCGCTGCCGTTTTACGGCTACAACCGTCCGAACGCAAAGGTGTCGCAAGGCGTGATCGATTCGTTCTGGGCGCAAGGCATGGCCGGTTCGATCAAAGGGCTATACGACTGCATCGCGCAGTTCTCAGAAGTCGACTACACGGAAGATCTGAAGAAGATCGACGTGCCGACTCTGCTGCTGCACGGCGACGACGACCAGATCGTGCCGATCGACGCAGCAGGCCGCCAGACGGCGAAGATCGTGAAGAACGCCACGCTGAAGGTTTATTCGGGCGGCCAGCACGGCATGTGCACGGTGGAGGCCGACAGGGTGAATGCCGATCTGCTGGAATTTATCGGCTCGTGACGCGGTGAGGTGGTGAGTGCGGCGGCGCGCGGCGAGTGGGCTGCGCGCCGCCGGGCCGGGCGACCGCGTGCACCTGGCCGGAATCGGGCGCTCATGGGTGTGGCCGGAGCCAGGCCTTTGGGGGCCCTTGACGGCGTCTGCGTCGCCGCCCACCGCCGCTTACATGGTCGGCCAGCCGATGCGCGCCGCTCGTCGCAATGCCGAGCGAACCACCAGCCGGTGGAACGGCGCGATCACGAGAATATAGACACGCCCGAGCGCATTGTGGCAATGCACAACCGTGGAGAGGATCAGATAGCGCGAGTTGCCGTCGCGCGTGTCTTGCCTCTGGTGCAGCACCGACAGCCGGAAGTCGAGATGACTGTCGTTCTCCCCGAGAATGATCTCGTGCGCGCTGCGGTTGTAGATCCTGAAAATGTCGACGCGCTCCCTTGCGCCTGACGAATCTTCGGTGCGCAACTGCTTCGACGTCTTCAGCCCAAAGCGCGCGACGATCGTGTCGCGCAGCCCCATCAGCTTCGCCACCCATCCGGCCTGATGCGCGAACACGAAACGCGCGAGCGATTCCGGGTCGTCGATGGCGTTGTCCGGCAAACGAACCGCGAACGCATCGGCGAGGTCCGGTGCGTCGTAGAGGCGGGTCACGCCGGATTCAGCCGGCAGGGCGACGGAAAGCACGGAACAGTTCGCGTTTGGCATGGTGACGTGCGGCGCTGGAAATGGATCGGACTCGAAAGGGCGCTTTCGATGCGGCCGGGTTGCGGTTAGGCTCGGTCGCGCAAGCGCGTCAAGTCTACGCGTGTCGGCCGACTAACGCGGCGGGGGCGGCGAGCGTTGCGGGCAAGTAACTGATCGACGACCGCCGGACGCGTTCGACTTAAGCCGTCTGCTGGCCGATTTCGTGATTGGCCAGCACTTCGAGCGCGCGCACCATCGCGGAGTGATCCCATGCCTTGCCGCCATGCGCCACGCACGCGTTGAAGAGCGCCTGGCAGGTGGCGGTATTCGGCAGCGAAACGCCGAGCGCTTGCGCCGTCGAAAGCGCGAGGTTCAGATCCTTCTGGTGCAGTTCGATCCGGAAGCCCGGATCGAAGGTGCGCCTCGTCATCCGCTCGCCGTGCACTTCGAGAATGCGCGACGCCGCGAAGCCGCCCATCAGCGCTTCGCGCACGCGCGCCGGATCGACGCCCGCTTTCGATGCAAGCAGCAGCGCCTCGCCGACCGCCTCGATCGTCGCGGCGACGATCACCTGATTCGCCACCTTGCACACCTGTCCCGCGCCCACGGCGCCGATCAGCGTGACATTCTTGCCCATCATGTCGAAGAGCGGCTTGACGCTCCCGAAGGTCGCCGGCTCGCCGCCCACCATGATGGTCAACGAAGCGGCCTTGGCGCCGACTTCGCCACCCGACACCGGCGCGTCGAGATAGTCCGCCCCGCGCTCGCGCACGCGGGCCGCGAACTCGCGCGTGGCCATCGGCGAAATCGAGCTCATGTCGACCACCGTTTGTCCCGCGCGCAACGCGGCGGCGAGTCCGTGTTCGCCGAACAGCACGCGCTCGACGTCCGGCGTATCGGGCACCATGATGAAGATCACATCGGCGTGCGCGGCCACGGCCGCGGGGCTATCGCATGCGAGAGCGCCGGCCTGCGTGAGATCGTCCGGCACGCCGCTGCGTGTGAACGCCGCGAGGCTGACGCCGTTCTTGAGAAGGTTCGCGGCCATGGGCTTGCCCATGATGCCGAGTCCGATGAAGCCTGCCTTTTGCATGGAATTCTCCGTGGATGTCATGGCGGCCGTGTCTATTGCCGGCCCGCCTGTTTCTGCATGAAGTGTTTCTGGACCGTCTGCGCGGCGTTTTTCAATAGCCCCATATCGGCACAGACCGCGATGACGCGGCAGCCCATTGAGAGATAGCGTTCCGCGTCGGCCTGCACCGGGGCGAGAATGCCGCTCGGCTTGCCGGCGGCCTGCGCGCGTTCGAAAACGCGCGCAATTGCGTGTTGCACGTCGGGATGGCCGGGGTTGCCGAGGTGGCCGTAGGCCGCCGCAAGATCGGACGGCCCGACGAAAACCGCGTCGACGCCGTTCACGGCGAGAATCTCGTCGATTGCGTCGACGGCTTTGCGGCTTTCGATCTGCACGATGACGCAAATGTTGTCGTTGGCGACGTCGAAATAATCGGCCACGGTCGCATAGCGATTGCCGCGCTGGCTCACCGAGACGCCGCGAATGCCCTGCGGCGGGTAGCGCGTCGCGGCGACGGCGCGGGCGGCGTCCTCGGCGCTGTCGACGAACGGCACGAGAAAGTTGGAGAAGCCGCTATCGAGGAGCCGCTTGATGAACACGCTATCATTTGCCGGTGGCCGCACGACCGGCGCGCTCGCGCTGTCCTTGAGCGCCATCAACTGGGGGATCAGCGTGAGGACGTCGTTGGGCGCGTGTTCCGCGTCAAGCAGCATCCAGTCGAAGCCGACCACGCCGAGCAGTTCCGTAGCAATCGGGCTGGCGAGCGACGCCCAGCAGCCGATCAGGGTTTCGCCGCCGCATACGGCGCGACGAAAACTATTGGGTAGGGGCTGGTAAGGCGTGACGGCTGGCATGGGACGTTTCCTCGAACTGCGATGGGTCGGGCAAGCTCCGGCGTCTGTTGAACGACGTGTTATAAGTCGTCGTACGTCTTAGTCAAGATTAGCACTGGACCCATTTGTTGTAACGGTCACGTAAACCCGAGGTCCTCGCCGGGTAGGGGTTTCCGGTTGCACGCATGCCTCCGTATGTTGTAGGATGACTTATATCCAAAGCGTTTATTTAAGGAAAGCGAAATGTCTATTACCGGCGAAATGCTGATCGGTCGCAAAACGGTGCGCGGCGACGAAAAACCATTGCATGCGTTCAATCCCGCCACGGGTTCCGACATCGCCGAGCCGGTTTTCGGCAGCGGCACGGCGGCCCATGTCGCGCAGGCTTGCGAGCTTGCGCAGAAAGCGTTCGACCCGTACCGGCATCTGCCGCTCGCGGTGCGCGCGGAATTTCTCGAACGGATCGCCGACGGCATCACGGCATTGGGCGACGCATTGATCGAGCGCGCGCAGCAGGAGTCCGGCTTGCCGAAGGCGCGCCTCGAAGGCGAGCGCGGCCGTACGACGGGCCAGCTCAAACTGTTTGCGCAAGTCGTGCGCGCGGGGCAATGGCTCGCCGCGACACTCGATTCGCCGCTGCCCGAGCGCAAGCCGCTGCCGCGCTCCGATTTGCGGATGCAAAAGATTCCGCTCGGCCCGGTCGCGGTGTTCGGCGCCAGCAACTTCCCGCTCGCGTTTTCGGTGGCGGGCGGCGACACGGCCGCGGCGCTTGCGGCCGGTTGTCCGGTGGTGGTGAAGGCGCATCGTGCGCACCTCGGCACCTCGGAAATGGTCGGCCGTGTGATTCAGCGTGTTGCGCAGGAAATGGATTTGCCCGAGGGCGTGTTCTCGCTGATCGTCGGCGCGGGCAATTCGGTCGGCGAGGCGCTGGTCGCGCATCCGGCAATCAAGGCGGTGGGCTTCACGGGTTCGCGCGCGGGCGGCACGTCGCTGATGCGCGTTGCGGCGGCGCGTGCCGAACCGATTCCGGTCTACGCCGAAATGAGCAGCATCAACCCGGTGTTTCTGCTGCCGAACGCGCTGGCTCAGCGCGGCGACAGCATCGCGCGCGGTTTCGTCGATTCGCTGGCGCTCGGCGCGGGGCAGTTCTGCACCAATCCGGGCCTCGCGATCGCGGTCGACAGCGACGCGCTCAAAGGCTTCATCGCGGCGGCGTCCGACGCGCTGAGCGGCAAGCCCGCGCAGACGATGCTCACGTCCGGCATCCACGCCGCCTATGAGGAAGGCGAGGGCAAGCTGGCGACGATCAAGGGCGTCGAGGCGGTGGCACGCGGCGTCGACGTGACAGGTCCGACACAGGCGCGCGCGGCGTTGTTCGTCACCGACGCGCAGACGTTCCTGGCCACGCCGGCGCTGGAAGACGAGGTTTTCGGACCGGCGTCGACCATCGTGCGCTGCAAGAACGAGCAGGAGCTGCTCGCGGTCGCCGGGCACTTTGCCGGCCAGTTGACCGCCACGGTGCAGATGGACAACGCCGACCTGCCGGCGGCGAAGAAGCTGGTGCCGATTCTCGAGCGCAAAGCCGGCCGGATTCTGGTCAACGGTTTCCCGACCGGCGTCGAGGTATCGCACGCGATGGTGCATGGCGGTCCGTTCCCGGCCACGTCCGATAGCCGGGCGACGTCGGTGGGAACGACTTCGATCGAGCGCTTCCTGCGTCCGGTGTGCTATCAGGATTTCCCGGCCGATCTGCTGCCCGAGCCGCTCGTCGACGGCAATCCGTTGAACTTGTGGCGCCGCCGCGATGGTGAAATCACGCGCAGTTAAGCTCACGAACGAGCGTTGTCTGACATGAAAATGGCCGGGAGATCCCGGCCATTTTCTTTGCGCCAACCGCTATGAATGAGCTAATCAGCTATTCGCCTCAGCGGTTTCGTTCGCGCGCCTCAACCGCTCGCGGCTATTGGACAGATGCATGCGCATCGCCGCGCGCGCGCCTTCCGCATCGTGCCGCGTGATCGCTTCGAGAATGCTTTCGTGCTCCAGATTGACGAGCGACAGATACGCGTCCGGTTCCGCGCGCGCAATGCCCGCCGAATCGAGCCGGTTGCGCGGAATCAGCGCGCTGCCCATTTGCGTGAGGATATCGACGAAATACCGGTTGCCGGTGGCGCGCGCCACCGAGATATGAAACTGCAGATCGGCATCGACGCTATCCAGCCCGTTGTGGCGCGTGGCTTCGATCGCGTCGAGCGCGGCGCGCATGCGCGCGAGGTCGTCCGGCTTGGCCCGCTGGGCGGCGAGACCCGCGCATTCCGTTTCGAGGCTGATACGCAGTTCGAGGATCGAGAGCACGTCGCGCAACGTGGTGGCGGGCACCATGTCGATGCCCAGCTTTTCGCGCTGCGGCTCCAGCACGAAGCTGCCGATGCCGTGGCGCGTCTCGATGATCTTGCCCGCCTGCAAACGCGAAATCGCTTCGCGGATGACGGTGCGGCTCACGCTCAGCGTGACCATCAGCTGCGATTCGGTCGGCAGTTTGTCGCCGGGCTTCAAGGCGTTGGACGCGATTTGCTCGGTGACGTAGCCGACGACAAACTCGGCAAGATTGCGAGCGCGTCGTGGCGGTGCCGCGGACGCCAGTGGTGTAGCCATCGAAAACGCCCCTTAAATCAGATAGATGCAGATGCTTCCTGCAATCCATTATACCGTCGTCTGACGACTGATTATATAAACGCCGGATCATTTTCAGCGCCGACGTCAGGCATGAAGTCGGCGCGCGATTTCGGGCGTTGTGACCGGCAGGCCGTGATGGCTGCGCAGGCGGCACAGCCTGGATAGCCCGCCGGAAGTACGATCACTTGACGGCGATCAACGCGTGCGCAACTCCACGCGCTTGATGTCCTTCACGATCACGAGGTAGCTGAACACGGTGAGCAATGCGTTCAGGCCGACGAACACCAATGCGCCATTGAACGAGCCGGTCTTCGCGACCAGATAGCCGATCACGATCGGCGTGACGATGCCGGCCACGTTGCCGAACATGTTGAAGATGCCGCCCGACAGACCGACTGCTTCCTTCGGCGACGTGTCCGCGACGACGGCCCAGCCGAGCGCCCCGATGCCTTTGCCGAAGAATGCGAGCGACATGAGCGCGACGACGATCCAGTCGGTCGAGACGTAGTTGCAGCCGATGATGCTCACCGACAGCAGCATGCCGCCGACGATCGGCACCTTGCGCGCGACGGTGAGCGAATGGCCGCGCCGGATCAGCGCGTCGGACAGGATGCCGCCGAGCACGCCGCCGGAGAATCCGCAGATCGCGGGCAGCGAGGCCACGAGGCCCGCCTGCAGAATCGTCATGCCGCGCGCCTGCACGAGGTAGATCGGAAACCAGGTCAGGAAGAAGTAGGTCAGTACGTTGATGCAGTACTGCGCGAGATAAACGCCGAGCAGCATCCGGTTGGTCAGCAACTGACGCACGAGGGACCAGCCGCCGACGCTCGCGATGTCGTCGGCGCGGGCTTTCGTGTGGCCGTTCACCACGCCGCCGCCCTGTTCGATGTAGTCGAGTTCGGCGCGTGAGACGCGCGGATGATCGGCGGGGTTCTTCATCACCTTCAGCCAGGTGAGGGCGAGCAGCAGCCCGGCGCCGCCCATCACCACGTAGACCATGTGCCAGCCGAACGCGTGCGTGAGCCAGGCCATCAGCGGCGTGAACACGACCGCGGCGAAGTATTGGGCCGAATTGAAAATAGCGGACGCCGTGCCGCGTTCATTCGTGGGGAACCAGCTTGCAACGACCTTGGCATTGGCCGGAAACGCCGGCGACTCCGCCGCGCCCATCGCGAAACGCAGCACGAACAGGCCGGTGACGGCGGCGGCCGCGCTGCCCAGCAAACCGATCGAGCTTTGCAGCAGCGTGAAGAGCGACCAGAAGAAAATGCTTGCCGCGTAGACGCGCCGTGCGCCGAAGCGATCGAGCAGCCAGCCGGCCGGCAGTTGCGACAACACATACGCCCAACTGAACGCGGAGAAGATGTAGCCCATCCGGATCGCATCGAAGCCGAACTCGGTGCGCATCGCCGAGCCCGTCACCGAAAGCGTCGCGCGGTCAGCGTAATTGAACGTCGTGATCAGAAAGATCAGCAGCAGGATCGCGTAGCGGACTTTGGTGCGCTTTGCAACGTGGACGGAATTCGCCGTGCGGCTCATTTCCATGGTCATCTCCTGAATTTTTATACAAGGGAGCGGGCTCCCTGGCTCTATCGCTCCGGACGGCGGCGCTTCTACCTGGATGGAGCGTCACCAGCGCATTCGCGCTGTACAAAGCGCCCGGCGACGTTGCCGGGCCGGGCGCTTTTTATGGTGCCGTGTGCGCGACCCAGGTTCTTGCAGTTGTCGTCGGGCGCGCGATGCGATGCGATGTGTCTTGCGCCGACTGCCTTACTGCGGGCCGAGCGTCTTGATGAGCGCGTCGAGCTTCGCCATTTCTTCTTCGGTCAGATCGGTCAGCGGCGCGCGCACCGGGCCGGCGCTATGGCCGACGAGCTTGGCGCCGGCCTTCACGATACTCACCGCGTAGCCCGCACGGCGGTTGCGGATCGCCAGGTACGGCAGGAAAAAATTGTCGATGAGTTTGCCGACGGTGGCGTGGTCGTCCGCGGCGATCGCGCGGTAGAAGTCCATCGCGGTCTTCGGAATGAAGTTGAATACCGCCGACGAATACACCGGCACGCCCAGCGCCTTATAAGCCGCCGCATAAACTTCCGCGGTCGGCAGGCCGCCGAGATACGAGAAGCGCTCGCCCAGACGCCGGCGGATCGTCACCATGTTCTCGATCTCGCCCACGCCGTCCTTGAAGCCGATCAGGTTCGGGCAGCGCTCCGCCAGGCCTTCGAGCATATCGGCGTTAAGCTTGGAATTAGCGCGGTTGTAGATGATCACGCCCATGTTCGGCACGGACTTGCACACCTCTTCCGCGTGCGCGGCGATGCCCTCCTGGCAAGCTTCGGTCAGGTAGTGCGGCATCAGCAGAATGCCGTTCGCGCCGTGGCGTTCGGCTTCCTGCGCGTATTCGATCGCCACGCGCGTCGGGCCGCCCGCGCCCGCGAGAATCGGCACCTTGCCTTTGCAGACTTCCGTCGCGGTACGCACTACGTTCGTATAGTCGGTTTTGGTCAGCGAGAAGAATTCGCCCGTGCCGCCGGCGACGAACAGCGCCGAAGCGCCATAAGGCGCGAGCCATTCGAGACGTTCGGCATAGGTGTCGGCGCGGAAATCGCCCTTCGCGTCGAAGTCGGTCACGGGGAAAGACAACAGGCCTTCCGAAACAATCGCTTTGAGTTCTTGAGGTGAGGTCATGGTGTGATTAGCGTCAAATGTGGGTGAGCGCGCGCCGCTGCTCGGCTCATTAGCGACTCAGCGCACGAGGCACGGGCGCTTGTTGTCGAACTTCCAGTTGGGAATCAGGTACTGCATGGCCACGCCGTCGTCGCGCGCGCCCAGGCCGTATTGCTGATAAAGCGCGTGCGCCTTCTCGATCTCGTCCATGTCGATCTCGATGCCGAGTCCCGCTGCCTGCGGCACCTTCACCTTGCCGCCGACGATTTGCAGCGGATCGCGCGTCAGACGCTGGCCGTCCTGCCAGATCCAGTGCGTGTCGATCGCGGTAATCTTGCCGGGCGCCGCCGCCGCGACGTGCGTGAACATCGCGAGCGAGATGTCGAAGTGATTGTTCGAATGCGAGCCCCACGTGAGGCCCCAATCGTTGCACATCTGCGCCACGCGCACCGAGCCCTGCATGGTC
>DASPZL010000526.1:0-27935 GCA_035636295.1 Paraburkholderia sp.
ATATTCTACGAGTGATGAATTAATGCGATACTAAGGTGTCGATAGGTTCATGTCAAACCGGTGCCCCGCTGTTATTCGCGGTGCAGCACCCGTTAGAATTCTGAGCTTTCCTTGAACACGATCTACCGTCGCCGATGAAACACCCTAACGATCAAGCCCAGTGCGCCGAGACGACTCCCACGCCGCGTCGGTCGCGCGGCCGTCCAGCGTGCAGCGACGCGGGTGGCGCCGACGCATTGCTCCGCAGCGCCCGAGGGGCGTTCGCAAGGAGCGGCTATGAGGCGACGAGTGTGCGCGAAATCGCCAGGGTGTCGGGCGTCGATCCCGCGCTGGTCGCGCATCACTACGGCTCGAAGGAAGCGCTGTGGATCGCCGTGGTGGACCAGATCGCCGACGAAGCGGCTCCGATGGTCGCGAAGACCGCCGCCCTACGGGAGATTTCAGGCTTGGCACCGCGAGCGCGCGTCGAGGGCGCCGTGTCGGTCCTGATCGACCAGGTGTTTCTAACGCCGGACGTGGGCATGTTCTTTTCGACTGCCGCAACCGAAACCGGGGAGCGCCTTAACCTGTTGATCGAGCGGGTGGTGCGGCCGTTTCATGACGTGTTCGTGCCGTTGCTCATCGATGCGATCGACGCAGGTGAGATTTCGCGGCAGGACCCTGACATCATGTTTATGATGCTCGCCAATGGCATCAGCAAAACTGTCGCCTATAGCCATGTGCTGAGTCCATTCTCTTCCTTACCGCGGCGCGCCAAGGAATTCAAACGCGCCGTTCTGACGACTGCTTTAGCCATGCTCGGCTGAACCGCTGCGACTTGGACACCGCTCTCGCAAATCTGCCGCAAAGCGGTCCTTCAGATATTGCCGGTAAGCGACCGGGTTGGGCCGTCAACTGCCGACCGCCGGAGATACAAGGGTCGGGCTGCGTATGCTCGTCGCATCAGAAAGCAGTCGGCCATAAACCGTCCCTCCCAATTCCGAGCTGAACGGCCCCTGCCTCTATTTCCGGCCGTTCGTCACCAGCAGTTGAGTCAGATTTCAAAGCTTGCAATTTCTTCGGAAAATTTCAACAATGCTCCGGTAGGACCAGAACGCGGCCCCCCTATACCGGAGGTATTGCATGCATGGTTACGCTTTGACGAAGCGGGTATTCGCGAGCGTTGTGATGGCGTCGGCTCTGGTGGCCTGTGCCGGAATGCAGAGTGCAACATTGGCGCAGGCTCAAACGGCCGCTGTTGCGAAGCCCGATGAACACACCGTGACCGACGCCTACATCTACCTCCTGGGCCGCCTCCTGGTGATTCGACAGGAACAAATGGACCGCAAAGCGCCAGGCTTCGCCTGGAATGCGATCAGGTACAACCCGCTCGGGTCAGCCGACTTCGTCAATCCCAACTTCGATGTCGCTTATCTGGAAGCGTGGATCTCGGCCGACGATCATGCAGGGGCATTGCTGGAGGTCCCTGAAGTCACGGGACGCTACTATACGGCGCAAATACTTGATGAGTGGGGCGAGGTAATCGCCAATATCAACGAGCGGACCTTCCCCTCGAAACCCTATGGAAAGTTCGCTCTGGTTAAGCCGGGCTCGACAGTAACGATTCCACCCGATGCCGCGCGCATAGAACTTCATTCAAGCAAGGCAAAGTTGCTTGCGCGCGTCGAGATAAAAGGTGATCGCGACGGTGCGCTCGCACTGCAGAAGCAGTTCAAGCTGACACCGCTTGGCGACGTGAGAACTTCGCCGGCACCGACCGTCGCTGACTTTGACAACGCGAAGCTGTTGGGAGCAAACGCTTTCGACAACGTGGACGCTGTGTTAGCGAGTGCGCTCGACGTGTCACCTGTTGCAGCGCCGATGCAGCAGCAGGTTCGCTCGGTGGCCGCCTACGTGGCATCGAGTCCGGGCGCACGTGCCGAGATCGATCAACTTCTGCGCGACAAGGTCGTACCGGACTTCGTAAAGAACGCCATTGCGAGGAGCGGGCCTGTTCACAACCATTGGGTTGGAGGTGCGCAGACCGGTAACTACGGCAAGGACTACTCCCTGCGCACGGTCGTGAATTACGCAGGTATCTGGGCGAACGTGACGGACGAGGTTATCTACTTTGTTGCCGCAGCCGACGCCAACAACAAGCCACTGGACGGCAGCAAGACTTACGTGATGCATTTTCCGGCCAACAGCTTGCCGTCGAGCGTAGTGAATGGCTATTGGTCGGTGATTCTGGTCGGCGCTCCCGACTATCGCGTGGTACCCAACTCGCTGAACCGTTTCAATTTCAACAGCTACTCGAGCCTCACGAAGGAGCCGGACGGCTCATTGAAAATCGCCATCGGTCCGAGTTCTGTCAAGGGTGTACCGGAAACAAACTGGCTACCGTCCGCGCCCGGCAAACGCTTCTCCCTGACGTTCCGCACCTACGTGCCGAGGGACATCGTCAAGCAGGGAAAATGGGCGCCTCCTGCCGTTAGCGAAGTGCCTTGACGTGGCTTCGGTTTCTAGGGCGTTCCAGAACAGAATGATCCAAAGGGCAAATATGAAACTGATAGTGCCGTTCGCGGCTCTTCTTTTCACCGCCGGAGTCGCGGCCACTCAGACGCAGCCGTCCGCCGGCTCACCTGTACCAGTGACGGTCGACAATTTCGTTCGTGCGGAGACGGACATGTATGTCGTTGCGCTGGCAAAGCAAGGTGGCCTGGGGAAACTGCTCCACCGCAGGGAACCCGCATCGATCGATCATCAGACTGTCATACGCCTGAACCGCGACACGCTCTACACGTCCGGGGTCTTCGATCTGGACGCGGGACCGGTTACTATTGCCATGCCTGATCCAGGCAAGCGCTTCATGGCGTTGCAGATCATCAATGAGGATCACTACGTGCCGAACGTATTCTACGGTGGAGGCACGCATGTCCTCACCCGGGAGAACGTCGGCACGCGTTATGTCGCCGTTGCGATTCGAACGCTTGTCGATCCGGGTAACCCGGACGATATCGGGCAGGTCCACAAACTGCAGGACGCGATCAAAGTGAGCCAGAAGGTCCCGGGGAAGCTTGAAATGCCAAACTGGGATGCAGTGAGCCAGAAGAAGGTGCGCGACGCGCTCCTGGTTCTCGCGTCGACGATTCCAGACTTCAAGAGGGCGTTCGGCACCAAAGAGGAAGTTGATCCGGTACGACGCCTGATCGGGGCTGCTGCAGCGTGGGGAGGCAATCCGGACAAGGATGCAACCTACCTCAACTTCACTCCAACCCGGAACGACGGAAAGACTGTCTATCGACTGGTGGTCAAGAACGTTCCCGTGGATGCATTCTGGTCCGTGAGCGTCTACAACGCCCAAGGGTATTTTGAAAAGAACCCGTCAAACGCGTACTCGATCAATGACCTCTCCGCGAAGAAAAGCAATGACGGCTCGATCGCCATTCAGTTCGGTGGCTGCGACGGTCAAGTCAAAAATTGCCTCCCGATTGTTGCCGGTTGGAACTATACGGTGCGACTGTACCGGCCGCGTGCCGAAGTCCTCGACGGTACGTGGACTTTTCCAGACGCTGTGCCGACCAACTAACCTGGCGCCTCGCGCGTAGCGCAGCAGGGTCCGCTGTCACTCAACTTTCGGCCGTTGGTCACGGCCGGGGGAGTGCTCGCGTGGCCGGACCTTGGGCTAAGGCTCACCGAGAGGTTCCTGGGGACAGCAGTTATGCTGGAAACAGCGCGTTTCATGCTCGTTGCCCCCTGGACGCGAGCAACGCTTCTACAGCGAACTCGATCCGGGAACGAAACATGGCGACAGCGCTATATCGAGGGCGCAGCATTGGCTGTTCACTCAACGCGAGCGTCCGGTCAGCGTTGTGGAAATTGCTCGCCATGCGGGCCTTGAACCGAGGACGTTTCTGCCAGCCGACTCCGCAACGAGCCTCATCTGTACCTGATCGTCTCAGTCTGTCGCCACAGCGGTCATTCGTAGAAGGCGAGTGACCGGCCGCTGTGGGTCACTGCAATTGCGTGGCGACGAATCAGGCGAGAACGCATCGATATTCGCCATCTATCGCGTGATGCACATGAGCGACATGCAGGAGATCGACATTCGGATCGCGCAGGGCGATCCGGCTACGCCGAGGCGTTGGGGAGTTGTCGAGTCCTTCGGTGGTGCCGGCGGTGGCTAATGCGGCAACGGCTTGCCCCAACCGGCCCACGCCTCTGGCAAGTTTGGGACGCTTTTATCGATGTGATGTTGCATCCCTGAATCTTTACAGCTTCGACACCATCGCAGGCGGTATCGCGGCCAGCCTCAAGTGCTCGACGCCTTCTGCAATCAAAAGCGTCGATTGCTGCCCGTCGCGCAAGCGAATACTAATCGTCCGGTCACGCTCATCGCGCGAACCCACCACGACGAGAATCGGCACCTGCTTTTCGCGTGCGTCGACGATCTTCTTTTCCAGCCCGCTCGGGCCGGCTGTCGAGTAGTGCAAGAATGCCCGCATCGTCGAGCGCTTGCATGACCTCTTGCGCGTAAGCCTTGTCCGCGTCGCTGATCGTCGATCGTATTTGCAACAAGCGCACCACGCAAACGTCACTGCTGGCCGCAGCCGACATCCCCTTCTTCACAATGCAACTGTTCTTCGAGCAGTCTGGTTTGCGCCTGCGTGAGACGGCTCAGGCAAGACGAATGAATCATGGGCTGCGCGCTATACGGCCCCGTCGATGAACTCAGGAAATCACATTGGGCGTCACGATAAGCGACCCACGCGTGTTCGGCCTTCTGCAACCGCGGCTTGCCCTGCGGACTGACTTTTCCCAGCAGCTTGCCGTAGGTCTCGTTAAGCTTCTTGTCGGCGGCCCGGTAGTCGAGGTCGGCGCAACGGTTCAGCGAATACTGGTCGGACGCCTTCTTGCAATCGATCTTTTCTGCTTGTGCATTGCTGCACAACCACAGACATGTCACCGCCAGAATCGACACTCGCTTCATGGAAAACCCTCAGGCGTTGTTTTGTCAAATGGAGTGGTAAGCAGGGGTTCGCTCGCCTGGACAGCAGGATAAACGATACGATGCATGTTTGATCCGAAGCCGTCGCGTTTTCGCTAAACTTCGATTCGTCATTCAACCGATCGAGCATCTCCATCTTGACTATTCACATCCGCCCCGCTCACGCATCCGACGCCGCGTTGATCCTGCGCTTCATCACCGAACTCGCGGTGTACGAGAAAGCGGAGCACGAAGTCGTCGCAACCGTTCAGGACATCGAGGCAAGCCTATTCTCCGCAAACTCAACCGCGAAGGTTTTGATCTGCGAGATGAACGGCGAGCCCATCGGCTTTTGCGTCTACTTCTTTTCCTATTCGACGTGGCTCGGCAAACAAGGACTTTATCTGGAAGACCTGTACGTGTCGCCGAAATCGCGCGGCAGCGGCGCGGGCAAACAGATGTTGCGCCACCTCGCCCGTATTGCGTGCGACACCGGCTGCGGCCGGTTCGAATGGAGCGTGCTCGACTGGAACGAGCCGGCGATCGGCTTCTATAAATCGATCGGAGCAAGCGCGCAAAGCGAATGGGTGCGTTACCGGTTGGCGGGGGACGCGCTTAAGGCGTTTGCTGAAGACGCTGTGTGAGCCACACTGCGCGCCGCCCGTCCATCATCAACCCGCTTCTCCACTCGCCACCGGCTCCACCTCGAACGCATCGCCGGTGGCAAAAAACGTCCCGCCGGCCACGTAATGGCACGTGCGCAAATCGGGATCGTCGCCGAAGTGCCAGCGGTTGTTCGAATACACGCGACTGTCCGCATACGCCGCCACCACTTCGCCGATGATCAGGTCGTGGCGCTGGCTATCGTCCGGAATCACCTTGCACTCCATCCACGTGATGCAGCCGGCCAGCATCGGCACGTCGATGTTTTGCGCGGGGAACGTGTCGAGGTCGAAGGCCGAGAACTTGTCGAGTTCGGCGCCCGCGTTCGTGCCCACCGCCAGCGTTTGCGCGGCGAATCCGCGGCTCGGCAGTTGCAGCCCGAACACGCCGCTCGCTTCGATCAGCTGCCGCGTGAGCGTGCGGCTGTCCACCACGACGACCACCTTCGGCGGGTTGAAATCGAGCGGCATCGCCCACGATGCCGCCATCACGTTCGAGCGTCCGCCGTGCGCGCTGGTAATGATCGTGACCGGTCCATGATTCAGTAACTGCGTGGCCCGCGACAACGCCACGGGTTCTCGTGTGACTTTCATACGTCGTTTCCGCTTCAAAGTGATGAAGGCGATTGTAGCGAGGCTGTGCGAAACGGGTGCGGGCGAGTGAGACCGCCCAAACGCTCAAGCGGAAAAGAAGGCGATCAAAGCCGGGGATGCAAAACGAAGATGTAGGGGCGGCAGCCCGAGAAAGCCGCCGCCCAGGCGCGCATCAGTGTGGCGCTTTACCGTTGGGCAAAGCGTCCAGCGGTTTGTGCTGTTCCTCGCCGAGGCCGGGGAAGAACGCGTTCCATGCAGCGCGTACGCCTTGAGCCGCGGTGGCCTCGGCATTGACCGATTCCGCCTCGCCGTCGGCTGCTGTCGACGGATCGGCGGAGAGGCCGCGCCAGTGTGTGAACACCAGCAACGGCTTCTCGGTCCATATGCCGTCGCCAAACTTCGCAAATGCCGTGTCCCCGCTCGTCAGCTGTACCTCGTACCAGCCTTCGCGGACGGGCGTATGGGCGGCAAGCTCAAACCATGGGGTCGGTTCGATTTCCTTCATGTCGTCTCCGGTCGGATAAATCGTCATAGATAACCACAACAAAGGCTTTCTTCATACCCTCTCGACCGCAGCCCGGCAGGCGCGCGCGGCATTTCCACGCGAGGTTGCAGTGCGGTGCGCTGAGCATGACCTGCGGGCGATCCGTCGACGTCGCACGTTTCGAAACCGCCGCGCATAAACGACACGATAGCGCGACATGGGCCGCGCGGACAAACGCAAAACTTATCGGGCGCGCTGAGCGATCAATGCCAACGCACGGATGGCCGGCGCCAGCTGTTCGGCGGGCGTGTTGCCGTAGCCGATCACCAGCCCGTTCGTCTCCGCGCGCGGCCGCAAGGCGAAACCGGACAGCGCGCGCGGGTTGAGTCCCTCGGCGAGCGCGCGTTCGGTCAGCGGCCGATCGGCAATCCGCGGCGGCAAACGAAGCGTCAGATGCATGCCGCACTCGCCGCCAAGAATCTGCGCCGGCGCGAAATGCGCGGTAAGCGCGTCGCGCAACGCCTGCTGGCGCTCCCGATACAGCCGCCGCATGCGCCCCAGATGCCGCCCGAATTCGCCGCTTTCGATGAAATAGGCGAGCGCAAGCTGCTCCAGGCGATGCCCGCCCCGCAGCATCTCCTGCAACGCGACGGCCGCGTGCTCAGCGATCGCGCGCGGCAGCACCACGAAGCCGATGCGCAGCGCCGGGAACATCGTTTTGCTGAACGAGCCGACGTATAGGACCGGCGCGTCGTCGACCAGCCCTTGCATGCTGGCGATCGGCTCGCCGGTGTGGCGGAATTCGCCGTCGTAGTCGTCCTCGATCAGCCATGCGCCGCTGCGGCGGGCCTGCGCAATCAGCTCCAGACGCCGCGCCACCGACAACACCGAACCCGTCGGATACTGATGCGCCGGCGACGTATAGATCAGCTTCGGCGGATGCGCGGCCCACGCGTCGGGCGGCACGACGATGCCTTCGGGGTCGACCGGCATCGGCAGCGTGGTCAGATCGCCCAGATTGAAGGCGGCCTTCGCGCCGCGATAACCGGGATCCTCGATCCAGGCGATGTCGCCGGGATTGGTGAAGAGCCGCACGCACAGGTTCAGCGCCTCCTGCGCGCCTTCGGTGATCACCACTTGCGGGCCCTCGCAGCGCACGCCGCGCGCCATCCGCAGATGCGCGGCGATCGCCTCGCGCAACGCCGGTTCGCCGGCCGGCGTGCCGTAGCCGAGCGCCTGGGGCAACGCGCGCTCCATCGAACGGTCCAGTGCGCGCCGCCAGGCCGGCAGCGGAAAGCGGTCCAGTGCGGGCGTGCCGGGCGTCAGAGGAAACGTATTGTCGGCTTGAGTGCGCGTCGCCGCGAACTGTCCGACGCGCGCTGCGTAACTTACTTCGGACGCGGCGGATTTTGCGGGCGGTTCGCCGCGCGCAGCAGGGCTCGAAAGCGGACTGACGCGCGTGCCTTTCTTGTCGGCCACGACATAGCCGACCGCGGCCAGATGCTCGTAAGCGATCACTACCGTATTGCGCGAGACGCCCATTTCGGTCGCCAGTAAACGCGACGAAGGCAGCGGTGAACCCGCCGGCAAACGTCCGGCGAGGATCGCCTGCTGCAAACGCTCGATCAACTGTTTTTGCAGCGGTGCGGTTTTTTCAGTGCCGCCAGTGCGAATCGCGGCGGCAGGGCTGGCGAGCGGGCCGATGATCTCGATCATGCCGGCTGGACCTATTAAATGTAGTGGGTGTGGATCTTTTTAACATACCACGTTTGCCGTATCGTTCACGGTAACCTAACGATTCGCCTTGGAGAGTAGATATGGAACCCAGACGTAACGCGTTCGAACAGCCGATCGGCGCGCCCGTGCCGGGCTGGAACGGCGCCAAGGCGCCCGGCCGCGAGCCGCTCGAGGGCCGCTATTGCCGGATCGAACCGGTGAACGTCGAACGCCATGCCGCGGACCTGTACGACGCGTACAGTTCGGCGCCCGATGGTCGGGACTGGACGTATCTGACGATCGGTCCGTTCGACAGCCTCGACGCGTTTCGCGAGCATCTGACGCGCGCCGCAGCGTCCACCGATCCGTTGCACTATGCGGTGATCGATCTGGCGACCGGCAAGGCGGTCGGCACGTTGGCGCTGATGCGCATCGACCGCGCGAACGGCGTGATCGAAGTCGGCCACGTGACGTATTCGCCGCGTCTGAAGCGCACGCGCATCGCCACGGACGCGATGTTCCTGTTGATGAAGCACGTGTTCGACGAGCTTGGCTATCGGCGCTTCGAATGGAAATGCGATTCGCTGAACGCTCCGTCGCGCGCAGCCGCGTTGCGTTATGGCTTCACGTTCGAAGGGATCTTCCGTCAGGCGATCGTGTATCGCGAACGCAATCGCGACACCGCGTGGTTTTCGATCATCGATAGTGAATGGCCGGCGCTGCGTTCGAGCTATACGCGTTGGCTGGATGCGGGCAACTTCGACGCGCGGGGCCAGCAGGTCGAGCGGCTGGTGGATCTGATCGCGCGGCAGCAGGCGGCGGCTAGCGAAGGCGCGCGATAAGCGCTAGCGCGTCGGACGGGCCGGGCAGTTGATCGCATTCCAACGAAGCGCTCAACTGCTGACGCGCCCACCGCCTGCCGCGCGCCGCAGCACGATGGTCGGCTTGCCTTTGTACGTGGTGCGAAGGTGCTCGCGATAGCCGCACTTGTCAGCGACACGCAGCGAAGGCTGGTTCTCCGGCGCGACGATACAGGCGGTTTCGGCACCCGGCCATTGCATGTCGGCCCAACTCAAAGCGGCGCGCACGGCTTCAGTCGCGTAGCCGCAGCCATGCACCGCCGGGTCCAATGCCCAGCCGATTTCAGGCGTACCCATCAACGAAGGTTCGATCTCGCGGTGATAGTCGGCAAGGCCGACTTCGCCGAGAAACCGGCCGCTCTGCTTATCACGCACCACCCAGTAGCCGTAGCCCAGCATCGCCCAATGTCCGGCGTAACGCAGCAGGCGTGCCCAGACCTCTTCGCGCGTGAACGGCTTGCCGCCGATATAGCGGATCACCTCGGGATCGGACCACATCGCATAGCTCTCGAGGAAATCGTCACGTGTGTGCGGACGCATGGTCAGGCGGTCGGTGGTGAGGTGAGTGGCGTGCGTTGACATTGAGAGGGGCGGGTGGCGGAGAGCCTTGAAGTTAAGAAGCGTTGCAAGTGCGAGGGATGATCGCAGATTTTTTGCGCGCAAGGAAACCCCACCCTCAAGCCAACTCCAGAAACCGCGCCAGACATACCCACCGGCCCCACCTCGCGCGCTGTCCTATCGCGCCTTGTCCGATATTCGAAAGTCCTTGTCCTACCGTCTTTCCACCGGCCCACTTAGACTACGTCTCATCTGCTACATCAAGCAGCCCAGAACCCGACAGGAGCGACACGCAATGAAAGCGATTCAATTCAAGTCTTTCGGCAGCCCGGAGGTGCTCGAATACGTCGATCTGCCGACCCCGCAGGCCGACGCCGACAACGCCGTCGTGCAGATCGAGGCGGCCTCGGTGAATCCGAGCGACGTCAAGAACGTGTCCGGCCATTTCGAGCACACGGTATTGCCGCGCACGCCCGGCCGCGACTTCAGCGGCGTGGTCGTGGATGGCCCGCCGCACTGGCTCGGCGCCGAAGTGTGGGGCACCGGCGGCGACATCGGCTTCACGCGCGACGGCACGCACGCGCAGTTCATCAAGATTCCGCTCGCCGCGCTGTCGCGCAAACCGAAGGCGCTCAGTCACGCGGCGGCGTCCGCGATCGGTGTGAACTTCGTGGTCGCGTGGCTCGGCACCGTCGAATACGCGCATCTGCAAGCGGGCGAAACCATCGCCGTGATCGGCGCGGGCGGCGGCGTCGGCGGCGCGGTGGCGCAGATCGCGAAGGCGCGCGGCGCGCGCGTGATCGCGGTCGACCGTCATCCGCTCGACGCAGGCACGCCCGCGGGCCGCCTGATCGACGGCTACGTGCCGTTCGACGAAAACGTCACCGAGCGTTTGAGCGCGCTCACGGACGGCGCCGGCGCCGAGGTGGTCTACGACACGGTGGGCGGCGTCGCCTTCGAGACCGCATTGAGTCTCGTCAAACGCCGCGGCCGGGTGCTGGAAATCAGCGGGACGGGCAAGCGCCGCGTCGAGTTCGATCTGATCGACTTCTATCACAACGAGACGCAACTGCTCGGCGTGGATAGCGCGAAGCTCGGCGTCGCCGAATCGGCGCCATTGATGACAGCGCTGGTCGAGGGCTTCGAAAGCGGCAAGCTGCAAGCGCCGGCTATCGCGCGGGAATTTCCGCTCGAACGCGCGCGTGAAGCCTATGAGGCGGTGGCTGCCGGCACGCGCGGCCGGGTCGTCATCAGGATGTGATCGTCGAGGCGGCAACCTTTCCCATCACCGAGCGCCACACGCTAAGATTGAGGCCGCCGGGCCCGCGGGCCGCGCATCGTAGCGCGGCCCGCACGCGTATCGCCAGCACGCGCGCTGCCTGGACACCACAAAAAAGCCCTGCCTCGGAGAATCGGATGTCTGAAGAATTTGAAGTACACGGTCCGCATGACCATGCCGTCGAACATGCCGGCCATCACAACGCCGATCCCTTTTCAGGCCGCATGGCCGTGATAACGGCGATCCTCGCGACGATCGGCGCGCTGTGCGCATACCAGAGCGGCAACAGTGAAAACCTGGCGCTGTACTACAAGAACGAAGCCGCCATCAGGAAGACCGAAGCGTCGAACCAATGGAATTACTACCAGGCCAAGGGCGAAAAGCAGAACCTCGCCGAACTCGGCGAGGCGCTCTCGTCCGGCAACACCGATGCTCACGCGAAGTTCGCCGCGGACGTCGATAAGTACAAGCAGCAGAAAGAGCCGATTCGCGCGAAGGCCGAGGCGATCGAAAAGGAAGTCCTGGACAACGACGCCAAAAGTGAAGCGCTTCTGCACGGCCATCATCGCTGGGCACAGGCCACGACGTTGATCCAGGTCGCGATCGCCTTATGCGCGATCACTTTGCTGACTCGCAAGCGATGGCTGCGCAATCTGTCGTTCGTCGTTGCGGCGGCAGGCGTGGTGACGGGCGCAGTGGCGTTTTTCTCGGCTTGATTCGATGCAACGGCTGGCGGACGCATTCACTGATGTGCTGCGCCGTACCGTCCGCGATAGGGAGTAGTGTGTGATTGATGGCTCCGCCGTTCTAGGCGTTTTCTCCGTATATGTGGCCGGCGTCGTGATCCCTGGGCCGAACTTCGTCGCCGTTGCGCACAAGGCCGCGTCGGCCACGCGCATCGAGGCGCTCGCGATGGTCGCCGGCATCGTGCTCGTCAACCTGTTCTGGGCAAGCTGCGCGATTCTCGGTGTCGGCATCGTATTCACCGCGTTTCCGTGGCTCGCGCTGGCCGTGAAAGTGGCCGGGGCGGCTTATCTGATCTGGTTCGGCGGCCGGCTGATCGTCAACGCTTCGGCGGGCAAGCCGACGCAAAGCGTGAAGGCATCGGCGGGCGGCTTCCGGCAGGCATTCGCGCAAGGCTTCGCGACCAACATCGCGAATCCGAAGTCGATGGCGTTCTTCGCCGCCGTGTTCTCTTCGGCCGCGCCGGCGCATGTGAGCGTGGGAACATTTGCCGCGATGCTCGGCATGGTGTGCGTCGTTGCGAGCAGTTGGTATGGATTCGTCGCGCTGACGTTGTCGCACGCGCGCATCGCGACGGCGTACCGGCGCTGCAAGGCGTGGATCGATCGCGTGTGCGGCGGCCTGATCGTCGCGTTGGGCGTGCGTCAGTTGATTCGATAGGGGCTATTTACGATTCAATGTGCGACGCCGCGTGCACGCTCGAGCAACAGTTCGCGCTCGCGTGCATTGCGCGTCATCGTGGCCGCGCGTTCGAATTCGGCGCGCGCCTCTTCCATGCGCCCGAGCTTCGCCAGCAAATCGCCGCGCACGCTCGGCAGCCAGTGATAGTTGGTGAGCGCGGCATCGGTGGCGAGTGCGTCGACGATCTCAAGACCGGCAGCCGGCCCAAACGCCATGCCCACCGCCACTGCCCGATTCAACTCGACCACCGGCGAAGGCGCCACCTGCGCCAGCGCGTCATACAGCGCGACGATCTGCGCCCAATCGGTGTCTTCGGCGCGGCGGGCGCGCGCATGACACGCGGCCAGCGCCGCTTGCAACGCATACGGACCGCTCGCGCCGCCCAGCGCGTGCGCGGCGTCGAGTGCAGCCAGTCCACGGCGGATCAAGAGCGGATCCCAGCGGCTGCGGTCCTGATCGAGCAGCAGCACCGGACGGCCCTCGGCATCGGTACGCGCATGCGTGCGCGACGCCTGAATCTCCATCAACGCGACGAGGCCGTGCACTTCGCTTTCGTCCGGCACGAGACCGCTCAGCACGCGCCCAAGCCGTAGCGCTTCCTCGCATAGCGCGGGACACATCCAGTCGTCGCCGGCGGTGGCCGAATAGCCTTCGTTGAAAATCAGATAGATCACCTGCAGCACCGACGCGAGCCGCAGCGCGCGCGCATCCGCCTGCGGCACCTCGAACGGCACCTTGGCCGCCGACAGCGTGCGCTTGGCCCGCACGATGCGCTGCGCGATGGTCGGCTCGGGCATGAGAAACGCCCGCGCGATTTCGTCGGTGGTGAGCCCGCCGAGCAACCGCAGCGTGAGCGCGACGCGCGCGTCGGTCGACAACACGGGGTGGCACGCGGTGAACACCAGCCGCAGCAGATCGTCGCCGATGTCGTCGGCGCGCGCGGCATCGAGAGCATCGACGAAATCGGGCACGAGGTGGGCCTCCAGCGCGTCGAGATCGTGGCCCAGTTCTTCGCGCTTGCGGGCATGCAGCGCTTCCTGCCGCAAGCGGTCGAGCGCGCGGTTTTTCGCGGTCGCCATCAGCCACGCTCCCGGATTGTCGGGCACACCGGCGGACGGCCAATGCTCGAGCGCGGCCACCAGTGCATCTTGCGCCAGCTCTTCGGCGAGCCCCACGTCGCGCACCATCCGCGCGACGTGGGCGATGACCTTGGCGGATTCGATCCGCCAGACTGCCTCGATCGCACGATGGGTGGCCGGTGTCGTCACGAGCTCAGCCCGCCGCCCTGGCGTTCGGGTCCATGTAGATCAGCTCCCAGACGTGCCCGTCGATATCCTCGAAACCGTGCCCGTACATGAAGCCGTAGTCCTGCGGCGCGCGCGGCGCCGTGCCGCCCGCGGCGAGCGCCTTGGCGACCAGCGCATCCACCTCGCCCCGGCTTTCGCACGACAAGCCCACCAGCACCTCGGTGCTTTCCTTAGGATCGCAAAGCGACTTGTGGGTAAACGACTTGAACAGGTCCTTGACCAGCAGCATCGCGTAGATGTTCTCGCCGAGGATCAGACACGCCGCCTGGTCGTTGGTGAATTGCGGCTCGAAGCTGAAACCGATCGTGCTGAAGAAGGCTTTCGACCGTTCGAGATTGCCGACGGCAAGATTGACATAGATCTGCTTGTGCATGATGACATCCATTGATCGGGTGGTGCGCTGCGCGGCAACTGCGCATGTGGGCACATGCGGTGCATTTCGCCGCCTCAGTCACGATGCCGCGCATTCGACGCGGCGTTAGATCGACGCGCGGCTCAGCGCTTGCCCGCTTCCAACTCGCGGAACCGGTCTATTTGCGGGCCGGGTTCGAAGTCGTCGAGTTCGAACAGCTGGCGCACTTCGATTTCGCCCTCGGCCTGCTCGCCGAAGGGTGCCGGAAAGCGCCGTGCCCATTCCATCGCTTCTTCGCGCGAGCGGACCTGAATCAGCGTGTAGCCGGCGATCAGTTCCTTGGTTTCCGCGAACGGACCTTCCACCACCGTGCGCTTGCCACCGCTGTAGCGAACGCGCCAGCCTTTGGAGCTCGGTTGCAAGCCGGTGGCATCGAGCAGCACGCCGGCTTTGGCCAGTTCTTCGTGGTACGTGCCCATCGCGGCCAGCAGAGATTCGCCGGGCATTTCGCCGGCTTCGCTGGCGGCAGTCGCTTTGACCAGGATCATGAATCGCATCGCCGTTACTCCTTTTCGTGATGAGGGGGAGAGCCGCGCAGATTTGCTGGCTCCTTACTCATACGACGAGCAATGCACGGCCGGATCGACACCCATATCGATGCATCAGGGAAAACCCCAAAGTCATCTTCAACGGATGCGCCCATCGCTTACGCGAAACAAGGCCCGAGCTTGCGGACTTCGACGGTGCACCACGACGCCGCCGGGCAGGCTTGCGCGATCGCCACGGCTTCGTCACGGCTTTCGCAATTGAGCAGGAAGAAACCGCCGATCATTTCCTTGGCTTCGGTGAAC
Organism: Paraburkholderia sp.; assembly: GCA_035636295.1. Classification (GTDB taxonomy): domain Bacteria; phylum Pseudomonadota; class Gammaproteobacteria; order Burkholderiales; family Burkholderiaceae; genus Paraburkholderia. The sequence goes on from DASPZL010000526.1 coordinate 15,055, forward strand.
GGGCCGTCGAGCAGTTTCGGCTGGCCGTCGCGTACCTGCACGCGCACGGCGTCTTTCGTTGAGGTGAGTGATTCGACGGCGAGCAGTTTGCCGCGTTCTTTCAGATCGGCGGCGTAACGCACCATCTGGTCGTAGACTTCGCGCCCCGCGGCCTCGCCGCGTTCAATGCGTTGATGCGGGGGTTCGACGATGAGCAGCATGTAAGACATGGCGTCTCCGATTGATCGCGCCGCAGACGTGAACGCCCGGCAGGCGTATGAAGGCAAACACCGCGCTTGCGGTGGGTAGCGAGAGGCAGTCTAGCAAGCGCGGATCACTCCGGCAAACGCTGCCCGACGCCGGTGCGGCGGTCGATCGGGATTTTTACGGAGACTCGTGATCTCCGCGCGGCATGGGGACATGGATTTTTGGATTTGGACGATCGCCCGTTCCCGCTGCTCAGCACACTAAAGCCGCTGAAATGGAAAAACGCCCCATGTGGGGCGTTTTCGTTGACGCATTCTCAGATACGGAATGGCGTACCGCTCAGACCGCCGCTTCCGCAATCGCCCGCACCTGCGCCGAGCGCATCAAACCTTCGATCATTCTCGCTTCCGCGCTCGCAATCTCGCTCAACGATGCCACCGCCAGTTGCCCGTCGAGAATCGCCAGCGCCGTGCACAGGCGGGCGTATTCGTCGTCCTCTAGTGTCCAGGCGCCCTCGCGATGCTCGCGGGCGTCGAGTTGAACCATCGCGGCATGCGCGCTTTCGATGTCGGCCAGCACGTCCTCACCGAGGCCGAGGCGCGCAAGCTCCTGCGACACCAGCAAATGCCGGCTCAACGTCATGTGCAGATTCCGCGCGCCGTGGCCGTGCCGGAACGCGTCGAGCGCGCTGTAGGCCTGCAGGACCATCGCCGAGGTGACCGGCTCGTGTGCGGTGCGGCTAAAGGTCAGCGCGCGCAACAGCGGGGACATGGCCGGCTGGCTGTGCTTGCGGATTCGCGATTTGCTCGACATATCGGTTCAACCTCTTTCGCTAACTTTCGGCTTTACCACCGAATTCTGCACTACTTCGGCGGCAACCGCCGCCGAGGCGCCGGCGGCCTGACAGGGCTCTAATGCGAGTCTGTGTCGCCATCATGGCAAGCAACTATTAAGGCAGACTTAAACGTTCGAAGGACCTGTTCATGCGCGCCGCCTGAACGCGCGCGCCAAAGAAAAAAAGCCCTGTTCCCGCGTGAGAACAGGGCCGGACAGGATGGAAGGGTCGTGCACGCGCGTGGATGCCTGCCGACCTATAACCACCGCAAACCAATCAAGCTGTTGCTACCTCAACTGCTACTGCAAAAAGCGATTACCGACTGAACTGCTGCTATTTACTGCGAAAGCCGTTGCTGCTTTGTACTGCGACTGCATCGCAGCCGGGTCCTTCGTCTTCAACTACGCCTGGCTGCAACCCCCTGCTGATTCGCGCGCCTATTGCATGGATTGCGCGCCGTTTGCATTACTTCTACTTCCTACTGCTTTACTGCCCTGCCGCATTCGACAACGCGGCAAACTGCCATCAACGGTACGGTTCAAAACAACGCGGGGGAAGACCGCGTCGACGGGGCTCGGTGTCTTGTCGCTCCATGGAAAACAGTGTATGCGAGCGCATGCGACGGCAATTGCCCGAAGCGAGGGGAATTGGCAGGCTAATTTAACGAATCGGCGTAACGCGGCGCTTTCCTCTGATGTGAGAGGCGTGCAGGCCGGTTACGCCGTTGTCGGTACGGTGAAATATCTGGCGGATTCTTCGGTGCGAAACGCCGATCGAACCGGCGAAAAAACATCAACCTCGGGCGGCGAAATCACTGATCGTCAGCAATACTTTTTCGCCGGGCCGCGCCAGCATTTTTCTTTCAGCGACGGCGGTAATGCGCTTGCGCCCGTCCGCGAATGTCTTCAGTACGCGTTCCTCGCCGGCGTCGCGTTGCAACCAGAAGTGCTGTTCCAGCGCCTCACGCGTCACAGCGCACTCAAGGTCCCGCCCTCGCGCCGAAAGCTGGAAAATCACCGCGCGTCCGTCTGCCGAGACGCTAGGTTCAAGCTCGATAATCTCCATAGCCCACCTCGCAAAGTTCGTTAAGCCGTTCGCCGTGTTGAACGAACGACGCCGGAAGAAACTGAATGGAAACGCTGGCCATGTGCCGGCTTCTTTTGACTGATGAAATGCGCGCCGCCGCATCGCCGGCTTCATCGCAACTTGCGCAGCGGACGCGTTGGCCCCGTCGCACGGCCGTTCGCCGTCTCGCACGCGAGGTATCGAACTTGCATGCACCAGCAATCCGCGGATGAGGCAGAAGCAAAGCCCATGCCAATGCGCACGAGACGTGCGCAGCCGGCCGCGGCCCGAGCGCCGCGAACAGACCCCCGTGACCCGTTCCGCGAGCCGCAAACTCCGGCAGCGCCTGAGGCAGCGCGCATGGCGGCGCACCGATCCGCATGAGTAGGGAGCATCGGCCAATGATATCGGCGCGTGCTTCGAGCAGGGAAGTCGAAAGGCGAAAACATAACCGCGTGGTAAAAAAGCGCTGCTGGCGCGACAATTCACGACAATTTTTACTAGCCATCCCACGCCGGAAACGTTACCAACATGTCCGATCAAGAACCTGCCATTACCCTGCGCCCGGCGCTGAGCGCCGACGAGGCCTTTCTGTTCGAGCTGCGCAAGGCGACCATGACGGAGCATCTCGCACGCGCCGGCGAACCTTCGAACGACGCCGAACATCGCGCGCGTCTGCTGCATCGTTACGACACGGCGCGCGTGATCTGCGTCGACGGCGCGCCGGCCGGTTTGCTGAAAGCGCATCGCACCGAGACCGAGTGGATCCTCGTGCAATTGCAGATCTCGCCGGAGCGCCAAGGGCGCGGCATCGGCGAACGCGTGCTGCATACTGTCCTGCAGGCCGCGCAAGCCGACGCGCTGCCGTTCGCGCTCAAGGTGCTCAAAGGCAATCCCGCGAAGCGCCTGTACGAGCGCCTGGGCTTCGAGACCACCGGCGAAGATGACAGACAGTTTCACATGAGGCGCGCGCCGCGCGCGTCGGCGGAAACTGAAGCAGAATAAATGGCGGATAAAGACTGCTCGACACATCGGAACGCAATGGACTTTGTTATGACACTTCGCGACACCTCAGCCATCGCCAGCTGGCACGCCCACGTCTATTTCGATTCGAGCAGCCGCGACGCCGCGTGGGCGTTTCGCGAGCAAATCGAAGCGCGCTGGAACGGCAAGCTGCAAATGGGCCGCTTCCACGAGCGGCCGGTCGGACCGCATCCCATGTGGTCGTATCAGCTCGCGTTCGCGCAGGAGCAGTTCGCCGAACTGGTTGGCTGGCTCACGTTGAATCACGGCGCGCTGGATATTTTCCTGCACCCGAATACCGGCGACGCGTTGCGCGATCATCGCGACGCGGCAATGTGGATCGGCCATTCGCACGAGCTGGCGCTGAGCGCGTTGCTCTGAAGAGCTCGGAACGCGTGCCGCTCACACATTCGTATACGAACTGCACCAGCCACGCGCGGCCACCTGCTTGTCGCCGAACAGCGTGCAGCCGCCGTATGCGTCGGTGGCTTTGCCCTGGAACAGCGAGCAATTGCCGCATGTTTGTCCGGCGGCGTAATCAGGGAACTTCGTTTTGTCGACCTTCGATGCGTCCTCTTTATAACCGACGGCTTGTGCCTTCGGATCGGCTTCGCTGAGTGCGTTCGAGGTGCCGGCAAATGCGGTGCGCGACAGCATGAGCGATGAGCCCACGCCCACGCTCAGCAGCAGAAAATGACGGCGCGATGTTTTCATTTTGATCCGTTGGAAAGTGAGGGCGCTCGTCGATCGACATGAATAGACATTGAGCGCGGTCATTCGATAAATCGCGTGAACCGTTCAACCGGCTCGCGCTCGGTGCTCTTTCGCTGCGCCCTCATTGCACGCCGCGAACGCAACGGCATCATCTTCCATACCGAAGCACCGTACTCGTTGCCGCAATCACATGATCTTTCACCGCAGCGAGCAACGCGTCCCTCGTCAAGCCGGCCGGCAACGCATCAGGCGGCAGATCGAGCGCATAGACTTGGGCCACATAGTGATGCGGAACATCGCCAACCGGCGGACACGGTCCGTAATAGCCAAGGCCGCCGGTCCGGTTCGTTCCGCTTACGCTACCGGCGGGCGGCGCGGCACCGGCACGCAGTTCTGTCGTCGACACGGCGACGCCGTACAGCACCCAGTGCACGATCCCCAGCCCCTTTGCGCCGTCCGGATCGAAAAGCGTGATCGCGTAACTCTTCGTGCCGGCAGGTGCATTGCGCCATTGCAGAACCGGCGAGACATTGCCGCCGCCGCAATTGTTTGCGCTCGCCGCATGACTCGAATCCAACGTGCCGCCATCGGCGAGACCCGGCGACGATACCGCGAACGGCTCCGCCGCGCGGACACTCGCCGCTGAAAAAATCAGCGCGGCGCATAAGCCGACAGATAGCCGTCGGCGTGCAAGGCCAAAGTGATCGCTTCGCATCATCGTGGTTATCCGTTGTTAGTCCGCTCGTCCGAAAGGACGGCTGGCGTAAAGCGCACATCACCGGTGCACATCACCGCCGTCGATGGCAAACGTTTTGGCCGAGCGCTTTATTCCGTCGACACGTTCGAAATCCCCCGAGTGTCGCTTGCCGAACCGATCACTTGAAGCGACCGGTCCGTTTGTTAGCCTCCGGTAACTGCCGCGTCTCGCGCACGGACTTCGGATGCCATAGCCGCGCGCCGCCTTCAATACCCGCATCGTTCGAAACGGTTGCGACGTTCGCCGGCAACTCAATCGTGAGACGCGCCGCGTTGCCGCCGCCGATCCACAACCTGTCGTAATTCACCAGCGAATTCAGAATCCCGATCACCTTCTGGACGCGCCGGTTCCAGCGCTTATTCCCCACCTTCTCACGCGCGGCCTCGCCGATGTACTCGTCATAGGCGACGCCCTTCTTACTCACCGGATGATGCGCAAGCTCCAGGTGAGGCATCAATTCGCCGTCGCGAAAGAGCGCCGTTCCCGCGCCCGTGCCGAGCGTCAGCACGAATTCGATGCCGTGACCTTCGATCGCGGCAAAGCCCTGCATCTCGGCGTCGTTGATCATGCGAACCGGCAAACCGCCCAGGCGTTGCGCCAACGCATCCGCGAGCGGAATGTCGTGCCAGCCCTCAATGCCGAAGTGCGGTGCCGTGAGAATGCGGTTGTTGCGCACCACGCCCGGAAAACCGATCGACATCAGCGCGGGCGGCGCCTGTCTGACGAGCGGCTCGACCAGCTTCGCCAACGCATCCACCAGTTGATCCGGTGTGCACGGATGCGGCGTCGCCACGCGCACGCGTTCGGTTTGCATCTGCCCGTCCGCACCGATGATCGCGGCTTTCAAGCCGGTGCCGCCGACGTCGATCGCCAGAATCCGCTCGGTACTGTCTTTTACTTTCGCCTTACGTGTCGTCACGGTGTCCCCTGATTGTGTTTGCGTATTGAAGCGTCTGATGGCGTTACTTTTTCTCGACCACATTCTTTTTCGAAGGCCGCCACGCATGACCGTCGCGCGCCAACAGCGCGTCAGCTTGCGCGGGTCCCTCGCTGCCGGCCGCATACCCGTGCACTGCAATCGCGCCGCCGGTTTTCGGATGCAGTACGTCGTCCACCGCGCACCAGCTCGTTTCGATGCTGTCCGCACGCTGAAACAGCGTCTCGTCGCCGAGCATGCAGTCGTACAGCAACGTTTCATAACCGACGTTGGCACGCTCCGCGAAAAAGTCGCCATAGTCGAACGAAGACTGCACCGCGCCGATCTGCATCACCGGCCCCGGCGTTTTCACGTTGAAGTCGAAGCTCGTGCCATGCGCGGGATCGATGCGCAAGGTCAGCACGTTCGGCGTCAACGCGTCGACGGGTGTGTCGCGGAACAAGCGGAACGGCACGGGCTTTAGTTGCACTGAAATCTCCGTGCGGCGCGCGGCGAGCCGCTTGCCGGTGCGCAGATAAAAGGGCACGCCGGCCCAGCGCCAGTTCTCGATGAACACGCGGGCCGCCGCGTAAGTTTCCGTCGTACTGCCTGGCGCAACGTCCGGTTCCTCGCGATAGCCGATGCCCGCGGGGCCGCTTTCGTATTGGCCGAAAACGATGTCGTCTGGCGTCAGCGGCTGGATCGCGTCGAAGATTTCGGCCTTCTTGTCACGCACGGCTTCGGCATCGAACGAATTGGGCGGTTCCATGGCGACCATGCCCAACAACTGGAACAGGTGGTTCGGCACCATGTCGCGGAACGCGCCCGTCTGCTCGTAGAACTTGCCGCGCCCTTCCACGCCAATGGTTTCGGCTGCCGTGATCTGCACACTGTCGATGTATTCGCGCCGCCACATCGGTTCGAACAGCGCATTCGCGAAGCGCACGGCGAGAATACTCTGCACGGTGTCCTTGCCGAGAAAGTGATCGATGCGATACACCTGCGATTCTTTCGCATACGACAGGATGTGCGCGTTCAGATCGCGCGCCGTGGCGAGATCGGTGCCGAACGGTTTCTCGATCACGATGCGGCGAAAGCCGCCGCTCCCGCCCTCGCCTTCTTTCAGCAAGCCCGCTTTGCCGAGATGCTCGACGATGGGTTTGAAAAAACGCGAGCCGACCGCGAGATAGAAGATCACGTTGCCGTCCGGCGTTTGATCGAGCTTCTGCTTGAGCTTAGTAAACGTGTCGTCGGTTTCGAATTCGCCGGCCATGTATTCGAGGCGTTGCGCGACCCAGTCCCACGCTTTGTCGTCGAGCTTGCCGGCGTGGAAGGTGCTGGCTTTGTCGGCGGCGAACTGTTGCAGCGATTTGTGCAGGTCGTCGCGCCACTCGCTCGTCTCGCGCGCGCCATGATTCACGCCGACGATTTTCATGCCGCCGTCGAGCAGGCCGTCCACCGCGAGGTTGTACAGCGCGGGCATCAGGAGCCGTTTCGTCAGGTCACCGCCCGCGCCGAAGATCACCAGCGTGCAAGGCGGCGCCGGCCGCTTGCCGGCCGGCGATGCGGGCGCATTGTGCGGGCCCGCGCTGACTTTGCAACTGGGTTCGCGGCTGACGCTGTCGGATGATGAGGTGTTCGGTGTAGTCGACATGGGATTCACTTTCGGAAGCCAATGGAACGGATGTGGCGATACATGAAAGACCGCGCTTGAGCCCAAGCGCAGCCGAGAGTTCAGGTACGAACCCGCGCACGCCATACAGGGGCCGACGCCGAAGCCAAAACCGGCTCCGGCTCCGTGATGGCGGGTGTGGGCGCGGTCGGAATCGGCGCCCGCTCCGGTTCACCCGCCAGCGGCACATTACCCGACGCCGCCATCGCACGCGGTTGCAGCAGCAACGCAACCAGCCCGCTCCAGCCGGTCTGGTGCGAAGCGCCCACGCCGCGCCCGTTGTCGCCATGGAAATACTCATGAAACAGGATCAGATCGCGCGACCGAGGGTCGGTTTGCAACAGCGGATACGCGCCCATCACCGGACGCTCGCCGTCCTTATTCTTGAGGAACAGCGTGGTGGCCCGGCGCGCCAGCTCGTCGGCGATCTCGCTGAGCGAGAACTTCTGCCCTGAGCCGGTCGGATACTCGACGCGAAAATCGTCGCCGTAATAGCGGTGAAATTCGTATAGCGACTCGATCAGCAGATAGTTCACCGGCATCCACACCGGACCGCGCCAGTTCGAATTGCCGCCGAACACGCGCGTATCCGATTCGGCCGGCAAGTACTTCACGCAAAAACTGTTGCCGTTGTAGTTGAACTCGAACGGATGGTCGCGATGGAATCGCGACAGTGCCCGCACGCCGTGATCGGAGAGGAATTCGCTTTCGTCGAGCGCACGGCGCAACAAGGCCTTCATGCGATGTCCGCGCAATACCGAGAGCAGCAGCGCATTGCCCTTGCCCGGCTCGTTCCAGCGCGAGACCAGCTTCGCCAGATCGGGGCGATGTTCGAGGAACCAGACGAGCCGCTCGCGCAGACACGGCAAGTTGCCATGCAAGCGCTCCTCGAGCACGTGCACCGCAAAAAGCGGAATCAGACCGACGATCGAACGCACCCGCATCGGCACGCTGGTGCCGTCGGGCAGGCGCAGCTTGTCGTAGAAGAACTCGTCCTCGCTGTCCCATAGGCCGGTATCGCAGCCGTCGTCGCAACTCACGGCCTCGGCGATATACAGAAAGTGCTCGAAAAACTTCACACCGATATCGACGAACACATGGTTCGCATACGCGAGTTCCAGCGCGATACGCATCAGGTCGAGCGCGTACGCGGCCATCCACGCGGTGCCGTCGGCCTGATCGATGTGACCGCCGGTAGGCAGCGGCGAAGAGCGGTCGAAGATGCCGACGTTGTCGAGCCCGAGAAAGCCGCCCTGAAAAATATTGCGTCCGTCGGCGTCCTTGCGGTTCACCCACCACGAGAAATTCAGCAACAGCTTGTGAAAGACGAGCTCCAGAAAATCGCGATCCGCCTTGCCGGTGAGCGCGCGGTCGATCTCATAGACACGCCACGCGGCCCAGGCATGCACCGGCGGATTGGCGTCGCCGAGCGCCCATTCGTAGGCTGGCAACTGGCCGTTCGGATGCTGATAGCGGTCCTTCACCAGCAGCAGCAACTGACGCTTCGCGAACGCCGGATCGATCAGCGCGAAAGCGGCCGCATGAAACGCCAGGTCCCACGACGCGTACCACGGGTACTCCCACTTGTCCGGCATCGACACGATGTCGGCGTTGCACAGGTGCCGCCAGTCCGCATTGCGGGCATGTTTGCGCGAGGCCGCCGGCTTGGGTTGCAACGGATCGCCGTCGAGCCAGCGCTGCACGTCGTACTGGTAGTACTGCTTGGACCACAGCATGCCGGCAAGCGCCTGACGCTGCACGAGACACGCGTCGGGGTCGTCGATCTCATGTTGCAGCGCGCCGTAAAATTCGTCGGCCTCGGCGATACGGTGCGCGAACACCGCATCGGCATCGAGCTGCGTATCGGCGGAACTCGACTGCGGACACCAGCGCATGTACACCACGGCGCGCCCATGCGGACCGAGCTCAATCGGCGCATGGGCGGCGGCCTTGGTGCCGGCGTCGCGGCGTATCGCCTGATCGTCGCGGTGCACGAGGTAATCGTTGAAGCCGTCCTTGAACGGACCCGTGCCTTCCATGTTGAACAGGCGCTTGACGTTGGTGTCGTTCTCGCAGAAGAGCCACGTGATTTGCGGTGCGTCTTTCGACCAGGCCGTCACCACAATCGGGTCATGTCCACGATGATGCCCGAGCACATGCGCTTCGCCGTTGTGATCCGTGGCCGCGACGAGCGACGGCTTCTCCTTGTTTTCCTTCCACGACCACGAATTGCGCGCCCAGATTTGCGGAAGCACATCGAGCGAGGCCGCCTCGTCCGCGCGATTCTCAATCGTCACGCGCATCAGAATATCGTCGGGCGCGTGTTTTGCGTATTCGACCTGCACGTCGAAATAACGCAAATCGTCGAACACGCCGGTGTCGAGGATTTCGTACTCCGGCATGTCGCCGCCGCGGCGCGCGTTCTCCTGGACCAGGTCGTCGTATGGAAACGCGGCGTGCGGGTACTTGTAGAGCATGCGCATGTACGAATGCGTAGGCGTGCCGTCGAGATAGAAGTACAACTCCTTCACGTCCTCGCCATGATTGCCTTGCGCGTTGGTGAGGCCGAAAAGACGCTCTTTCAGGATCGGGTCCCGGCGATTCCACAACGCGAGCGACACGCACCAGCTCAGCGTGTCGTCGCCGAAACCGGCGATGCCGTCCTCGCCCCAACGGTAGGCGCGGCTGCGCGCATGGTCGTGCGGAAAGTAGTCCCACGCGGTGCCGTTCGCGCTGTAATCCTCGCGCACGGTTCCCCATTGACGCTCGCTGAGATACGGTCCCCAGCGCTGCCAATGGGCACAGTCGGCCGAATGCAGGCGTAAACCTTCAATTGTGGCGAGCAGATCGGCAGCGCGCAGCGGTGGCATGACTACGTCCTTGCATCAGGCTTGCGGTCGGACTCACATCCTAGCGCGGTTTACGCGACCTTGGGCTCCAACTACGCAAGCAGGCTTTCCATGCGCAGCAACTCTCCTAGCGACCACGCCTGAAACGGCGCGCCGGCAGTCGCGTGAGGGACGTCGCCGCCGGCAATCTCGGAGAGATGATCGAGGCCGGCGTGGTCGAGGTGCGCGTACAGCGGGTCGAGAAAACGCGCTTTGGCTTCGGCGCGAGCATCCGCTGCGTTGCCGTGAACCCGCAGCCATGCTTCGACAAACGGGCCTAGCAGCCACGGCCAGACGGTTCCTTGATGATAGGCGCCATCGCGCTCCAGCGGCGAGCCGCCGTAGCGCCCGCGGTAGGCGGGATCGGACGGCGCCAGCGTTCTCAGGCCAAGCGGCGTGAGCAGGTGCGCCTCGACCTGATCGAGCACCGCGCGCGCCGCCGTGCCTTCGAGCAACGGAAACGGCAGGCCGCCTATGGCAAAAATCTGGTTTGGGCGGATCGAGCGATCAATGCTGCCTTGAACGAAATCCACGTCGACGTTATCGAACAGCGCCTGGGTGGACGGGTCGATGAAGCGTTCATGAAACGCTTGCAACGCTCGCTCGGCGGGTTTCTGCCACTGCGGGTTCCACATTGCTGCAATGCGCAATGCGCTGATCCACAGCGCCTGCACTTCCACCGGTTTGCCGATGCGCGGCGTGACCACCCAGTCGCCGACTTTTGCGTCCATCCACGTGAGTTGCATGCCGGGGACGCCGGCGTTCAGCAGGCCGTCGGCGGCGGATGCCTTGATGTTGAAGCGCGTGCCGTTCATGTAGCCCGTGAGGATGGCTTCGGCGGCTTGCTGAAGGCGCGTTCGGGTGGCGGCGCTCGCGTGTGGCGTCGCCAGATAATCGTGCACCGCGACGATGAACCATAACGACGCATCGACGGAGTTGTATTCGGGCGTGTCGCCGTAGTCTGGGAAACGGTTCGGCAGCATGCCTTCGGATAGCGTGCCCGACCATTCGAGCAGGATCGCTTCGGCCTCGTCGAGACGGCCCGATGCGATCAGCAAGCCGCGCATCGCGATGAACGTGTCGCGGCCCCAGTCGGTGAACCACGGGAAGCCTGCGAGGATCGTGCGGCCTTCGCTGCGCGTGACCACGTAGGCGTCGGCGGAGCGTTGCAGGCGGGAGCCGGGTGCGCTGCGGCGTTGCTGTTCGAGGCGTGCGAGGTCTACTGTATGGGCGGCTGGCAGTTTCGCGTTTGCTGGTTGCGCCGATTCGATTGCGGCCGCGGCGGTTACGCTCGACGCGCTGAGGATTATCACCGCTTCGCTCGCAGCCAGATCGAAGCTGAATACGCCGGGCGTCGCGAGATCCTCGCTGAAGTCGAGGCCACGCTCTTGCTCGCGAACGTAGCAGAAGTTTCGATACCAATCGGGCGCGTGCGTGTAGACGCCATTCGTCGCTGCGTTGACGACAGGCACGTCACCGTAGGGTTGCCAACTCACGCATGCCTGGTCGTTGCTGATCCGCGCGCTGAAATTGAATGCGGGATTTTCGTGGTGCAGTGCGTGATAATCGCGCCCCGAAAGCAAAGGCCTCACTTTCAAAGTGAACGTGCGCATCTCTGGTGATGCCTGAACGCCGTCGAGCCGCCAACGCAACACCGTTTCGCGCGTCGCCTTGCTCACGAACACTTCGGCTGTGAGCACCCGCTTCGTATCGAGCTCAAAGCGCCACGTCGGCCACGGCGCGGTGTCGAATGCGAGCAGGCTCGCCGTCACGTCAGGATAGACCACGTCCGGCACATACCGCTGCATGTTCAACGGATAACGCTTGCCGTCCGCTTCGAGCCACGCCTCCACGCCGTTGACGAGCACCATGCGCCCACCGGGCGCTCGCGTGGCAGTGAGCAGCAACGCGTGATAGCGGCGCGTACGCAACGTGCCGACGGTGCCCGATGCGAAACCGCCGAAGCCGTCCGCCTCCAGCCATTCGTCTTCGAGACGCGTGATGTCGAAAGGTCTTTCGATGCGTGTCATGAATTTACCGGAATGAATAGACAAAGCCGCGAATCTTTCGGTATGCCTGGGCTTCCGGCATATGGCGCTACGGTGAAAATTGTCCTGCTTATCGCTTTCCATTTCCTTTCGAACAACCGACGTATCGAACAAGTTTCACTCACTCGCAAACGTTTCACAATTATTTCTTGAAAGGATTAGAGACTGCATCCGCCTTCACGAAACTGGATGCAGACATGAGAAGAGACAAACGCCTCGCAAGCGCTGCTTTTGTTGCGCTCGCAACGTTCACGTTGAGCGGCTGCGGCGCGGATGATTCCGCGCCGGCTTCAACCACTTCAGCATCTTCATCGCCCACGGTTGCGAACAACGATGCCGCGCAAAGCGCAGCGACGACGCCCGCGACTGCAATGCTCAATGCATCCGCGCCGCTCGCGGCGAACCCGTCCGTGGCTTCCGACGCGATCACGCAAAACATGCAAGCCAGTCTCGCCGCGGACAGCCATCAAGTCGCGCCGGTCATGCACCACGCACCCGGCGACAGCGCCAGCGGCAACTAACCCGATTCCCCCGGCGCGCGAGGCGCGCTATTCTTCCCCCCGCAGAAGGTGATATTCGATGACATCAAATAGCCGTCGCCGTTTCCTGCAGACCGTGGCTTCATCCGCCGGCGCTGCTGCCGCGCTGACCGCGCTGCCCGAGTCGATTCGCAATGCGCTTGCCGTGCCCGCGTTTTCGCGCACGGGCACGATCCGCGATGTCGAGCACATCGTCGTGTTCATGCAGGAGAATCGCTCGTTCGACCACTACTTCGGC
>DASPZL010000527.1:0-11369 GCA_035636295.1 Paraburkholderia sp.
GCATCGCGAAGTCGTCCGGCAGGATGATCTTCGTGCGGTACGGATCGATATCGACCGAAGCCGACGACTCGACCACATCGGTCACGCACTTCATCGCGACCCACAGGCCGGAGTAGCGGCTCATCGCCCAGCCGTGCAGGCCGAAGTCGAGATATTCCTGTACGTTCGACGGGAACAGCACCGGCAGGCCGCAGGCCTTGAAGATGTGTTCGGACTGGTGCGCGAGCGTGGAGGACTTGGCCGCGTGGTCGTCGCCGGCGAGTACCAGAACGCCGCCATGCTGCGACGAGCCGGCCGAATTGCCGTGCTTGAAGACGTCGCCGGAACGGTCGACGCCTGGACCCTTGCCGTACCACATCGAGAACACGCCATCGTATTTGGCGCTGGGGTACAGGTTGACCTGTTGCGAACCCCAGACGGCGGTGGCGGCCAGATCTTCGTTGACGCCGGGCTGGAACACGACCTGGTGCGCGGCGAGATGCTGTTTCGCTTTCCACAGGGATTGGTCGAGTCCGCCGAGCGGCGATCCGCGGTAGCCGGAGATGAAGCCGGCCGTATTGAGCCCGGCGGCATGGTCGCGTTCCTGCTGCAGCATCGGCAGACGCACCAGCGCCTGGATGCCGCTCATGTACGCGCGGCCGCGTTCAAGCGTGTATTTGTCGTCGAGCGTGACGGACGATAGCGCAGCTTCTAGCGAGGCTCGCTGACCTGCGTCTAGCGGGGCATTCATTATGTGTACTCCTCCACCCAGTTTGGGATCGCCAAAACTTTTGGGCCGCGGCATCTTGTGAATGCTTGGGGCCCGGGCCGCCATATTGACGTGTTTTAAGCGATGGTAGCACTGGTGGAAACCCGCCGCAGCATGTCGGAAATTGCCGGGCTGCAGTTGGATGGCGAACGACCTATACCGTTTGACGGGCGCGGTTACGATCCTTATGCGTGATGCTGTAACAAGCTGCTGTAACAAGCTGTAAAAACGACAAATTCGCGGAACCGCAGATGAAATCCCTGTCTAATCCCCCACCTGTGAGCAATGTCCGCGAAACGCTCCGCATTCGGTGGAGCTTCACGACAACAGGGCAGTCAGAAAAGGAGTACGCATGAACACTAGAAACATCCAGACCTTCCTGATGGTTTCGGCCGCATTCTTCGCCATGAGCGCCCCGATGCGCTCGAACGCCGGCAGCGCAGAGACGCTGTCGAACGCGGTGGCCCGCGTGGCGCAAGTGGCGCCCGCACGCATTGCGGTGGACCGCGTCGCGCGATCCACCAAGGCCGGCGAGCAGGACCAGAATTCGTGATGCGCCGCTAATGCAGTGTATCGGTTGAAAACCGGCTGTTGTCCCGCTGCGGGTAACGGCGCAAATGACAAATGACAAAGGGTGGGGATCGTAAGATCCTCGCCCTTTCTTATTGATTCACGTGTCTCAGATTCGGTGCGGGTTGTTCGCCGTCAGTCTTTGTCCTGCACCACGCCACGACGGATCTGATCCAGTTCGATCGATTCGAACAGCGCCTTGAAATTGCCCTCGCCGAAGCCCTGATTGCCCTTGCGCTGAATGATCTCGAAGAAGATCGGCCCGATCTGGTTTTCGGTGAAAATTTGCAGCAGCAGATCGTCCGGCGCGCCGTCGATCAGAATCTTGCGCTTGCGCAGTTCGTCGAGCGGTTCGCCATGGTTCGGCACGCGGCGATCGACCAGTTCGTAGTATGTGTCGATCGTATCGAGCAGCGAGATGTTCGCCGCGCGCAAACCGTCCACCGTGCGATAGATGTCGTTGCTGCCGAGCGCGATGTGCTGGATGCCTTCGCCGTGATACGCGTCGAGATATTCCTGGATCTGGCCGGCCGTCTCCGAACCTTCTTCGTTGATCGGGATTCGGATCTTGCCGCAGGGCGAAGTCATCGCCTTCGATTTCACGCCTGTCACCTTGCCTTCTATGTCGAAGTAACGCACTTCGCGGAAGTTGAACAGACGCTCGTAGAACTCCGCCCACTCCCGCATGCGGCCGCGATGCACGTTGTGCGTCAGGTGGTCGATGTAGGTCAGGCCGTGGCCGACAGGATTGGGATTCGCGCCGGGAATCGGCTCGAAGTCGACGTCGTAAATATCGATGTTGCCGATGCTGTTCGGCTCGGCGCCGTTCTTGCCGCGCCAACGGTCGACGAAATAGATCAGCGAGTCGCCGATGCCCTTGATCGCCGGAATATTCAGTTCCATCGGGCCGGTCTTGTTGTCGAAGCCCCAGGCGCCTTTGTCCAGCGCCTGCTTGTAGGCCTTCGCCGCATCCTGCACGCGGAAGGCGATCGCGCAGATCGACGGCCCATGCAGGCGCGCGAACCGCTGCGCGAACGAACCCTGTTCGCCGTTGACGATGAAATTGATTTCGCCCTGACGGTACAGCGTCACGTCTTTATGACGATGCCGTGCGACCGCGGTGAAGCCCATTTGTTCGAACAGCTTGCCGAGCGCTTTAGGATCCGGTGCGGTGTACTCGATGAATTCGAAGCCGTCGGTGCCGACCGGGTTGTCCCAAGTTGAAACCTGCATTGTCTGTCTCCTGATTTGCGCCGGTGCGTTGAGCGGGCGGGGATATGCGATTGAGCGCGATTGAATGACGCAAGTGTAAAGGCCCGCTTGCGGCGAAAACTTGCGAACTTAATCGTCCGCCGCTACGCTTGAGCTACTTCCTAGCTCAATTTTTCTCTTGCACAGCAGAAAATGACTCATATCGAGATGGATGCGATCGACAGGCGTATTCTGGCAATTCTTCAGAAGAACGGCCGGCTGTCGAATCAGGAGATCGCCGAGCGCGTCAATCTTTCGCCGAGCCCGTGTCTGCGGCGTATCCGTCGGCTGGAAGAGAGCGGCGTGATTCGCGGCTATGTGGCGCTACTCGATGCCGAACTGTTAGGACTCGGCTTGCTCGCTTACGTGAACGTGCGGCTGGAAAAGCGCAGCGGTCCGGCGCTCAGTCCTCGCGGCGGCGACGTGACACACGCGGATTTGTTTCGCGCGGCGGTTCAGACGTGGCCGGAGGTGGTCGCGTGTTATGCGATGACCGGCGACATGGACTACCTGCTTCGCGTCCAGGTGGAGGACATGGCTCACTTTTCGCGTTTCGTGCAGGAACAGCTACTGCATCATCCGTCGGTGATCGACGTGAAGACGAGTTTCTCGCTCGAAAAATTCAAGGAAACGACGGCGTTGCCGATTTTGTAAGCGCCCGTGCTGCGCGCGAGGCGGCTGGCAGCAGAGAAACAAAAAGGGCAGCCATGAGGCTGCCCTTTTTTACTTCGCCAAAGCGTGGGTCTGTCAGGCCGCCTCTGCTGTCGGCAAAAACGATTCGAACAACTGCGACGTCCGACGCGCCTGGCGTTTGAGCGCGTAATCGAACACCGCAGCTTGCTCCTGCAACATCTCGGTGATGATGCTCGATTGGTCGGCCGGCGGCAGCGTCAGGTAGGCGTCGGCTTCGCCATACGCGTATTCGATCTTCATGCCGGCCTTTTTCGCGATGTGCATCATGGTCGAGTTGCGCGACAGGCAATGCATGTAGAGCATGCTGACATGCGTGTTGCGGCTGCGAATGGCGGCGCGCTCGAAAAGCTTGGAGCCGATGCCTTGGCCACGAACGCTTTCCAGCACTGACACGCCGAATTCGGCGGTGCGCTTGTCGCCTTCGGCCGGCAGATAAGCCAGGTGGCCGACGCCAGTCAGTTGCAGCTGACTATTAAACACGCCGAAAACGGTATCGCGCTTGAAATCGATGGCGCGGACATAGTTTTCGATGACGTGGTCAGGCACGATCTGACCGAAGCGCAGCAGGCGGTCGTCTTCGTCGAGTGCGAGGAAGTGGGTAAGCAGCCGTTCCCGGTCGGCGGCGGTGAGTTCACGGACCAGAGCGGGTGCACGACCGGCTGGCTGCGACAGACGATCGTGCGCGATGATCGGCTCGGCTGCGCGGGGTGTAATCATGTTCATGGTCAGGTTCTCCTTTTAATCGGGCGGCGTGGTGCACCGCAAAAACGATTTTAGCGGAAAGCCTAACCCGGCACTAGGGAAAACCCGTATCAAATTCTGAAGGAAATCCCTAAAAATCTTGATCAATATTTTTAAATATTTGATTTTTAACGAAAAATAAACTGAACGGACGTTCGTGACATGATGTCGCGCAGCGGCAACTTTGGCCCGAACATTTCTTCTGAATATTGTTGCTCCGCGCAATCAGGCGGTCGTCGAGCCCAATCCGTGGTCCACCATGCTCACCACCTGCTCGGCAAATTCCCGATAGCCCATGCGTCCGTCCGGCTTGAGCCAGGTGAACGTCCAGTTGATCATGCCGAACACCATCATCGTGAGGGCGGTCTGATTTTCGCGCGTGGCGCGTTCCGGGTAAGCGCGCGCCAGTTGCCGCGCAAAAGCCGCCACCACGTCACGCTGGCGGTTCAGGACGACCTCGCGCTGGGTGTCCACCAGATACTTCACATCGTTCAGCAGCGCGACGTGCCGGCTGTGCGACGTTTCATACTCGGACAGAAACGCGCGAATCAGCTCGGCGAAGGTTTCCCGCTCCGTGAGTCCGCGGCGTTGGCTCGCGCCCTCCACCTCGGCGATGATCAGCATCAACCGCTTTGTGTAACGGTCCAGCAGGTCGAACAGGATCGCTTCCTTGCTCGCGTAGTAGTGGTACAGGCGCGCTTTCGAGGTGCCGCTCGCGGCGGCGAGATCGGCCATCGAGGTGCTCGGATAGCTGGTCTGAGCGAATTTCGCGGCGGCTAGCTCGAGAATCTGCTCGCGTTGGGTTTCGTGGTCGGGGGCTCGGGTGCGGGCCATAGTCGTCTGTTTTATTAGTGTGGACAGTGGTGAGAGAGCGCTGCGGACAACTCCAGCGTGCGCCACGCGCTCGCGTCGCCGCGCAGCTTGATGCGCCGCGTCGCGGCCAGTTCGCGAAAGCGCCATAGCGCGATGCTGTCGCTGACCAGAAACCCGAGTTCGGCGGTCATCAGTTCAGCGGCAACGCGTGCGGCGGGTTGCCAGTCCCCGGTGATGTGCTCGAGAATCAGCGCGTCCAGGTCCGCGAAGCCGCCGCTCGTGAACGAGTTGTCGCGCCAGCGCCGCGTCTCGCCGTTCGCGTGTTTGACTTCCTGCCATTCGAGCGCGAGCCGGCTGATACGCAGCACGGAAATCGGCGCGGCGTCGGAGAGGCGTGCTTGCAGCACGGCCGGCGCGAACATGCCGACGGAGGTCGCGCGGTCCTTGCGACTGTGCGCCCACGCGCCGGGGTCGGTGAGGTCGCGAATCGACAGACGCACTTCGTTCAGGCGCTGCGGGCTGTTGCGCAGGTGATAGCAAACGCGGCGCAGCATCAATTGATCGGATGCGCTTTCGCCGTGCCAGACCACCAGGTTCGCTTCGCCGTGAGCGATCTTTTCCAGTGCCGCCGCTTGCTCACGAAACTCCCGTAGGAAATCACGCTTCGTGTCCGTGCTGACTCGATCCCAGAAGTTGGCTCGGACCTCGGGCCCATCGTCGATGCCGCGCAAGGGGCCGACCGCCAGATCGTCGCGCAGCGCGTGCACGCGGTCGTCGCGGCCCGCTTCCTTAAGCGCGGCGCGCAGTGATTCTGCGGCAACGTCGCCGTTGGTGAGATGGATCGTGCTCATCGGCAGTGGCTTGGGTTGGCGAGTAACAAAAAACAAAGGGGCCGCTCGCCGACCGGAACGGACGTCCGATCGCGAGCGGCCCCTAGTGTAAGCGGATCGCGGACCTGCTGAAAGCGCTGCGGGCGTCGCACGGCCCGCCCACCGCGCGCGGCTCAACGTTCGTCGTAGCTCACCACGACGCGATCGCTGATCGGATGGCATTGGCACGTCAGCACGAAACCGTCGCGGATTTCGTGTTCTTCCAGCGTGTAGTTCTTTTCCATCTTCACTTCGCCTTCCAGCACCTTCGCGCGGCACGTGCAGCAGACGCCGCCTTTGCACGCGTACGGCAACGCGAGACCGGCTCGCAAGCCGACGTCGAGCACGCTCACGCCCTGGTACGGCAGGCGCAGCTTGCGCCTTTTCCCGTCGAGGACGATTTCGAGATCGGCGGCCGGCATGTCTTCGGTGATTTCGACCGGCGGCACGCCCGCTTGCGGCAGCGGCGAACCGAAGCGCTCCACATGCACCTTTTCCGGCGGCACGCCCGCGGCTTTCAACGCGGCCTCGGCGGCGTCCATCATCGGGGCCGGGCCGCAAATGAACGCTTCGTCGATTGCATCGGCAGGCAGCAAATTCTCGATGAAGGCCGCGCACTTCTGTTGATCGAGCACGCCGTTGAATAGATCGACGTCCTGCAGATCGTCGGACAGCACGTGATAGAGCACGAAGCGGTTCATGAAGCGGTTCTTCAAGTCCTCGAGCTCTTCCGCGAACATGATCTGATCGACGCTGCGGTTGCCGTACACCAGCGTGAAGGTGCTGCGCGGTTCGACTTCGAGCGTGGTCTTGATAATCGCGAGCACCGGCGTGATACCCGAGCCGCCCGAGAACGCCAGGTATTGCTGACCCTGGTCGGCGTTCAGATGAGTGAAGAAGCGGCCGTCCGGCGTCATCACGTCGATCGTGTGGCCGGGCTGCAGCGTGTCGAAGGCGAAGTTCGAGAAGCGCCCGCCGCGCACGCGTTTGATGCCGATGCGCAGTTCGCCGTCGCGATCGTAATCGGTCACGCCGACGCAGATCGAATACGATCGGCGCGTTTCCTCGCCGTCGATGTGTGTCTTCAACGTGACGAACTGGCCTTGCGTGAAGCGGTACTGGTCGCGCAGTTCGGCAGGGACTTCGAAGGCGACCGAGACCGCGTCGGCGGTTTCGGGCCGCACTTCGCGGATGCGCAGCGGATGGAATTGCGGGGTGGCCATATCAGTATGGTTTGAAGTAGTCGAAGGGTTCGCGGCAGTCGAGGCAGCGGTACAAGGCCTTGCAGGCCGTCGAGCCGAATTGCGCGAGACGCTCGGTATGCGCGGAGCCGCAACGCGGGCACGACGGCGCCGGCAGCGCTCGCGGCACGAAGCGCATTACTTTTTCCTGCGGCGGCGCGGCGGAACCGCAATTGCCCGTGGGCGGCGCGATGCCGTAGGCGCGCAGCTTCTCGCGCGCGTCGGCGGTCATCCAGTCAGTGGTCCAGGCCGGCGCGAGCACGGTGGCGATCCGATACGGCTTGAGTTCGGCCATGTCGAGCGCATGGGCGACGTCTTCCGCGATCTGCGACATGGCAGGGCAGCCGGAATAGGTCGGCGTGATCACGACTTCGAGCGTGCCGTCGGCGGCGCGGCGCACGTCGCGCAGAATGCCGAGTTCGCGGATCGACACCACCGGAATCTCCGGATCGGGCACCGTTTCCAGCACGTCCCACGCGCGTGCGAGCGCGGCATCGGGCGCGCGTGTGGCTGTCGGAGTCGTCATCGTCGGGATTACCAGGTGGCGCCGGGGTGCTGGCGTGCAAGACTCTGCATTTCGGCCAGCACGAAACCCATGTGCTCCGAATGCTCGCCGTGCTTGCCGGTTGTGATGTGCTTGACCGCTTCGGGTAATTTCAGCGTGGCTTCGTCGAGCGTGGCGCGGACGTCGTCGGCCCATGCGGCTTCGAGGTCCGAGGTCAGCGGTCCGATGCCGGCGGCGGCGATGGTCTCCTCCACGGCGTCCGTGCTGAAAAACTCGCGCGTATACGGCAGCAGGTAGTCGAGCGCGGCTTGCGCGCGGCGATGCGATTCGTCGGTGCCGTCGCCGAAACGGATCAGCCATTCGCCGGCGTGGTGCACGTGATAGCTGGTTTCCTTGATCGACTTCGACGCGATCGCGGCCAGTTGCTCGTCGGTGGAACGGGTGAGCGTCGTCCAGAGGTGCGCCATCAGCGTCGAGTAAAGGAAATTGCGCACGATCGTGACCGCGTAGTCCTTCTCGGCTTGCGCGGTGCCGGCCAGCGGGCCGTAATGCGGCAACTCGGCCAGCGTGTAATTGGCGAACTCGCGCTCGGCGCGGAAGTACGCGTAGTCGTCTTCCGTGCGGCTTTTACCGGTGAGCTGCTGTTCCAGCGAGGCGGCATGCGTGTACAGCAGCCGCGCCTGGCCGATCAGATCGAGGCTCATGTTCGACAGCGCGATGTCCTCTTCGAGGATCGGGCCGTGGCCGCACCACTCGGTATTGCGCTGACCGAGAATCAGCGCGGTATCCGCGAGGCGCAGCACGTATTGCAGATGTTGGGGCGTGATGTGCATGGCCGCGCTTACATGTGGTTGACTTCGTCGGGGAGCGTGTAGAACGTCGGATGGCGGTAGATCTTGTCGCCGGCCGGTTCGAACAGCTCCGCCTTGTCTTCCGGCGCGGACGCCGTGATCGCTGAGGACGGCACCACCCAGATGCTCACGCCTTCCTGACGGCGCGTGTAGACGTCGCGCGCCATGCGCAGCGCCATCGGCGCGTCGGCGGCGTGCAGACTGCCGCAGTGTTTATGGTCGAGTCCCTGCTTGCTGCGCACGAAGACTTCCCAAATCGGCCATTCCTTGTTCATGCTGATCTCCTGATTCCTTGCCTGGCTTGCCGCGTTTATCAGGCGGCGTGCTGTTGCGCGCGCTGGCGCTGCTTTTCGGCGTGAGCGAGGGCGGCTTCGCGCACCCAGGCGCCGTCGTCATGGGCTTTGACCCGCGTGGCGAGACGTTCGCGGTTACACGGGCCGTCGCCGTTCACGACGCGCCAGAATTCTTCCCAGTCGATGGCGCCGTAATCGTAATGGCCGCGCGCTTCGTTCCATTTCAGGTCGGGGTCGGGTAGCGTGACGCCGAGCACCTTGGCCTGGTCGACAGTGGCGTCGACGAATTTCTGGCGCAGATCGTCGTTCGAGATGCGCTTGATGCCCCATTTCGACGACTGATTGCTGTGGATCGAATCTTTGTCGCTCGGACCGAACATCATCAGCACCGGCCACCACCAGCGGTTCACGGCCTGCTGGACCAGTTCACGCTGCGCTTCAGTGCCCGACATCATCGACATCAGCGCGTCGAAACCCTGGCGCTGGTGGAACGACTCTTCCTTGCAGATGCGGATCATCGCGCGCGCGTACGGACCGTACGTGCAACGGCACAGCGGAATCTGGTTCATGATCGCCGCGCCGTCGACCAGCCAGCCGATCACGCCGACGTCCGCCCATGTGGGCGTCGGGTAATTGAAAATGCTCGAATATTTGGCTTTGCCGGAATGCAGCGCCGCGATCAACTGATCGCGCGACACGCCGAGCGTTTCAGCCGCGCTGTATAGATAGAGGCCGTGGCCGGCTTCGTCCTGCACCTTGGCGAGCAGAATCGCCTTGCGCTTCAAGCTGGGCGCGCGCGTGATCCAGTTGCCCTCCGGTAGCATGCCGACGATTTCCGAATGCGCGTGCTGCGAAATCTGCCGAACCAGCGTTTTGCGGTAGGCCTCGGGCATCCAGTTCTGCGGCTCGATTTTGCCGTCGGCGGCCATGACCGCATCGAATCGCGCCTGTTCAGGCGAACTCGCGCTCGAGTCGAGCGGGGCGACATTGCCGGGAATATCCAGGGATTGCGTGTACATGGGGACGCTCTCTGCGGAAGTTTCTGTGTTTGCACAGTATAAGCCAACCGACCGGTCGGTTAATAAATTTTTTGAGACAGATCGAACTGACCGATAGAGGCCGTGCGGCCTCTTTGCCGCCTCGTTCGCAAGCGCCGGCGCCCCGCGTCGACACTTAACCTATAAAATTGCAAATTGGCCGCGATTTGCGGCCTTCCTGCATCCCCCGGTACTCATGTTACGTCTTAGCGAAATCAAACTCCCGCTCGATCACCCCGAGAGCGCTCTCGAAGCCGCGGTCCGCGCGCGCCTCGCGGAACTCGGTGTGGCCGCGGACGGGCTTATCCGATACACCGTGTTCCGCCGTGCTCACGATGCGCGCAAGCGCGCCGACATCAGGCTCACGTACATCGTCGATGCCGAGGTAACGGATGAGGCCGCCGCGCTCAAGCGGCTCGCCGCCGTGCCGCATTGCGGCGTGACGCCTGACATGGCTTACCGGTTCGTCGCCAAAGCGCCGGCGCAACTCACCATGTTGCGCCCGGTTGTGATCGGCATGGGGCCGTGCGGCCTGTTCGCCGGACTGATCCTCGCGCAGATGGGCTTCCGCCCGATCATCCTCGAGCGCGGCAAGGCCGTGCGCGAGCGCACCAAGGACACATTCGGCCTGTGGCGCAAGTCGGTGCTCAACCCGGAGTCGAACGTGCAGTTCGGCGAAGGCGGCGCGGGCACGTTCTCGGACGGCAAGCTGTACAGCCAGACCAAGGATCCGAAGCACTACGGCCGCAAGGTGCTCGATGAATTCGTCCGCGCGGGCGCTCCGGAAGACATTCTGTATCTGAGCCGACCGCATATCGGCACCTTCCGTCTCGTCAGCATGGTCGAAAAGATGCGCGCGACGATTCACGAACTGGGCGGCGAAGTCCGCTTTGAAACCCGTGTCGACGATATCGAGATCGACCAGGGCAAAGTGCGCGGATTGAAGCTGTCGACCGGTGAAACGCTGCGTTGCGATCATGTGGTGCTGGCGGTCGGCCATAGCGCGCGCGATACGTTCGAGATGCTGCACGAGCGCGGCGTCTATATTGAAGCGAAGCCTTTTTCGCTCGGTTTCCGGATCGAGCACCCGCAGGGTTTGATCGATCGCAGCCGGTTCGGCAAGTTCGCCGGGCACAAGCAACTGGGCGCCGCCGACTATAAGGTGGTACATCACTGCAGCAACGGGCGTGCGGTTTATAGCTTCTGCATGTGCCCGGGCGGTACTGTGGTTGCGGCGACCTCGGAGCCTGGGCGCGTCGTGACGAACGGCATGAGCCAGTATTCGCGGGCCGAGCGCAATGCCAACGCGGGGATTGTCGTCGGCATCACGCCGGACGACTATCCAGGTGGCCCGCTCGCCGGCATCGCTTTCCAGCGCAAGTGGGAGGAGCGGGCGTTCGAATTGGGTGGCGGTAACTATATGGCGCCGGGCCAGCTGGTCGGCGACTTTATCGCCGGGCGGCCGTCCACGTCGCTTGGTTCGGTGGCGCCGTCGTACAAACCGGGCGTGCATCCAACCGATCTCAGCACCGCGCTGCCCGATTACGTGATCGAGGCGATTCGCGAAGCCTTGCCGCAGATGGACAAGAAGATTGCCGGTTTTGCGATGCATGACGCGGTGCTGACGGGCGTTGAGACGAGAACGTCGTCGCCGATTCGCGTGCGTCGCCGGGACGATTATCAGAGCATGAATGTGGAGGGTTTGTATCCGGCAGGAGAGGGCGCCGGATACGCGGGCGGGATCTACTCGGCGGCGA
>DASPZL010000528.1:0-1941 GCA_035636295.1 Paraburkholderia sp.
TCTCGGGCGTGATGACGAGCTTCGCCGTGCCGATCACCGGCGCATCCGCTTGCGACGTACCGCGAATCTCGGCGTACAGCGTGTTCGTCTGTTCCCACAGATTGATCGGCGACGTGCGCGTGATGATCTTCTGCCCGCTCAGAGAGTACGTCCTGCCTTCGGTGGCATTGAGCGTCATCCGATAGTTCATGTTGCGCTCGTCCACGTCCGATTCATCGACGACAAACAGATTGAAGGTGCCGTCGGTGATCGTCATCGGTTGCGCCGAGAGAGCAGGGCAGGTCAGCGTGCCGGCCGTTTGCGCCAGATGCTGCGGATTGCTGAGCATGTCGGCGAGATCGTCCGATTCCACGGTCAGCGTGAATTCGATCGGGCTCGTGGCGGCCTCGCCCGCGACGACCGGCGTGTAGGTGCCGACCATCGTTTCGGTGAAGCGCAGGCCGATCCTTTGCGGCGCGGGCGTATCGGCGCCGCCCTTCGACTCGTAGTCGATCTTCCAGCCTTGCGAGGCGGCGAGCAGCGCGCAATTGCGTTCGGCCAGCGCCGAGATCGTCAGCAGCGGATTGACGCCGAGCGACATCGGCATCACGGCGCCGTCCATCACAAAGAGGCCTTCGTGCACCGTGTTGCCGGAGGCGCCGCTAAAAACGCGGCCCATGTGATCGACCACGCCGTGCCCGGCGTCCTCGCCCATGCCGCAGCCGCCGAGCGGATGCACGGTGACGGTCCGGTTGTCCATGAAGTCCGTCGAAATTGGATTGCGCAGGTATTTGCCGCCGAGCGGCGCCGTCGCTTGCTTCAGGGTTTCCTCGATCGTTTCGAAGATCGGCTGCTTGCCGGCGTTTTCCCACGTGATGCGCGCGCGGCCGTTGTCGTCGATGCTGATCCGGCCGCTTTCGTCGTCGTGCGCCATCACGAGGTAGCTTTGCGTATGGTTGAGCGCGCCGTGATACGGACCGCGCAGCACGCTTTCGATCACCCGCGCGTCGTAGGCGAACGGCTTGTCGGGTGAGCGTGGCCCGGCAACCTCCTCGCCTTCGAGCGGCGCTGCAGCGCCGAGCAAAGCGACGAGCGCCGCGCCGACCGGTCCGGCGAGCGAGCCTTCCTCGATCACGAAGCCGTCTTGCACATCCGGCGTATTGCGGTGGTCGATGAGTCCGGTGATGGTCGGCCCAACCGGCGCAATCTCGCCCGGCTCGTGCGCGCCCCAGCCGACGCCGTTGATCACCGCGTCGGTGTTGTACGCGAAGGCGAGCACGTCGCCGTTGCCGGTGAAGTGTTTGCCGAGCATCGCCGAAACGGTGAGCCCTTGCGTCACCTTGCTTGAGCGCAGCAGCAGCGCGGTCGAGCCGATCGTGCCCGCCGACACGATGACGATATCGGCGCTCACGAACAGATCGGGCGCGCCATAACTCTCGCGGCCGACGCTCACCAACTGGTAGTTCACTCGCCACTTCTCGGTGGCGGCGTCGCGCACCACCGAATGCACCGCGGCGCCGGTGAAAATCTGCGCGCCGTGCGCGACGGCGTCGGGCAGATAGTTCATGTGCGTCGAATTCTTCGCGTCGTAATTGCAGCCCGAATTGCAGTCGCCGCAGCCGACGCAAGCCTTCTGCTCGACGCCCGCGGCGTTCACGCGGTCCTCGAAGGTGACGGTGATCGGCGGACGGCTGAAACGGTCTTCCATGCCGAGCGCCTGCGCCGATTTCTCCAATGCCTGCAATTTCGGCAGCGGCGGAAAGTCCTTGGGTACGGGCGACGGTTGCAGCATCGCGAACGCGCGCGCGTAACCCTTGTCGCGGCCGTCCTTGTCGGCGCGCAGCGCGGCGGGCCAGCGCGCGTCGTCCCATAGGCGCGGGTCGGCTTCGAGCGCGACGTTCGCGTTGATCAGCGAGGTGCCGCCGAGGCCGCAGCCGACCACGGCGTTCACGTCTTCATTCA
>DASPZL010000529.1:0-17218 GCA_035636295.1 Paraburkholderia sp.
ATTTCCAATCAAGAGAAAGGTAAGCGCATTGCCGCCATCCATCCTGAGCTAACAAAAACATCACCAAGACGAAAGACACCTTCACCCAGTCGCCAACATCTAAACAAATAACGATGAAGAACCGCACGCGCGTCTCCCACGCAGCCCTGTTGCTGTCCGCTTTTGCCGCCCATGCCCACGCGTCATCGAACGACGACTCGGCAACCGGCGCCGTCGCCGGTGCATCCGGCAAACCAGTCACCAATGCCACGGTAAGCGTGGAGAACGCCGGCGCCGCTGCGATCAGCGAGACAAAAAACGACACGCTCGATGTTCAGGTGAATGCTAAACGGCTCGATCGAGCCCGCAACGGGCTGTTGCCGGAAACCGGCAGCAGCGTGTATCGCTTCAGCCAGGCCGATATCAATGCGCTGCCCGCGGGGCAAGACACGCCGCTGAATCAGGTGCTGCTGCAGGCACCCGGCGTGGCAGCCGATTCGTACGGGCAGTTGCACGTGCGCGGAGACCATGCGGACCTGCAATACCGCATCAACGGCATCATCATTCCGGAGCCGATTAGCGGCTTTGGACAAACGCTCGACACGCGCATCATCGACCAGGTGAACCTGCTGACCGGCGCGTTGCCGGCGCAGTACGGCTACCGCACGGCCGGCGTGGTGGACATTCGCACCAAGACGGGCGACGCGGGCAACGGTGGGTCCATCGACGTGTTCGGTGGCAGCCACCAGACCATCAAGACCAGCGCGGACGTGTTCGGCAATCAGGGGCCGTTCAGCTACTATTTCAGCGGGTCGCTCGGCGTCAACAACCTCGGCATCGAAAATCCGACCGCGAGTGCCAACGCATTGCACGACCACACGCGTCAGGGTGACGCTTTCGGCTATATGTCGTACATCATCAACCCGCTCACGCGAGTAAGCGTGATGTTCGGCACCACCAGCAACCAGTTCGAAATTCCGAACACGCCCGGCCTGCAGACTAATTTCACGCTCAACGGCAAAAGCACATTTGATTCGAGCCAGTTGAACGAAACGCAATCGGAACTGAACAACTTCGCGGTCGTGGCGCTTCAAGGCACCAATGGCGGCGCACTGGACTATCAGGTCGCGCTCTTTACCCGCTATACGCGAACGCAATTCAAACCCGATCCGGTTGGCGATCTGCTATTCAACGGCGTCGCATCGCAGGATTTTCATAGCAACTCGGCCAATGGCGCACAGGTGGACACCACCTGGCGGCTGAACGACAAGCATACGATCCGCTCAGGCCTATTCTTCCAGCAAGAGCACGCGATGTTCGACGACAGCGTCAACGTATTCGCGACGGACGCCGACGGCAATCAGTTATCGGACCAGCCCTTCAACATCCACGACTCGAGCAGCAAAACCGGCTACCTGTACAGCGCCTACGTACAGGACGAATGGAAAATCACCGATAAGCTCACGCTCAACTACGGCCTGCGTTACGACAAGATGGATGAATACGTCAGCGCGAGTCAGTTGAGCCCGCGCATCGGTCTGGTCTACGCACTGACACCGACCACCACCTTCCACGCAGGGTACGCGCGCTACTTCACGCCGCCTGCGTTCGAACTATTGTCCGGCTCGACCATCAGCCGTTTCAACGGCACGACCAATCAGAGTCCATCCAGTCAGAACGATCCGGTGCAACCGGAACGCAGCCACTACTTCGATCTCGGGGTGACGCAGCGCCTCGGCTCGAACGTGACCATCGGCCTCGACGCGTACTACAAGAAAGCCACCAACCTTCTCGACGAAGGGCAGTTCGGCTCGGCTCTCATCTTCACGCCGTTCAACTATCAGTACGGGCGCGTGTACGGACTCGAGTTCACGGCAAACTACAAGCAGGACAACGTGTCCGCCTATCTGAATCTCGCGTACAGCCGCGCGCAGGGCAAACAGATCGATTCGGCGCAGTTCAATTTCGATGCAAACGAGCTCGCTTATATCAACGCTCACTGGGTGTATCTGGACCACGATCAGCGCATCACCGCGTCGTTCGGCGGAACGTACGACCTCGGCAGAACCACCTTCACATTCGATGGCCTGGTGGGCAGCGGCTTGCGCAGCGGCTTTGCGAACACCGATCGCCTGCCGGTCTACGCGCAGATCAACCTCGGTGTGATTCAGCACTTCAACCAGCCTCTCGTCGGCAAGTTCGATGCGCGCCTGCTCGTGGTCAACGCATTCAATCGAGTCTATGAGTTGCGCGACGGCTCGGGCATCGGCGTCGGCGCGCCGCAATACGGCCCGCATTTTGCCGTCTACGCAGGCGTCACCAAGCATTTCTGATTCTGTCGTGCTAACAAAGAGACCTTTCATGCAAGATTGGACAAATGTTCTGGCGGCGGTACGCGTGGGCGGATGGGTCATCTATCCGCTCACGGTACTTGCCATTGTCGCGGTCACGATCATCCTCGACCGTGCATACGTGTTCCTGCGTTTCGGCCGCTTGCCGACGGCGATGCGCGGGTCGCATGAAATTAGCCCGCGTGGACCGGCCCCCGACTGGTCCGACAGCTTGAAACACGTCGCCAGTCAGAACGCCTTCAGGCGGATGAACGCGCCGTGGACGCCTGAGCCTTCAGTCCCGCTGTGGCTGCGCGAGGCGAAGGCGGAGTTGCTCGCCTCGCAGATCGAGCGCGACATGAGCAAGGGCTTCTGGGTGCTGGAAACGATCGTGACGGCAGCTCCGCTGCTGGGTTTGCTCGGGACTATCGTGGGCATGATGCATTCGTTCCAGCTGTTCGGCGGTAGCGGGCTCGTCGATCCGGGCGGTGTCACCGGCGGCGTGGCACAGTCACTGGTGGCGACCGCGATCGGTCTCGTCGTTGCGCTGTTCGCGCTCTTTGCGTTCAACTATTTTTCTCGCCGGCTCGAACGTCTAATGGATGAACTCGAATCGTTCGCGAATGCGCGGCTCAGCGAAATGCGTCTTGCGGCATCAACGGCGAGGGTACAGCCGTGAAGTTCAAGCGTTCGCGCGCGGCGAGGCGCGGCCGCATCGAAATCATTCCGATGATCGATGTGATGTTCTTTCTGCTGGCCACGTTCATGCTGGCTTCGCTGGCGATGCAGCGGCTCGACGCCGTCAAGATCACGCTTCCCGCCGGCCGCGCGCAGCAGATGGCGGCGCATGAACCGCTGACGATTTCTGTGGACCGGCGCAATGAGGTATTCGTGAATCGTGAGCGGGTGCGTCCGGACCAGATCGAGTCGACGGTAAAGCGCCTGCTCCAACCCAACGGAAATGTCGTCATAGCCGCCGACGACGCAGCCGGTCACGGCATAGTCGTTCAAGCGATGCTGGCCGCACGCCGCGGCGGGGCGGAGCACTTTCTGATCGCTGTGCATCGTGAGTAGCGAAATGCGCGTTGCCGTAGCCATCGACGATGCTCCGAAGGTACGAATCGCGCTGGCGATCGTGCTGGCGTTCCTGCTCTGGTTTGTGTTCCTGCTCAAGTTGGGAGAGTGGCTGGGTACACCCTCCGCTGCGCCGATAGCCGACAGGCCGCTGGAGATGCGCGTGGTGGAACTGGAAACTTCCGTGGCGGCACCCGTGGCAAAAACAGCGCGCACTGCGCCCGCTCCGGCTGCTTCGCCGCGTCCACCGAAACCTGCGGAGCCGCCTCGTCGCTCGTTGCAGCAACACGCCGCACCAGCCATAAAATCGAATCCGGCGACGCAAAGCATCGCACCGCTTCAACCCGCGCCGACGACGAGCGAATCGAAACCCGTTGCCGAGGCAACTTCACATGCCGCCACGTCTTCGGACGAAAAGCAAAGCGCCACTCCGTCCGCCACATCATCCGGCGATACAGCCGCGCGCTCCATCTCCCAGCCATTGCCCGAATTGCCCGGCGATTTGCGCGAGCAGGCATATCAAACCATCGCGACGGCGCGCTTCGTGATTCACGTCGACGGCTCGGTCGACGTCGAACTCATCAAGCCGACACCCAATCCACGGCTCAACCAGATTCTGCTCCAGGCTCTTCGTAAATGGCGCTATTCCCCCGCGATACAGGGCGGCCATCCGGTCGAAACACGGCAAGACGTCCGCGTGCATTTCAACGTGAATTAGCCCTCACTCGCAAATGAACCCAGCCCTACCCTTTCGTCGCTCCAAACGTTAACCCAGCCACGAAATGCTTCTGCATCGCAAAGAACATCGCGACCGAAGGCAACGCGGCAAGAATCGACCCGGCTGACACAAGATTCCAGGCCGTCGTCCATTGTCCCTTCAACGCGGCCACGCCTACCGTAATCGGCGCCGCGTCATCTCCTTGCGTCAGACACAGCGCCCAGAAATAGTCGTTCCAGACAAACGTGAACACGAGAATCGCCAGCGCCGCGAGCGCGGGGCGTATCAGCGGCAAGACGATCTTGAAGAACACGGTCCACTCATTCGCGCCTTCGATCCGCGCCGCTTCGACCAGTTCGAACGGCAACTGCTTAATGAAATTGCGCAGAAACAGCGCGCAAAATCCAGTCTGAAACGAGACATGAAACAGAATCAACGCGCTGACCGTATTGAACAATCCCAACTGTAACGACAGATCACGCACCGGAATCATCAACACCTGCACCGGCACGAAATTCCCTGCGACGAACGTCGCAAACAACGTCGAGTTTCCGCGAAACCGATAGATGGCAAGCGCGAATCCCGCCATCGACGCAAGCGCAATCGAGCCGACGACAGCAGGCACCGTGATCAGCACGCTGTTCCAGAAGTAATGAAGCATCGGCGACGTGGTCAGCGCCTCCCGATAGTTGTCGAACATCGCGAAGTGCTTCGGCCAGCCCCAATAGTTGCCCTCGCTCAGTTCCTCGGTGGAGCGCACCGACGTCACGAGCACCGCGATCATCGGCAGCAGCCAGATCAGCAGCGCGATCGGCAACGTCAGTTTGTATACGCGGCGCGACACCGGTTTCCATTTGTCGATCGATATCGGAAACATGGTCGGCTCCTTATTGCTCGGCGCGCAGCATGCGGCGCAAGTGATAAACGATGTACACCAGCATGATGCCGAACAGCACAACCGCCACCGCCGCCGAATAGCCGATGTGGTAATACTTGATCGCCTGGTCGTACATGTAATACGCGAGCACGGTCGAACTTTCGAACGGGCCGCCGCCGGTCATCACGGAGATCAGATCGAAGCTACGCAACGCGCCGATCACGGTGACGACGATCGCCATGAACGTGGTCGGCCGCAATTGCGGCAGGATCACGTGCCACAGCATCGACCAGCCGCGCGCGCCTTCCATGCGTGCGGCCTCGATCTGCTCGGCGTTCAACGAAGTGAGACCGGTCAGGTAAAGAATCATGCAATAGGCCGTTTGGGGCCACAGCGCCGCGAATACGATACCGAAGGTTGCATAGTGAGGATCGCCAAGCACTGGCACGCCGTGCCCGAGAATGAGCGCGAGCAGTCCGAAAGTCGGGTCGTAAAACCATGAGAAAATCAAACCGACCACCACGCCCGACAACACGAACGGCGCGAAGAACAGCGACTTGACGATGCGGATGCCCGCCACCGCCTGGTTCAGATACAGCGCGACGGCGAGCCCCATCGGCGGCGCGAGCAGGAACAGCAGCAGCCAGATAAGGTTGTTCTTGAGCGCCGTATAGAACGTCTGCGCATGAAACAGTTCCGCATAGTTCGCGAGGCCGACGAAAGACGGCTCGGTCATGCCGTCCCAGTTGAAAAAGCTCAACCGGATAGTGGACAGGATCGGCCACACCACATAGATCGCTACCATCACGCAGGCCGGCGCGAGGAACAGGAAAGCGGCTCGCCGCTGCCGCCGCGCGGTCGGAGACGGACCGCGCCGCCGCGCCGCGGCAGGCGGCCCGCCGCGTAATGCACCGCCGGGTGCGGGCAGGCCGGCGCTCCCGGAATCGGCAGGACCGCCAATTGGTTGACGGGTGACGGAATGCGACACGATCATTCTCCCGATCGAACGTAGCGGACGGCGGCCCAAGGCCGCCACCGCTTACTTCTTGTAGATCCGCTTGCGCGTCTGTTCGAGTTGTGCGAGCACACCGTCGAGCTTCAAAGGATCGGAGATGAACTGCTGCATCCCCTTCATCCCTTCATCGGCCATTTCCTTGGTCATATCGCGATCGTAGAACTGCGCAATGCCGCCCTTCGTGTTCGCAAGAATCTGGAAGCCGATCTTCGAAATCGGATCTTCCGGCTCGGGCGACTTGCTGTTCGCCGACAGCGAGCCGAGCCCGGCGGCCAGCTTCGCGCCGATTTCAGGCGTCTCGACGAAAGCGAGGAATGTGTGCGCGTCCGCCTTGTTCTTCGCCTTCGACGGAATGTGCAGCGATTCGACCGGCCCATCTTCGGCGGTCGGCACTTTCTCGTCGATGATCGGGAACTGGAAGTAGCCCATCTCCGGCTTCACGCTCGGCGGAAAGCCAGCGGTGATGAACGTGCCCATCAGCATCATCGCGGCCTTGCCCTGGAACAGGAACGGCTGCACCGAATCCAGATCGTAGGAAAGCGAATTGTCGATGAAATAGCCGGCGTCGATCAATTGTTTCCACGTCGTGTAGACCTTCTTCACGCGCGGATCGGTGTAGGCAATCTCGCCCGCCATCAGCTTCTGATGGAACGCGTTGCCGTTCAGGCGCAGGTCGAGGTAGTCGAACCAGCCGGCGAGCGTCCATGCATCTCGCCCCGCCACCGCGATCGGCGTAATGCCCGCCGCCTTCAGCTTCTTGCAGTCCTCGAGAAACTGATCCCACGTTTTCGGTTCGCCGGCAATGCCGACCTTCTGGAACAAGTCCTTGCGATAGAACATGCCCCACGAGTAATACACGGTCGGCGCGGCGTACTGCTTGCCTTTATACGATGACGCTTCCTTCGTCGACGCATACATGTCGTTCCAGCCGTTCTTCGCCCAGTCGCCGCTCAAGTCTTCGAACAGCCCGCGCTGCGCGTAATACGCCATGCGCTCGCCGTCATGCCAGTTGACGATATCGGGCGCGACGGTGGAGAGCCAGCCGGGCAACTGGACCTTGTACGCTTCTTCGTCGATGAACGACACCTTCACGTCGATGCCGGGGTGCCCCTTCTTGAACTCGTCGATCGTCGACTGCCAGACCGCGCGCTGGCTCGCGCCCTTGAACGCGATATTCATGGCGAGCGTGCCGGCCTGCGCCGTGCTGACGACGGACGTTCCAGCCGCCGCCGCGGCCAGCGCGAGTGCCAACAGAATCCTGCGTGGTTTCAGTTTCATCCTGCCTGTCTCCTTTATGCGTTGATTTTTGCGTCGTTGTCGGTGCTGCATGGAATGCTTCGGCTAGCTCATCAATTCGATCGATAGACGGCGACGCTTTGCGGTTCAACAACGCGTGAGCCAATCACAAAAGCGTTGTCGTCCACATCGGTGAGCGTGTGCGCGTCGTCGCCGTAGTTGAACACGTAGGTCAGCGCGCCGCGCCGGCTGATCCGCACGCTCTCGCCGAGAGACAGCGTAACAAGGCCTGCTTCCTGAGCGATGCGCGAGAATAGTCGCACCGTGAGCGGATCGTCGAACAGGCTCGCCAGATAATGAAACGCGCCGCTTCGCACATACGCGGGATGGCCGTCGGCAAAACGGGCGCGCACGTCGAACGAAGCCGTCGCGTCGCTGTCGATGAAATCACGCCAGTGACGCGCGAAACCGTCGTCCCTGCTCGGGTCGTTGCTGTCGGCAAGCCGCACCGCTTCGGTCACATTCGGCCGCATCGACTCGACGCGCCACACGCGCAACGGCAACACCGAGGCAAGCGCGCCAGGCGGCAGGTTCGCCGGAATCTGCAAATCGTGGGTCTTCGAACCGGTGCGCGGACCGAGCACGACTTGCGCGCCGGAACTTGCCAGCCGCGTGGCGAAATCATCCGGCACGACCGGCAGCGGCGGCACGACGATCAGACGGTAACCGTCGAGCGGCGCATCGACCGGCACGACATCGACATCGAGTCCGAGCGCGCGCAGCGCCGAGTAATACTCGAAGGCGAAACGCGGATAGTGAAAGTCGGCGCCCTGCGGATGAATCTCGAACAGCCACTTCGCTTCATAGTCGTAGACGAGCGCGACCTTCGAGCGAATCGCCGCGTTGGCATCGGCGTTCGCCGCGAGCACCGTGCGAATCTCGTTAGCGACTTGAGCGGCCTCGTTGCCGCCGACATCGAGCCGGTTGTCGGGTGTGTTCAACCCCGCATGCATCTGCTCCTGAGCGAACGGCGCCTGACGCCAGCGGAAATACGACACGCAACCCGCGCCGTGCGCGAACGCTTCCCAACTCCACAAGCGCACCATGCCCGGCAGCGGCGCCGGATTCCACAGCGCCCAGTTCACCGGACCCGGCTGCTGCTCCATCACCCAGAACGGCAGCTTCGACATGCCGCGGTATACATCGTGATTGAACGACGCGAAGTCGGGATGCCCGCTGCGCAGCCAGCGCGCCTTGACGTCCGGCGCGAACCATTGCTCCTCGAGCGCGCCGAGCGGATAGCTGTCCCAACTCGCGACATCGAGATCGGCCGCAACCTTGTAGTGATCGAACTCGGTGAAGAGCTGCATGAAGTTGTGTGCGACGGGCCGTCCCGGCGAATGCGCTCGGATGATCTCGACCTGCATGCGGTTGTAGCGCGCAACCTCGTCGGACGCGAAACGCCGGTAATCGAGCCGGTGCGACGGATGCGCTTCGGTGACGGTCGCCACGGGTGCATCGATTTCGTCGAAGCTCCGGTACTCCATGCTCCAGAACACGGTGCCCCACGCACGGTTCAGCGCGTCGACCGTTTGATAACGTGCCTTCAGCCATTCACGAAAGCGCGCCACCGCCGCGGACGAATAGCTGACCACCGTGTGATGGCAACCGAATTCGTTATCGGTCTGCCAGTAACCGACAGCCGGATGCTTGCCGTAACGCTCGGCAATCGCGGTGCAGATATTCCGCGATGCGGTGAAATACGACGGCGAAGAAAAATCATAATGACGGCGCGAGCCAAACGCACGCGGACGCCCGTCCGCGCCGACCGGCAGAATGTCCGGATGGCGATCGATCAGCCACTTGGGCGGCGTCGCGGTCGGCGTGCACATGACGACCTGCAGGCCGGCGGCGCCCAGCACGTCGATCGCGCGATCGAGCCAGCCCCAGTCGTATTCGCCAGGCGTCGGCTCGATCCTGCTCCATGCAAACTCTGCAATCCTCACCTGTTCGATGCCGAGTGCTTTCATCCGGCGCGCGTCGTCTTCCCACATCGACTCCGGCCAGTGTTCCGGGTAATAACAGACTCCAAGGCGCATCCGAATGTCCTCTATGCGTAGTGTTCGACGGATTCGAGCGAAGCGGCCGCGAAGCCGTCCTCGGTAAACAAATGACTGGCGTGGCGCGGCACGCGCAAGTGCGCGCGGTCACCCGGCGCGAGGCGCGTGTTGCCCGGCGCCTTGGCGATCAGCGCCGCGCCGCCGGGCTGATCGAGGTGCACATAGCTGTGTTCGCCGAGTTGTTCGACGAGAGAGACGGTGCGGGTCAATACGGCGTTGTCTGGCGTCGCAGAAGAGGCATCAATGAATTCCAGATGTTCGGGGCGCACGCCCAACGTGACGGGCTGCGATGTTTGAAGTCCTTCACCATTCACCGGCACACGCACGTTTTCATCGGTGTGGTCGAGCGTGACGGTCACGCCCTGCGGATCGATCGACATCACACGCGCAGGCAGAAAGTTCATGCGCGGCGAACCGATGAAACCCGCGACAAAGCGGCTGTGCGGACGGTGATACAACTCGAGCGGCGCGCCGATCTGCGCGATGCTGCCGTAGCGTTCGGTGTCCTTGCCCGCATGCAGCAGCACGATCTTGTCGGCGAGCGTCATCGCTTCGATCTGATCGTGCGTCACATAGACGACGCTGGCGGTGGCGAACTGCTTGTGCAGCCGCGCGATTTCGATGCGGGTCTGGCCGCGCAGCGTTGCGTCGAGATTGGAGAGCGGTTCGTCGAACAGAAACACGCCCGGCTCGCGCACGATGGCCCGGCCGATCGCCACGCGCTGCCGCTGGCCGCCGGACAGCGCCTTCGGCCTGCGCTCGAGCAGTGCCTCCAGTTGCAGAATGCGCGCGGCTTCCCGCACCTTGCGGTCGATTTCGTCTTTAGGCGTTTTGGCGAGCTTCAGGCCGAACGCCATGTTCTCGAACACGGTCATGTGCGGAAACAGCGCGTAGCTCTGGAACACCATCGCCACGCCGCGCTGCGCCGACGGCACCTCGTTGACGATGCGTCCGCCGATCGAGAGGTCGCCTTCGGTGAGGTCTTCGAGTCCTGCGATCATGCGCAGCAAGGTGGACTTGCCGCAGCCGGACGGACCGAGGAACACGCAGAACTCGTTCTCGCCGATCTCCAGATCGACGTCGCGGATCACCGGCGCGCCGTCGCCATACGCCTTCTGCACGCCTCTTAACGAAATGCTCGCCATCGCATCGACTCCGTGATTTAATCGGCTCGACGTCGGAGATTAAGCGCTTAATCAGCAGGGCCAAAAAAATCGATCGCATGCGATCGTGGGGGCCTGCCTGTCTCCGATATCGTTTGTCTGTGCGAGAGATGGTGCCGCGCCTTCGCCCGCGATGCAAATGCCGGACACCCATCCCAAATATTGAAAATACCATGCCCACACTCAGCGAAGTCGCGCGTCATGCCGGCGTTACCCCGGCCACAGTGTCCAACGTGCTGCGCAATCGCGGCCGGGTCGGCGAGACAACGCGTCAGCGCGTGCTCGATGCCGTCGAAGCGCTCGGCTACCGCCCTCACCTCGCGGCCCGCGCGCTCGCCGAGGGTCGCGCGCCGACCCTCGCCTTGATGGTATCGAGCATCGCCAATCCGTTCTATCCGGAGTTCGCGCTCGCCGTCGAACGCGCGGCGCGCACGAGTGGCCACTTCGTGATCATCTGCAATACGAACGAAGATCCGCTGAGCGGCCGCGCGTATCTCGACCAGATCGCCGGCACGCTCTCCGAAGGCGTGCTCGTGACGAATGCGAACCTCGACTTCGCGGACCTGCATACGACCGAAGCGCGCGGCACGCCGGTGGTGCTGTGCATGTGGGAGCGGCCCAACGAACCGCCGGGGCTGCCGTGCGTCGCGGTCGATTTTCGGCTGGCGGGCGAGTTGGCTGGCGCGCATCTGCTGGAACTTGGGCATCGGCGGATCGGCGCGATTGTCGGCAGCAAGGCCTCGGGCATTCACGCGGCCCGCTATCAAGGTTTTGTCGATGCGCTGCGTGCGGCCGGCGCGCCGAAGGGACGCGTCAAGCACGCGCCCGACACGATCCAGGGCGGCTACACCGCGGCGCGCGCGCTGCTGGAAGCCGATCCGAAGCTCACCGCGATCTTCGCGACCAACGACCTGCCGGCGCTCGGCGCGATGCACGCCGCCGCCGATCTCGGCCTGAACGTGCCGGGTGACCTGTCAGTGGTCGGCATCACCGACATTCAGCTCGCGCGCGAGTCGCGGCCCGCGCTGACGACGGTGGCCGTACCCACCGTCGAAGTCGCCGGACTCGCGGTCTCGCTGTTGCGCGAGTTGATCGAATCGTCGTACGGGCAAGCGGGTCGCGGCGCGGCAAACGTGCCGATGCTGATTTCTTCCGCGCCGCAGCTTGTCGTGCGAGCGTCGACAGGAGCGCCGCGTTCGCGGTGACGTAAGCGGCAAGCACTCCGCCGGGTTCGTAAACACGCCCGAGGCGCACTGTCACGATATCAGGATCAGGTTGCCGCCGGGGAACCATCCACGCTCTTCAAGCTTCGCTGAATACCTTCACGACGCAGACCATTTGCCGTCGAGAAAAGGCCGTTCGAACTACAAACAGCTTTCAACTGAGCCAGGACTTTCCCGAAGCCCCGGCGCTCGAGGTTGCACCGCACCACGCCCGCCAAGCCCCGCTGCATATGGCCCGCCGCCGTCATGCGGGCTTCGGCGCTGCCGCGACCACTTAGATCGTTTGCTTGACGAGCGCCGCCGCGCCTGCTGTACTAAATCAACCAAAGTGATTTAGGTGGCCGGCGTCGAATGGTCTCCGGCATCACGGCAGATTCACAAACCAGGTTGTCAACGCGCAGCGTTCGTGTGCGCAACCGCCAGCAGTCCATAACGTCGTTGCCAATAATCGGAGGAGCGTCCCATGAATCTGAATTCCCGCAGGCATCCTGTCGCCAGGAAAATCGTGTCGATGTGCGTGGCGGCATCGGCGGTATGGTGCGCGAGCGCCAGCCAGGCGGCCGACCAGCCCGTCGTCGGCCTGATCACCAAGACCGACACCAACCCGTTCTTCGTGAAGATGAAACAGGGCGCCGAAGCAGCCGCCTCGAAAGACGGCGCGAAGCTGATCACCGCGGCCGGCAAGTTCGACGGCGACAACGCGAGCCAGGTCACCGCGATCGAAAACATGCTGACGGCCGGCGCCAAAGCGATTCTGATCACGCCGAGCGACACCAAGGCGATCGTGCCGAGTATCAAGAAAGCGCGCGCCGCCGGCGTGATGGTGGTCGCGCTCGACACGCCGACCGATCCGCAAGACGCCACCGACGCCCTCTTCGCCACCGACAACTTCAAAGCCGGCGTGCTGATCGGCAAATACGCGAAAGCCGCGCTGAACGGCAAACCCGCGAAGATCGCCACGCTCGATCTCGCGCCCGGCGTATCGGTCGGGGTACTGCGTCACAACGGCTTCCTGGAAGGCTTCGGCGTGAAGGAAGGCGATCCGTCGGTCGTCTGCAGCCAGGACACGCGCGGCGATCAGTCGAAGGGACAAACGGCGATGGAAAACTGCCTGCAGAAGTCGCCGGAGATCAACGTGGTCTACACGATCAACGAACCCGCGGCGGCGGGCGCTTATCGCGCGCTTAAAGCGGCGGGCAAGGACAAGAGCGTGATGATCGTCTCGATCGACGGCGGCTGTGAAGGCGTGCGCAATGTGAAGGCCGGCGCAATCGCCGCGACTTCGCAGCAATATCCGCTGAAGATGGCCTCGCTCGGCGTGACGGCGGGCGTCGAGTATGCGAAGACCGGCAAGAAAGTCTCCGGCTACCAGGACACGGGCGTGACGCTGATCACTGATAAGCCGATGTCCGGCGTCGACAGCAAGGATACGAAGTTCGGCCTGGACAACTGCTGGGGCAACAAGTAACGCGCACTGTAGGGCGGCCCGCTGCGCTGGGCCGCCGTAAAAATGCGTGCCGCCGGAAGGCCGGCCGCCAGATTCACCGCGTTGGCCTGCCTGCCACGCTCATGCATCGAGGACATCCATCATGTCGACTCCTACCGCGCCCGCCGGCCACTCGCGCCATTTCACCGATCGTTTGCCGTCGCTCGCCGAGATCGGCCCGCTGATCGCACTGGTACTCGCCTGCGGCTTCTTCATTTCGCAGAGCAGCCGCTTTCTGTCGTTCCAGAATCTCTCGTTGATCCTGCAACAGACCATGGTGGTCGCAGTGA
Organism: Paraburkholderia sp.; assembly: GCA_035636295.1. GTDB lineage: Bacteria > Pseudomonadota > Gammaproteobacteria > Burkholderiales > Burkholderiaceae > Paraburkholderia. Next base: position 13,512 of record DASPZL010000529.1, read on the forward strand.
TCGCAATCGGCCAGACGCTGATCGTGCTGACCGGCGGCATCGACCTGTCATGCGGGATGGTGATGGCGTTCGGCTCGATCATCATGACCAAATTCGCGGTCACGCTCGGCGTGCCGCCCGTCCTTGCGATTCTGTGCGGCATCGCCGCGAGCACGCTATTCGGCGCGCTCAACGGCGTGCTGATCACGCGCATCAAGTTGCCCGCGTTCATCGTCACATTGGGGACGCTGAACATCGCTTTCGCGCTCACGCAGATCTATTCGAATGCGGAGAGCGTGTCGAACCTGCCCGATGCGATCATGTTCTTCGGCAACACGTTCAAGCTCGGTCCCGCCGATGTCACGTACGGCACGGTGCTCACGTTGCTGATGTATCTGGCAACGTGGTTCGTGTTGCGCGACACGGTCCCCGGCCGGCACTTGTACGCGCTCGGCAATAACGCCGAAGCCGCCCGGCTGATGGGCCTGTCGTCGCAGAAGATTCTGCTCACCGTGTATTCGCTCGCCGGCGCGATCTACGGCATTGCCGCGCTGCTGTCGGTGTCGCGCACCGGCGTCGGCGATCCGCAGGCGGGGCAAACCGAGAACCTCGACAGCATTACGGCGGTCGTGCTCGGCGGCACGAGTCTGTTCGGCGGGCGTGGCTCGATTGTCGGCACGCTGCTCGGCGCGTTGATCGTCGGTGTGTTCCGCAATGGCTTGACCTTGATCGGCGTTTCTTCGGTCTACCAGGTGTTGATCACCGGCATGCTGGTGATTCTCGCGGTAGCGGCAGACAAACTCTCTCATCGTCGCGGGTGAGCACTCAACCTCAACTATCTTGCATGGGGCCTGAGTAAGCGCTAAAGCGCTAACTCAGGCCGACCGCAATTACTTGCATGGGGCCTGAGTAAGCGCTAAAGCGCTAACTCAGGCCGACACAGGAGCACGTCATGTCGACACCTACTTCCGCTGCTGCCGCAATGCCCGTTCTGCAAGCGCGCGGACTCGTCAAACGTTACGGCAACGTCACCGCGCTCGACGGCTGCGATTTCGAAGTGCTGCCCGGCGAGATTCTCGCCGTGATCGGCGACAACGGCGCGGGGAAATCGTCGCTGATCAAGGCGCTTTCCGGCGCCACCGTGCCCGATGAAGGCGAGATTCTGCTCGACGGCAAACCGGTCAAATTCCGCAGTCCGCTGGATGCTCGCGCGCAAGGCATCGAGACCGTGTACCAGGAACTCGCGGTCGCGCCCGCGATGAGCATCGCCGAAAACCTGTTCCTTGCCCGCGAACTGCTGAAGCCCGGCTGGCGCGGCTCGATCTTCAAGATGATCGACAAGCGCCGCATGCTGGAGGAAGCGACCTCGCATATGAAGGACCTGCAGATCGGCATCCGTTCGATGCGTCAGGCGGTCGAAACGCTTTCGGGCGGTCAGCGGCAAGGCGTGGCCGTGGCGCGCAGCGCGGCCTTCGCGCGACACGTGGTGATTCTCGACGAGCCCACCGCCGCGCTCGGCGTGAAGGAAGGCAACATGGTGCTCGAACTGATCCGGCGCGTGCGTGATCGCGGCCTGCCGGTGATCCTCATCAGCCACAACATGCCGCACGTGTTCGAAGTGGCCGACCGCATCCACATTCAGCGGCTCGGCCGGCGCGCCGCGCTCGTCAATACGAAAGACGTGCACATGTCCGAGGCCGTGGCGATCATGACGGGCGCGAAGGAAGCGGACGTCAAGGCGATTGCATGATGCGCGCATCCTGCTGAGCGGGCCCGCGACGATGGATACCACCGGCACGCGCTCGCCCCTCAAACGCACGGTCGGCTCGAATCAGGTCGGCATGCGGCAGTTCAACGAACGGATCGTGTTGCAGGCGATCCGCTTGCATGGGCCGCTGCCGAAAGCCGACGTGGGCCGCCTGACGCGTCTGTCGATGCAGACGGTGTCGATGATCGTCGACCGTTTGATCGACGACGGTTTGCTCGAGAAGCAGGCGCGCGTGCGCGGCAGGATCGGCCAGCCATCCGTCCCGATCGCGTTGCGCGCGGACGGCGCGTACACCATCGGCATCAAGGTCGGTCGCCGCAGTCTCGACGTGCTGGCGATGGATTTCGCGGGCCGCGTGGTGTGCCGCGATGTGTTCGAGTATGCGTATCCCGATCCCCGCACACTGTTTCCCGCGCTCGAAAGCAGATTGGCGCGCGTGAATCAAACGCTCGGCGCGAAGGCGGGCAAAGTGGTCGGCGTGGGCGTTGCGGCGCCTTTGTGGCTCGGCGGCTGGCGAGACTTTCTCGGCGCGCCGCCCGATGCCCTCGGTGCATGGCATGAGATCGATTTGCGCAGCCGCATTGCCGGCATGACGGGTTTGCCCGTGGAGTTCGCGAAAGACACCACGGCCGCCTGCGCCGCCGAACTCGTGATGGGCCAGGGCCGCGGCATCCACAACTTTCTGTATCTGTTCGTCGGCACGTTCATCGGCGGCGGCCTCGTGATCGACGGCCGTTTGCATGGCGGGCCGCACGACAACGCCGGGGCTGTCGGCTCGATTCCGCTGCGCGACGGCAGCGCGCGCAAACCCGCGCGGCAACTGCTGCACGCGGCGTCGGGCTTCGTTCTGGAACAGCTGTTGAGCGATGCGGGCGTACCGCCCGCCGCCGCGCACGATCATCGCGCGTTGTCGCCGGAGGTGTGGCGGCACACCGAGCAATGGCTCGATACCGCCTGCCCCGCGATCGCCAACGCGCTGACCAATGCGGCCGCGTTGCTCGACCTCGAAGCAGTGGTGATCGACGGTGAACTCGACCGGCAACTGGTACGGGAAATCATTCGCCGTACCGAGCGTGTTCTCGATCGATTCGAATGGGAAGGCATGGTGCGTCCGCAACTATTGGAAGGCACCATCGGCGCGGACGCGCGAGCAATGGGCGGCGCCATTCTGCCGCTATACGCGCATTTCGCGCCGATGCATGAGCTGTTCCTCAAGCCCGCCGTGGAAGCGGTTTATTAGCCGCTATCAGGCGTGGTCTGTTTTACGACGCATCGGCCTCACACAGCAACGTTCTCAAGTAGTGATTGCCCCTTTGCTTCAATGACCCGCTCAATGCGCGGCCACCTTCGTTATCGTCGCGGTTTCGGCCGGCGGATTGTCCAGCAACGGCTGCAACGCCGGCGCGATCGACTTCAGCAATTGCACCGACAGCGCGCTCGTGAAATCGTAATGAGCCGCATACGGTTCATGCACCCACGCGGTCAGCGTGCCGTAGAAACGATCACCCATCACGAACACGAAGGTCGCGCTGCGGTTCACCTTGCGCGACTCGATCAGCCGCGCGCCTTTGGCGAACACATTGAAGCGCTGATCGCCGGTGCCCGTCTTGCCATATACCTGAAGCGTCTGACCATCGGGGAAGGTCATGCCTTGCGCGAGACGCCGGGCCGTGCCGCCCGACACGACGTCACGCAACAGCACCTTCATCACCGCCGCGATTTCCGGCGACAACTGCTGTTGCGGCGCCGCCGCCGCACGCTTGAAATGCGTCTCGTACGGCGTGTCTTTCGCGAAGTCCAGTTGCGTGAGGCTTTCGGTCGGCACCTTGTTGCCGTCGTTGGCGATCAGGCCGATCAGTTGCGCGAGCGCGGCGGGCCGGTCGCCCGATGCCCCGATCGCCGCGGCATAGGAAGGCGTGAGCGTCGCGAACGGATAGCCGAGCGCCTGCCAGGATTTGCC
>DASPZL010000530.1:0-4222 GCA_035636295.1 Paraburkholderia sp.
GGGACCGGTTGAGCGCGAATCGTATTGGCACGGTCCCGTCGTGGACCGGGCGCTACCCGCCGCGACTCGGCGGGCCCGACATGCCCCTGCGCGGCCCGCCGCGCAGGACGGGTAAAATACGCGCCTCTTTCCGCAATCGGCTCGCCGCGAGACCTTCCATGTCCAATTTCATCCAGACACTCAACGACGCCTGGCAGCGCACCCACTCGCTGCTGTGCGTTGGCCTCGATCCCGAGCCCGGCAAATTTCCGGGCGCACTCGCGGGCCGTTCCGACGCGATCTTCGACTTCTGCCGCACGATCGTCGATGCCACCGCGCCGTATGCGTCGTCGTTCAAGCCGCAAATCGCGTACTTCGCGGCCCATCGCGCGGAAGACCAGCTCGAGCAGCTGATCGCTCACATTCATGCGAATCATCCGGGCCTGCCGGTGATCCTGGACGCGAAGCGCGGCGACATCGGCAGCACCGCCGAACAGTACGCGCGCGAGGCGTTCGAGCGCTATCAGGCGGATGCGGTGACGGTGAATCCGTACATGGGTTTCGATTCGATCGAGCCGTATCTGGAGCACGAAGGCAAGGGCGTGATCGTGTTGTGCCGCACTTCGAACGCGGGCGGCTCGGACCTGCAATTTCTGGAGACGGGCGGCCGTCCGCTGTATCAGGTCGTCGCGCAACTCGCGGCGGATAAGTGGAACGCGAGCGGCCAGCTGGGTCTGGTGGTCGGCGCGACTTTCCCGAAGGAAATCGAAGTGGTGCGCGGGATTGTCGGCGACATGCCGCTGCTGATTCCGGGCATCGGCGCGCAAGGCGGCGATGTCGAGGCGACGGTCAATGCCGGACGCACGGCGAACGGTACGGGCATGTTGATCAACTCGTCGCGCGCGATCATTTATGCGGGCAAAGACGACGATTTCGCCGAGGCCGCGGCGAACGCCGCGATGCAAACGCGCGACAGGATCAATGCGTTTCGGTAATGAACGGCTGTCGTTGATTGCGACATCTTGAACGGATTGGGCGCGGGCCGGCTTGAGAATCGGGCCCGACCGATTCAAGGCTATTCAATGCTACTCAACGCGCTTCAGCCCGACGCGGTCCCCGGCCCGAGCCGCTCGATAAACGCCGCATGCCGCGGATGCCGCGCCTTCAACGCGCCGACATCCGCCAGTTCGAACTCGCTGAATTCAAATCCCGGCGCCACCGTGCAGCCCACCAGCGCAAACGTCGACGGATCGGCGCATTCCGCGGCGAACCACAAGCCCGCCGGCACCACGGCCTGAAACACGGCATCCGGATGCGTCAGCGCATTGCCCAACCGGTGCGTCACCAGCGTGCCCGTTTCGTCGAGTACGTGAACGTTCAACGGCTCGCCGGCATAAAAATGCCAGACCTCGTCGGACTTGATCCGATGCCACGCCGAATGCGCGCCGTCGCACAGCAGGTAATAGATCGCGGTCGACGCCGACCGTGCCTGCGCCGAGTCGCCGTCACGGGACACGCGTTGTGCCGACCGATACGTCTCGCTAAAGAATCCGCCTTCAGGATGCGGCTTCAGATCGAAGCGGCGGATCAGTTCGTCTTTGGCTGCGTGCGAATCAGGATCAGGCATCGGTTGCGATATTCCAGCGAAAGTTAATGTTCGCGCTCGTCGAGCAAGGCGAGTATGCCGCGCAACGAATGCGCGGCGGCCTGCACGCGGATCTGTTCGCGATCGCCCTTGAAGATTTTCGTTTCCACCGACGTATGCAGCCGGTTGCTCCAGCCGAACGACACCATGCCGACCGGCTTCGCCGCCGTGCCGCCGCCGGGGCCGGCGACGCCGGTAATCGACAGCGCGACCTGCGCGCGGCTGTTGCGCAGCGCGCCCTCGGCCATCGCGCGCGCGACCTGTTCGCTGACCGCGCCGTGCTTCTCGATGAGATCGGCCGGCACACCGATCATTTCGCACTTCGCCTGATTCGAATACGTGACGAAGCCGCGCTCGAACCAGCCGCTGCTGCCGGAAATATCGGTGATCGCGGTCGCCACCATGCCGCCCGTGCAGGATTCGGCGGTGACGAGCAGCAGGCGCCCGTCGCGCAGGCGGTTGCTCACGCGGATCGCGAGCTGATGGACCACGGAATCGGTAGGCATGGCGTCGTCAATCCGAAAAACAGGGGCTGGCGTTGGAGCCCGGCGGCGGAACGGCCGCCGCCGGGCAGCGCGGTTAAACCGACATGCGCCAGAGCGCGATCACGAGCAGCGTGAAAAACGCGGCGACCAGGTCGTCGAACATGATGCCAAAACCACCTTTCAGACGGCGGTCGAAATAACTGATCGGCGGCGGTTTCACCATGTCGAAGAAGCGGAACACGATGAAGGCCCAGAACTGGCCGGTCAGCGTGACGGGCGTGACCATCAGCAGCACGAGCCAGAACGCGACGATTTCGTCCCACACGACCGGCGACGGATCGTCGGTGCCGAGCCTCCTCGCGGTAAAACCGCAAATCGCGATGCCGCCGACAAAGCCGGCGGCGATCAGCACACCCCACTCGATCACGGTCAGATAGCGGCTCAATACCGCGAACGAGGCCCATGCGAACAGCGTGCCGATCGTTCCCGGCGCGACGGGCGACAAGCCGCTGCCGAAACCGAGCGACAGAATGTGCAGCGGATGCGACAGCATGAAACGCGCGGTGGCGCGGCGCGGCTGCGGACGCGGCGCGCGCGGGTCGGGCGCGTTGGGCGGCTCGCCGCCGGTGAGATCGTCGGCGGGGCCGAGCGGGTGATCAGTCTGCATGAAAGTGATCGAAGCCTTGCAACGTCAGAGTGAGCGGCGCGCCGGCGGCATCACACCAGTCGATCGCCGGGCGGTCGGCCGCCGTATGAAGAGCGCTTATTGTACCGATGCGGGTGACCGGCACGCCCGCCGCGCGGCCGGCGGCTTCCATCGAGGCGCGCGCGGCGGGCGGCGCGGTGAAGCACAGTTCGTAATCGTCGCCGCCCGCGAGCGTGCAGCGCCGCTGGATCTCGGGCGACAGGCGGCGCAGCGCGGCGGAACGCGGCACGGCGTCGGCATCGACTGTGGCCCGCAGGTTCGAGCGTTCGAGGATGTGCAGCAGATCGCCGGCGAGTCCGTCCGACAGATCGAGCGCCGCGTGCGCGATGCCGCGCAGCGCGAGACCGAGCGCGATCCGCGGCTCCGGGCGTTCGAGGGCGTGGCGAAACGTCGCAGCGTCGCCGGCATCGGCGGACCATTCGCCCCGCTGCACGCCAAGCCCGGCGCGCGCATCGCCGAGCGTGCCGGAAATCCAGATATCGTCGCCCGGCCGCGCGGCGTCGCGGCGCAGCGCCATGCGCGGCGGCACGCTGCCGAACACGGTGATGCACAGGTTCAACGGGCCGCCGGTCGTGTCGCCGCCGATCAACTCGCAACCGTAGCGTTCGGCCAGCGTGAACAGTCCTTCGCTGAACGCCGCGAGCCATGCTTCGTCCGCTTTCGGCAGGGAGAACGCCAGCGTGAACGCTTGCGGGTGCGCGCCCATCGCGGCGAGGTCCGACAGGTTCACCGCGAGCGCCTTGTGCCCCAGCGCCTCGGGATCGATATCGGGAAAGAAGTGGCGGCCTTCCACCAGCATGTCCGTCGATATCGCCAGCATCTCGCCGGCGCGGGGCGCGAGCAGCGCGCAGTCGTCGCCGATGCCGAGCGTGCCGGCCGCGACGTCGGACGGTCGGGCCGCGGCGCGGCGGGCGAAGAAACGGTCGATCAGCGAAAACTCGGAGAGCATGGGTGGTGATGGGTGAGAGATAGGGGCCGCGAAAAGTGTCAGAAAAAGTGTCGCAAGAAGCCGCCGGCGGCGCGCATTAGACGAAGATGCCACGGCTCGACGCTCGACTCGCGGGCCGCTCGAGTCCGGCTCGCGCTCGCCCCGAAGCACGCCGCGTCGGTCTTTCGCTATGTTTCAGTCGCGGCAGTTGTACCCGTATTGAAGGGATCCAGCCGGCGATTGGGGCTACAATGCCGTCGAACATCTATTCTAATCCGCACTTCGAAGCCCGCCTTATGTCGACTCCCGTCAATAGCAAACTCCGCGAAGCCGCCCTCGATTACCACGAGTTTCCCACCCCAGGGAAGATCGCGATCGCTCCCACCAAGCAGATGATCAACCAGCGCGACCTCGCGCTGGCGTACTCGCCGGGCGTTGCGTTCGCGTGCGAGGAGATCGTCGAAAATCCGCTGAACGCC
>DASPZL010000531.1:0-11869 GCA_035636295.1 Paraburkholderia sp.
CCGGCTTCACGCTGCCACCGTACAACAGCGGCACATCCGCTGCCGCTTTGCCCTTCGCCGCGACACGCGAGCGCAGGAACGCATGAACCGCTTGCGCCTGTTCCGAGGTAGCGCTCTTGCCGGTGCCGATCGCCCAGACCGGCTCATAGGCGACGACGATACGCGCCGCCTCCTGCTCCGACAGTTTTGCCAGCACTACGCCTAGCTGCGCGCCGACTACCTGCTCGGTCGAACCGGCTTCGCGCTCTTCGAGCGTTTCACCGACGCAGACGATCGGCGTCAAACCCGCTTCCAGCGCGCGCTGCGTCTTCACCGCAACCAGCTCGGCGCTTTCCTGATGGTAGGCACGGCGTTCCGAGTGCCCGACGATCGCGAACGTGGCGCCGAAATCCGTCACCATGGTCGCGGCGACTTCGCCGGTATAGGCGCCGTGCGTGAACGCGGAGACGTCCTGCACGCCCCACGCGACCCGGCTGCCTTCCAGCAGCAATTGGGTCTGCGGGAGATACGGACACGGCACGCAAACGCCGACGCGCACGCCAGCCGCCAATTCGCCCGCGCCTTGCGCCACCGCCTGCAACAGCGTTGCGTTGTCCGCGAGGCGCCCGTGCATCTTCCAGTTACCGACTACCAGTTTGGCTCGTTGTTTCGACATCGTCTCGTCTTGGCTTGGCGGCGAACTTTGTTTGCGCTTACAGTCCGCCTTTCGGTTTCATGCGGCGTGCGCAAAACGCGCAATTTTACTGCGTGGGGTGGATCGGGTCAAACCGACAGTGTCAAGCGTCCTGACCCCAAGTCAGCACGATCTTGCCGACGTGCGTGCTGCTCTCCATCAGGGTATGCGCCTCGGCCGCCTGGGCCGCCGGAAACACCCGATGCACCACGGGCTTGATGCGGCCTTCCTCGAGGTGCGGCCACACGCGCTCTTTCAGTTGCGCGGCGATCCGCGCCTTGAATTCGATCGGCCGCGGACGCAGCGTCGACCCGGTCACCGTCAAGCGGCGGCGCAACACTTCGTTCAGGTTCAGCTCCGCCTTCGCGCCGCCCAGCAATGCGATCAGCACGATGCGCCCGCCGTCGGCCAATGCCGTCAGCTCGCGCGACACGTAGCCGCCGGCCACCATGTCGAGAACCACGTCGACGCCGCGGTCGTTCGTGAGCGACTTGATGACCTCGACGAAATCCTCGGTCTTGTAGTTGATCGCGCGCTCAGCGCCGAGCGCTTCACACGCGCGGCATTTCTCGTCCGAGCCGGCGGTGGCGAACACGCGAAAGCCGAGCGCATGCGCGATCTGGATCGCCGTCACGCCGATGCCGCTCGAGCCGCCCTGCACCAGCAGCGTTTCGTTCGCGCCGCCCTCGCCCTTGCCGAGCTGCGCGCGATCGAAGACATTGCTCCACACAGTGAAGAACGTCTCCGGCAGCGACGCCGCCTCGACATCCGACAAGCCCGCGGGCACCGGCAGACACTGCGGCAACGGTGCAGCCGCATATTCCGCGTAGCCGCCGCCAGCTAGCAACGCGCACACGCGATCGCCGATTTTCAGGCCGAACGGGTTGTTCTTCTCGTCAATCGCGCCGCCGACGATTTCGCCCGCCACCTCCAGCCCCGGCAGGTCCGAAGCGCCCGGCGGCGGCGCATAACCGCCTTTGCGCTGGAACACGTCCGGCCGGTTGATGCCCGAAGCCGCTACCTTGATCAGCACCTCGCCCGCTTTGAGCTGCGGCGTCGGCCGCTCCGCCAGCTTCAGGACTTCCGGCGCACCGAATTCGGTGATTTCGATCGCTTTCATCTGCGTCAACTCCAAGATTGGATTGCGTTGCACACCCGCTGCCTGCCTACGGACACGAATCGTCTGACCTTCGACGAACCGCTCCATGCAAACAGAGTACCCGCTTGTGCCCGTTCGCATGCGCGGCTGCACCGGCGCGCAACGCAATCCACCCTGCACCCTGCATGAAAAACGGCCGGCGCGCATCGCGCTGCCGGCCGTCGTCCCGCTACCGCATTACTGCGGCGTGGGTTCGCCTTGCGGCGCGCCCGATGCGGCGTCGTTCAGCAACGCCTTGGCCGACAAACGCACGCGGCCCTTTTCGTCCGTCTGGATGACCTTGACCTTCACTTGCTGGCCGTCCTTCAGGTAGTCGTTGATGTCCTTGATACGCTCGTTGGCGATTTCGGAAATATGCAGCAGACCGTCCTTGCCCGGCAGGATGTTCACGATCGCGCCGAAATCGAGCAGCTTGAGCACGGTGCCTTCGTACACCTGGCCCACCTCGACTTCCAGCGTGATGTTCTCGATACGCTTCTTCGCTTCGGCCATTCCTTCGCTGCTCGTGCTGGCGATGGTGACGACGCCGTCGTCCGAAATATCGATCGTCGTGCCGGTTTCCTCGGTCAGCGCGCGGATCACCGAACCACCCTTGCCGATCACGTCGCGGATCTTCTCCGGATTGATCTTGATGGTGATCATGCGCGGTGCGAACTCCGACAGTTGCGTGTTCGCGCCCGATACAGCCGAGGTCATCTTGCCGAGAATGTGCATGCGGCCTTCCTTCGCTTGCGCGAGGGCGACCTGCATGATTTCCTTGGTGATGCCCTGGATCTTGATGTCCATCTGCAGCGCGGTCACGCCTTGTTCCGTCCCCGCCACCTTGAAGTCCATGTCGCCGAGGTGATCTTCATCGCCGAGGATGTCGGTCAGCACGGCGAACTTGTTGCCTTCGAGAATCAGGCCCATCGCGATGCCGGCGACGTGCGCCTTCATCGGCACGCCGGCATCCATCAACGCGAGGCAGCCGCCGCACACCGAAGCCATCGACGAGGAACCGTTCGATTCCGTGATTTCCGACACGACGCGAATCGAGTAGCCGAATTCGTCGGCGCTCGGCAGGCACGCAGCCAGCGCGCGCTTGGCGAGACGCCCGTGACCGATTTCACGGCGCTTCGGCGAACCGACGCGGCCCGTTTCGCCGGTCGCGAACGGAGGCATGTTGTAGTGGAGCATGAAGCGTTCGCGGTACTCGCCTTCGAGCGCGTCGATGTTCTGCTCGTCGCCCTTGGTGCCGAGCGTCGCAACCACCAGTGCCTGCGTTTCGCCACGCGTGAACAACGCCGAGCCGTGCGTACGCGGCAACACGCCGGTGCGGATTTCGATCGAGCGCACGGTACGCGTGTCGCGGCCGTCGATACGCGGCTCGCCGTTCAGGATCTGCGTACGGACAATCTTCGCTTCGATGTCGAACAGCACGTTGCCGACGGTCGCCTTGTCGGCCGCCACCGTGCCGCCTGCCGCGGCGTCTTCTTCCAGCTTCGCCGACGTGGCTGCGTAGACTTCCTTCAGCTTGGTCGAACGGGCTTGCTTGTCGCGCAGTTGGTAAGCGGCGAGCAGGTCGGCTTGCGCCAGTTCCGTCACGCGTGCGATCAGCGGCTCGTTCTTCGCGGCCGGCTTCCAGTCCCATTCCGGCTTGCCACCTTCGCGAACCAGTTCGTGGATCGCGTCGATCGCGATCTGCATTTGTTCATGACCGAACACCACGCCGCCGAGCATCACTTCTTCGCTCAGTTGCTGCGCTTCCGATTCCACCATCAGCACCGCGCGTTCCGTACCGGCGACGATCAGGTCGAGCGCCGATTCTTTCATTTGCGGACGCGTCGGGTTCAACACGTATTCGTTGTTGATGTAGGCCACGCGTGCCGCGCCGACCGGGCCGTTGAACGGCAGGCCGGAGACGGCGAGCGCCGCCGACGCGCCGATCAGCGCGGGGATGTCGGCGGGAATTTCGGGGTTCAGCGACAGGACGTGGATCACGACCTGGACTTCGTTGTAGTAGCCTTCCGGGAACAGCGGACGCAGCGGGCGGTCGATCAGGCGCGAGATCAGCGTTTCGCCTTCCGACGGACGGCCTTCGCGGCGGAAGAAGCCACCCGGGATCTTGCCGGCGGCGTAGGTCTTTTCGAGGTAGTCGACGGTCAGCGGGAAGAAGTCCTGGCCCGGCTTGGCCGTCTTGGCACCGACCACGGTAGCCAGCACGACGGTGTCTTCGACGTCGACGATCACCGCGCCGCTCGCCTGGCGAGCGATTTCGCCCGTCTCGAGACGAACGTTATGTTGTCCCCACTTAAACTCTTTGACGATCTTATTGAACATAGTCATTGCTTTTCCTCATCGTTATGCCACGCGGACCAGAAGCGGCGCGGCAACGCCAGGACCGGCGCCGCATGGGAAGAGTAGTGTTATGCCATTCCAGAGAACCACGCTCTACGTTAAGTACGCGCGCGAACCGCTGGAATGACACAAAGCTCCGCCCTGAAGCCCGGCCATGTTTCTCTTTTTGCTGCTTTTTTTACTACTTTTTTCTGTTCCCCGCCGCATGAATCAGCACGCTACCGCGGAGAACGGAGGGCGCGCGTCACATGAAGCGCACCGTGCAAAAACAAAATGCCTGCATCAGTGGAACTGACACAGGCATCTTGCTGAACGACCGGCCGATTACTTGCGCAGACCCAGCTTCTCGATGAGCGCGCGGTAACGATCCGCGTCCTTACCCTTCAGGTAGTCGAGCAGCTTACGACGGCGGCTCACCATGCGCAGCAGACCGCGGCGGCTGTGGTGATCTTTCGCGTGTGCCTTGAAGTGAACGGTCAGTTCGTTGATGCGGGTCGTGAGCAGCGCGACCTGGACTTCGGGGGAGCCGGTGTCGTTAGCTGCGCGTGCGAATTGCGCAACGACTTCGGACTTCTTGCTTGTTTCAACTGCGGACATGTCGATTTCCTTGAGAACTAGACAGGCGGTCACGGAAGAAAGGCCGTGCCGTGGGTTACCCGTGTGCGAATCACAACCGAATCGCAACCACTACTACAACGCTGTACCAACTACGGGACGCGTATTGTAGCACAGGCCAATCCGGCCGCGAACCCCGCTGTGCCGGGCCGGATCATGGACTTTCCGCCGTTGCCGGCGCGAGGCCTTACGGCCGTTTCATCTTGCAGACGGTCGGCGGCACGGTGCGCTCGGCTGGCAACGCGAGCACCGTACGGAAACCGTAACCGGAACCTTCGTTATCGAAATGCACGCCCGGCTTGCCGGCTTTGTCCATTTCCATCACGTAAAGGGGCTGGATCAATTGATGGTCGTCCGCGCGCATCCACGATGCGTGGAAACCGTTGTCGAACCTGATCCCTTCTAGCGCCCGGGCGACGGCCGTCGGGTCGGCGCTACCGGCGCGGTTCATCGCGGCGGCCAGGGTTTCGATCATCAACGGCATGCGCAGCACCGGATAGTCGTCCCGCGCGGCCGGGAAACGGGCTCGAAACGCGGCGTACCAGGCGTCGGAGGCCGCGCCGCCCGCGTTCGGATGCCAGTCGGCGACCGCGAGCACGTGCCCGACCCCGGCGTCGCCCAGCGCGGCAGGCGCGCCGAGACTGTTGCCGTAGAACGTGTAGAACTTCGTGTCGAGCCCCTGCTCCCTCGCCGCCTTGACGAGCAGCGTCAGGTCGTTGCCCCAGTTGCCGGTGACGACCGCGTCCGCCCCGCTCGCGCGGATCTTCGCGATGTACGGCGCGAAGTCCTTCACGCGTCCGATCGGATGGAATTCGTCGCCGACCACCGAGATGTCCGGGCGCTTCGCCGCCAGCGTCGAACGCGCGAGGCTGCTCACGTCGTGACCGAAGCTGTAATCCTGGTTCAGCAGATAAACCTTCTTCACCGCCTTGTCGCGCTGGATCACGTCGGCCAGCGCGTCCATGCGCATGCCCGCATGCGCGTCGAAGCGGAAGTGCCAGAAGCTGCAATTGGCATTGGTCAACGCGGGGTCGTCGGCGGAATAATTGAGGAACAGTTCGCGGTTGCCCGGCTCGCGGCTGTTCTGCTTGTCGATCGCGCCGATCAGCGCGGCGGCGACCGCCGAGCTGTTGCCTTGCATGATGTAGCCGATGTGGCGGTCCGCGGCCGCGCGCAGTTGCGTGAGCGCCTCTTCGCTGCTGCCTTTGCTGTCGAATACCACCAGTTCGAACGGATGCGCGCCGTCAGCAAACTTCACGCCGCCATGCGCATTCACCTGTTCGACGCCGAAGCGCAGGTTGCGCTCGACCGCCGCGCCCGCGTTCGCGAACGGGCCGGACATGCCTTCGATCAGCGCCAGCTGGATCGGCGCACCCGTGGGCTTGCTTGCCGGGTTGCCTGCAGGACTCGCCGCCGTTTCGCCCGCGGCGTAAGCCGCGGCAACCATCGTCATCGCTGCCAGCGCCGCTGCCGCCCGTTGCCACTTCGCCATCTGATTGCCCCCGCTCGAATCGTCGAAGCGCGGATCATAGGGCGTGCAAGACGGAATAAGCAAGCCGGCGAATCCGTTATCGTGCTTACCGGGCGGCGCTGGACGATGTGCCAATCTTTTGCCGCGGCACGTGTCAAAATAATGCGTCTCGATGATAAAAACCGCCACACAAACGCCATCGGAGGAATACATGTTCAACCGCCACCATTTCACGGCGGACTCGATCGGAGCGACGGCCGCCGGACGTGTGCGCCGCGCCGCGCTCGTCTGCCTGAGCGCGTTGGCGCTCGCCGGCTGCGCGCAGCCCTGGCAGCAATTTCAGCAAGGGGCGGACGCGTCGACCATCGTCGCGCGCCTCGGCCCGCCGCGCGAGAGCTACGACTTGCCGAACGGCGGCAAACGGCTCATGTGGCCAACGCAGCCCATGGGCGAAACCACCACCGCCGCCGACATCGACGCGTCCGGCAAGATCGTCAACGTGCGCCAGGTGCTTCAGCCCAACGAGTTCTATCGGGCGGAAATCGGCAAGTGGACCAAGAGCGACGTGCTGGTGAACTTCGGCCGCCCGGTCGAAACCGCCTACTTCCCGTTGATGAAGCGCGAGGTCTGGACCTATCGCTATCTGGAAGACAACGTCTGGTACATGATGTACAGCTTTTATTTCGACGAGCAGGGCATCGTGCGGCTCACGCAGAAAACGCCGGATCCGTTGCACGATCCGGATCGCCGCAGCCTGTTCTGAGCGTCCGCGTGAACCCGCTTTAACCCACCACGCATGCATCTACGAATGCCGCCTTCTCAGGCGGCTTTTTTTTATTTATTGCGCATGGCGACGAATTTTATTTCGCGCACAGAGAATTATTTTTTTGATAGAAAGGCTTTCGTAAGCATTGAATCGGCGCCTGCCCATTCCCGGCGTTGCCACGAGCGCAGCCGCGGACCCGGCGTCGAATCAATGCGCCCCACTTACGGAGCCGCCAACCGATGAACCGTCCCAAACGCCTGCTGGTCGCCAACGTCGCATGGGCGCATGAAACCGCCGCGCGCAACCCTCAGTTTTTCCGTGATCTGGTGCGGGGCCAGAATCCGCATGTGCTGTGGATCGGCTGCTCTGACAGCCGCGTGCCCGCCGAAACCATCACGCATTGCGAGCCGGGCGACCTGTTCGTCCACCGCAACATCGCCAACCTTTTTCATCCCGACGACGACAACTCCGCGAGCGTCCTCGAATACGCCGTGCGAGTCCTGAAGGTCGGCCACGTTATCGTCTGCGGACACTACGGATGCGGCGGCGTGCGTGCCTCGCTGCTGCCGCCGGAGCCGAGCCTGCCGCACGTGAACCGGCGGATCGCGCCGCTCTGCGCGCTGGCCGGAACGCATCGCGAAGAGTTGGATGCGCATACGAACGAGCGTGAGCGTATCGACCGCCTCGCCGAACTGAACGTGCTCGAACAGGTCCGCCAGTTGCGAGCGAGCCCGATCGTGCGGCAAGCCGACGCCGCGCCGCTCGTGCACGGCTGGATCTTCGCGCTCGAGGATGGCCGCATCAAGGTGCTCACATCCGGCTACGAAGCCGACGATGCGATGACCTGCATGACAGCCGCACATAGCGCCGCGTAATACGCGGGGTACGCAGCCTCTTCCGCACCGGTGCCGCGTCGAACTTCGGGGCGCGCCGGGCTCCACCCTATTACCGCACGGACACCATGAACCTTCGAGCTTTCTTCTCTACGTTTCAGCGCGACCTGCTTGCGGGCACGGTCGTATTTCTCGTGGCGCTACCGCTGTGTCTCGGCATCGCCAATGCGTCGGGCGTCGAGCCGTTCGCCGGGCTCGTGTCGGGCATCGTCGGCGGACTGGTGGTCGCCGTACTGAGCGGCTCGCGATTGAGCGTGAGCGGCCCGGCGGCGGGCCTCGTCGTGATCGTCGTCGACGGGATCGCGCAGCTCGGCGGCTTCTCCGCGTTCCTCGCGGCCGTGCTGCTCTCCGGCGTGATCCAGTTCGGCTTCGGCATGCTCAAGGCCGGCCGGTTTGCCGCGTATGTGCCGTCGCCGGTCATCAAGGGCATGCTCGCGGCGATCGGCATATTGCTGATCGTCAAGCAGTTCCCGCTTGCGCTTGGCCTCTTCGGCACGCACGCGTCGGCCGGCTCGCAAGCCGCCGTGCAGGCGGCCGCCGGCACGGTCATGACGCCGTTCGGCACGATCTCGCTCGCGGCCTGCGTGATCACGTTGCTGTCGCTGGCGATTCTGGTCGGCTGGGAAACCCGCGCGATGCGCCGCTTCGCCGTGGTGCGTCTCGTGCCCGCGCCGCTCGCGGTGGTTCTGCTGGGCATCGGCGCGACGTTGCTGCTCAGCCTGCTCGCGCCGTCGCTTGCGCCACCCGCCGAACATCGCGTCGCGCTGCCGCCGCTCGAATCGTTCGCCGCGTTGCAGGTCGCGCTCGAATGGGCCGACTTCGGGCCGCACTTCGCGCAACTCGTCAATCCCGATGTATGGCGCGTGGCCATCACGCTGGCGATCGTTGCAAGTCTTGAAACCCTGTTGAGCCTCGAAGCAGTCGAACAGATCGATCCCGAACGACGCCCGGCGGCGCCGGATCGCGAACTGAAGGCGCAAGGAGTGGGCAATCTGATCGCCGGCGCGATCGGCGGCCTGCCGATCACGTCGGTGATCGTGCGCAGCTCGGCCAATGTGCATGCGGGCGCGCAGAGCCGGCTCTCGGCGATCATTCACGGCGTATTGCTGCTGGTCAGCGTGTTTGCGCTCACCAGCGTCATCAATCTGATTCCGCTTGCCTGCCTTGCGGCGATCCTGATCTTCACGGGACTGAAGCTCGCCAAGCCGTCGCTGTTCGTCGCCGTCGCGAGGCAAGGGTTCGCGCCGTTTGCGCCGTTCATCGTCACGCTGGCCGGCGTGCTCGCGACCGATCTGCTGATCGGCATCGTCCTCGGCGTTCTGTGCAGCGTGCTGCTCGCGCTGTATGCGAACCTGCGCAGCCCGATCGTGCTCGCGCAACACGGCGATCACTATCTGCTGTCGTTTCGCAAGGACGTGTCGTTTCTCGGCAAGGTGCCGCTCAAGCACTATCTGCAGCAGATTCCCGATGGCGCAACCTTGATCGTCGACGCGACGCGCGCCGATTTCGTCGATCACGATGTGCGCGACCTGCTCGACACGTTCGTTGCCGAAGCGCCGCCGCGCGGGATCGCCGTGGAAGTGCGGCATCAGGTTCAGGCGCAGGCCCGCGCGGCACGCGGGTGGTCGATGCGGCGCGCGGCGACGGAGTAACGCGCGAGATCCGCGACACACCGCGCGGCAAAAGCAGGACGCCTCGTGATCTCGAAAGCACGAGGCGCGTGAAAAACGGGCGCTGCAAAAAAGATCAAGCCCCTTGCTTTTCGGGCACGGAGCACACGAAAACAAAGCGCCCTGAAATAAAAAGCCCCGCGCCTTTTTTGAAGGCATAGGGCTTTGTTCGATACGAATCAGCGGGCGCGCAGTCCACGCGCCGCTGCAACCTCACTCCGAACGTTGCGGATTCAATTTATCCACGTTCGAATACAGCTTGTTGAGCGCCGAGATATACGCCTTCGCGGAAGCCGCGACGATATCCGGATCGGTGCCCACGCCGTTGACGATACGCCCGCTCTTCGACAGGCGCACGGTCACTTCGCCCTGCGCCTGCGTGCCGGTGGTAATCGCGTTCACCGAGTACAGCAGCAGCTCAGAACCGCTGCCCACTTCCGTTTCGATCGCATTGAGCGTGGCGTCCACCGGACCGTTGCCGCGCGCTTCACCGGTCACTTCCTTGCCTTCGACCGAGAACACGATCTTCGCGTGCGGCTGCTCGCCGGTTTCCGAATGCTGCGACAGCGACAGGAACTTGTAGTGCTCCTTCTCCTGCGCTTCAGCCGACTCTTCGGTGACGATCGCGATGATGTCCTCGTCGAATATTTCCGACTTGCGGTCGGCCAGTTCCTTGAAGCGCGCGAACGCAGTGTTCAATTCGCCTTCGCTGTCGAGCGCGATGCCGAGTTCCTGCAGACGCTGCTTGAACGCATTGCGGCCCGACAGCTTGCCGAGCACGATCTTGTTCGCGCTCCAGCCCACGTCTTCGGCACGCATGATCTCGTACGTGTCGCGCGCCTTCAGCACGCCGTCCTGATGGATGCCCGACGCATGCGCGAACGCGTTCGCCCCGACCACCGCCTTGTTCGGCTGCACGACGAAACCGGTGATCTGCGACACCAGCTTGGAAGCCGGCACGATCTGCGTCGTATCGAGACCGAGTTCGAGACCGAAGTAATCCTTGCGCGTTTTCACCGCCATCACGATTTCCTCGAGCGACGTGTTGCCCGCGCGCTCGCCGAGACCGTTGATCGTGCATTCCACCTGACGCGCGCCGCCAATCTGCACGCCGGCCAGCGAGTTCGCCACCGCCATGCCGAGGTCGTTATGGCAATGCACCGAGAACACCGCCTTATGCGAGTTCGGAATGCGTTCACGCAGCGTCTTCACCAGTTGGCCGTACAGTTCCGGCACGCCGTAGCCGACCGTATCCGCGATGTTGATGGTGGTCGCGCCTTCGGCGATCACCGCTTCGAGCACGCGGCACAGAAAATCCATCTCGGAGCGGCTGCCGTCTTCCGGCGAGAACTCGACGTCGTCCGTGAATTTGCGGGCGAAACGCACCGCCAGCTTCGCCTGCTCGAACACCTGGTCCGGCGTCATGCGCAGCTTCTTTTCCATATGCAGCGGCGACGTTGCGATGAACGTGTGGATGCGGAAATGATCAGCCGGCTTGAGCGCGTCGGCGGCGCGCTGAATGTCCTTGTCGTTCGCGCGGGCGAGCGAGCAGATCGTGCTGTCCTTGATGAGGCCCGCGATCGTCTGGATCGAATCGAAGTCGCCGTTCGAACTGGCCGCGAAGCCCGCCTCGATCACGTCCACTTTCATCCGTTCCAGTTGTTTCGCGATCCGGATTTTTTCTTCCTTCGTCATCGACGCGCCGGGCGATTGTTCGCCGTCACGCAAGGTCGTGTCGAATATGATCAGTTTGTCGGACATGTCTGGGCTCCTCGGGAGTCGGTCAATTGTGGGAATGAGATAGTGGAATTCGGCGTTGGCGCCACCGCTGGCGACGCGATATCACAGGAGAGTGAAAACGATCAGCGCGATGTCAGCGTGAAAAACGCGCCGGCTTCAGCACGCCTCGCGGCATGCCGGCTCGCAGCGGTTCACTGCCGTTCGCATTACGGGACTCGCGTTTCGATTGAGCGGGGAGCGTGAACGCATCATCCAACGACTATAGCGGCATTCCCACCGCCGTGCAATTGGCGTCATACCTGCGTCCAGACGGCCCCGGAGGCGGTTCGCGCCAACAAAAACGGCGGCTCGAAGGCCGCCGTTTTTCATCTTGCCGACACACGCAAGGCTGCGCGCGCCGACCTAGTCTCCCGTTACCGACCGAGCCGGATTCGCCCTGCCCCGCAGCACCTGATAGCCCCAAAACACATAGCCCGACAGACCGTAGAGCACGAAGAGGCCGAACAGCATCAGCGGCGGATCGGACGACACGAGCACGAACGCGA
>DASPZL010000532.1:0-8367 GCA_035636295.1 Paraburkholderia sp.
CTCAGGTCAACCGCGCGACCGTCCCCGGATCTGGCTCCCCGCCGAAATACGTGTTCAGGGCCGTTTCAAATGGGGCCTTGTCGCGCGCGGCGTGGGCAAAGAGCGTCATCGATGAATGGAATTTCAGGTCGTCGGGGTAACCGAAAATCTGCTCTACCGAGCGGCCTTCGAGCGTGTTCACGATCTGCGTAAGCACCAGCAAACGCTCGCCGAGCAAGGGATGTTCGAGGTAGGCACGCGCCTCATCCACCGATGAAATCGCGTACCGGCGCGCCATCTCGCTATGGCCCAATTCCTGGATTTGCGGAAACACGAACCACATCCAGTGCGTGCGTTTTTTGCCGGCCGCGAGCTCGGCCGTCACCGTTTCGAACAGCGGATCCTGGGCATCGATGAAACGCTGCAGATTAAAAGGATCGGGATCGGTCATGGCGGCCTCCGGGGTCTTGCTGGATCTGGCCGGAAAGCGCTGCAAGCCGTGTTCCCGTCGCGTTCTCGTCGCGCTTGGCGGCCACGCGGGCTCGTTGCAATCCCGGCCATCTGCGAACGATATGCCGCTTTCTGCTATCTTCACGGCCATGCAAAACATCATTGAAATTTCGAAGCTGTCGAAGAGCTATGCGTCCGGCTTCAAGGCGCTGAAAAACGTCACGCTCGATATCCGCCGCGGCGAAATTTTCGCGCTGCTCGGGCCGAACGGCGCAGGTAAAACCACGCTGATCAGCATTGTCTGCGGCATCGTGAATGCCACGGAGGGCACGGTGCGCGTGAACGGTCACGGCATTATCTCCGACTACCGTGCCGCCCGCGCAATGATCGGCCTCGTGCCGCAGGAACTGACCACCGACGCGTTCGAGTCCGTCTGGGCGACCGTCTCGTTCAGCCGCGGTTTGTTCGGCAGACCGCCGAATCCGGCGCACATCGAGAAGGTGCTGAAATCGCTGTCGCTGTGGGACAAGAAGGACAACAAGCTCGTCACGCTGTCGGGCGGCATGAAGCGCCGCGTGCTGATCGCCAAGGCGCTCTCGCACGAACCGCGCGTGCTGTTCCTCGACGAACCCACCGCCGGCGTGGACGTGGAATTGCGGCGCGACATGTGGAAGCTGGTGCGCTCGCTCGCCGCGAGCGGCGTGACGATCATCCTCACCACGCACTACATCGACGAAGCGGAGGAGATGGCCGACCGCATCGGCGTGATCAACGCGGGCGAGATCATGCTGGTCGAAGAGAAGACGGAGTTGATGCGCAAGCTCGGCAAGAAGCAGCTCACGCTGCAGCTCGAGAGTTCGCTCGCGGAGTTGCCGCCCGCGTTGGCCGGCTACGGGCTGGACGTCGCGAAGGGCGGCAACGAGTTGATCTACACGTACGAAGGCGACGGCGGGCGAACCGACATCATCGCGCTGCTCAAGGCACTCGACGACGCCGGCATCCGCTTCAAGGACCTGCATACGACGCAAAGCTCGCTCGAAGACATCTTCGTCAGTCTGCTCCGAGGTAATCAATGAATATCTACGCAATTCGCGCGATCTATAAGTTCGAGATGGCGCGCACCTGGCGCACGCTGATGCAGAGCATCATCGCGCCGGTGATCTCCACGTCGCTTTACTTCGTCGTGTTCGGCGCGGCGATCGGTTCGCGCATCAAGGAAGTGGACGGCATTAGCTACGGCGCGTTCATCGTGCCGGGTTTGATCATGTTGTCGCTGCTGTCGCAAAGCATTTCGAATGCGTCGTTCGGGATTTACTTTCCGCGCTTTACCGGCACGATCTACGAGTTGTTGTCGGCGCCGGTGTCGTATCTGGAAATCGTCGTGAGCTATGTGGGCGCGGCGGCCACTAAATCGATTCTGCTCGGGCTGATCATTCTCGCCACCGCGGGTCTGTTCGTGCCGCTGCAAGTACAGCACCCGTTCTGGATGATCCTGTTTCTGGTGCTCACTGCCGTCACGTTCAGTCTGCTCGGTTTCATCATCGGCATATGGGCGGATAGCTTCGAGAAGCTGCAGCTCGTGCCGCTCCTGATCATCACGCCGCTCACGTTTCTCGGCGGAAGCTTCTATGCGGTGAATATGCTGCCGCCGTTCTGGCGGGCGGTGACGCTGCTCAATCCGATCGTTTATCTGGTTAGCGGATTTCGCTGGAGCTTCTATGGACTCGCCGATGTGAACGTCGAGGTGAGCCTCGGCATGACCGCGCTGTTTCTGGCGGTGTTTCTGCTGATCGTCGCGTGGATATTCAAGACCGGATACCGGCTCAAGAGTTGAGGTGGCGCGTGAAGCGGTTCGTGCCCGCATGTCCGCCCGTGACTGCGTGAGCGAGCGAACCGACGTGACGGCGCCCGCCGTCACGTCATTCTTCATCGGCTATGACACGTACGCCTGCGCGACATTGATCAGTTGCACGCGGTTGCGCACGTTGAACAACTGCCGCAGGCGCCGCAGATGGTAATCGACGTTATGCGGCGACAAGCCGAGAAAATAGGCGATTTCCTTGTCGCGCTGCCCTTGCACGACCGCCTTCAGCACCGCATGCTGCAATTCGCTCAGCGCGACGCGCGGCTGCTGCGCGGGCGCGATGCCGATCACGCTCTTTGCATGCGTCCAGATGAATTCGTGGATCGTGTGCGCGAACATCAACGTTTCGGCCACGATCGATTCGGTCATCCAGCGCGGGTTGCCGATTTCCGAGTTGAAGCACAGGCTCGCGCTCAGTTCCGGCTCGGGCAGCGGCATCTGCGTGAGGATCCCGCTTTTGCGGCCGTTCGCCTCCAGCATGTCGATCAGGCCGCCGAGCCGTTCGCTGCGCAGTTGCGCGCGCGGCAGGTCGGCGCGCATCTCGGCCGTGGTCCAGAGGAACGGCATGCCGGTCGGCGACGCCAGCGCCACGCGCGGGTCGAGCTCGAAATAGCGCTCGCGGAAATAACGCGTGAGCCACGCCTGCGACTCGTAGCTGGTCAGCACGAACATCGTCTTGTGATGCGCGGTGGTGCGCGTGGCTGAATAGCTGAACGAGTCGAAGCCGAGCTGCTTGATGCGCCGCCGCACGAATTCGATGCGGTCCTGCGCGCTGCCGAAACGCACCAGCGGACTGATGACCGGCGCGGCCCGCCGCGCGGCGGGCGAGGGTGAGGGCGTGCCGATCTCCTCCTCGGTGAAGAGCGTGAGGAAACCCGCGGGCGCCATGCCTGTCGCGGTACGGTTGGGTGCCCTGGATGCTTCAGCCGCGTGGGCTGATTTCTCGCGTTGCCGCGTGCCGGCCGGGTAAGCCGGTTGCGCGGTCACCGCTGAGTTGTAAGCCACCGATGCCTGCCCGGCTTCGCCTTGCGGCGAGCCGGTCAGCCAGTGCGGCAGCGTATCGCATTCGTGTTCCATGAAACGGTAGCTCCGGCGTTCAAAACGCATGAAGGAAGACAACCTGAATGATTAGCTATTTCCAAAAATTACGGTAGCCGGTTCCTTGCTATCATTTTTGGGATCTTGCGCTGACAGCAGGCCGGCAATGCGGCTGTGGCAGTGTTTTCTCATCTGCATACGGCACCTCCCTGGGAATGGACGCGATGGCACGAATTCCAAAGCTGACAACGACGTTCGCCTACGACCGCTATCTGGCCGGCCAGAAACTGGTATCGAGCGTGGATCGCCCGTGGCGGCACCTGGTGCTGCGCTCGTATCTCGAACCGGACGAGCAGGAACTGCTGGAGGCGCCCGGCTTGCAGGACCTCACGCTGATGACGCTCGGCAGCGGCGCCGAGCATCTCGAGCGCAACCTGGACGGGCGCTGGGAGAGCGCCGACCTGCGCGTGGGCGACGTCTGGTTCGTGCCGCCCGCGCCGATCGCGTGGCGCTGGCGTTCGACCAGCGATGAGCCGCTGTCGACCGTCCATTTGCATATCGAGCGCGGCCTGATCGACAGCGTCGCCGATCAGATGGAGCTCGACGGCTCGCGCGAGCTGTCGCTCGGCGACGCCATGCATTTCAAGGATCCGCTGGTCGCCGCGATGATCGACGCATTGCACCGCGCCGCGGCCGATCCGGCCGATGCGCGTCTCTACGTGGACGCGCTGGTTCACGCGCTCGCCGCGCACCTGCTGCAGCATTACTCGCGCGGCTGGCAAACACAGGCTGCCACGCCCGCGCGGCAGCCCGAAAGGCTGGTGCCGCGCCGCATCCGCCGCGTGACCGACTACATCCGCGCGAATCTTGCCGCCGATCTGGCGATCAGCGAACTGGCCGCGCAGGCCGGACTAAGCAGTTTTCATTTTGCGCGCGTGTTTCGCCGCGAGACCGGAGAAACGCCCCACCAGTTCGTCACGCGCTTGAGGCTCGAGGAAGCGGCGAGGCGCTTGCGCGCCACCGATCAGACAGTGCTGCAGGTTGCGATTGCAGTTGGTTTCGAGAGTGCCAGTCATTTCTCCGTGCAGTTCAAGCGTGGCTACGGCGTGACGCCGCTTGCCTACCGGCTGCGCGGCTGAAGTACGGATTGCCGGCTGGAAGTGGCCGGTTGACCGGCGGGCAATGTCTCGGCGGCAGCCACCGGCAGTTGCCCGCGGTTGCCGACATATACGGGTCTGCCTATGTCTCCTTCGCGGCACCGGCGATGCTGCGCCGCCGCACGCACCTCACCGCACTCGCTGTGTCTTGCCGTCGGCTTATGCTTTGCCATCAAGGCGCAAAGCGCCGCTCTGGCGGGAATCACGCACATCTCGCAGTGTGCGGCGCATTGCGCGGCTTGCAAACTACGAACTTTCGTGACGGCGCTGCAGCCAGACCTGGCATGGCCATGCCGTGCCGCGGTTTCAGCCGTCTTTCGCGTTGTCGCTGCCGCTGGCCCAACTGGCCCGACCGCGCGCGCGGCAACTGTACCTGTCTAAGCCTTGCATCGGACGACAGAATAATGCGCTTATCCACACGCCCGCGGCTGGTCCCAACGGGCGCCCGACCGACCGTTCCATTTCAACCGGCCATACCGCCACACCGGACACTTAGCGATGACCCGACTCCGAATCACCTCCTGCGGCCACGTTTTTATCGCCGAAACGCATCCCGACGCGTCGCAAACCGTGGCCGCCTTCCTGAAGCTGCTGCCGTACCGTCAGAAGATCATTCACGTGCGCTGGAGCGGCGAAGGCTGCTGGGTGCCGCTCGGCGACTTCAAGCTCGAGAACGACGGCGCCGCGGTCGGCTTCGAGAATCACACGAGCCATCCGTCGGTTGGCGACATCCTGTTCTATCCTGGCGGCTTCAGCGAAACGGAGATCCTGATCGCGTACGGGTCGTGCTGCTTCGCGAGCAAGATGGGGCAACTCGCGGGCAATCACTTCCTGACTATCGTCGAAGGCAAGGAAAAACTGCGTGAACTCGGCACCAGGGTGCTGTGGGAAGGCGCACAGGATGTGCTGTTCGAGAAAATCTGAACGAGGGCCGCATACGGATCACATGCAGGATACGTTTCGGCGCATTTGAAATGCGCCGCCAGGCAGGCGGCGAGTCACGCTCGCCGCAGGCACCCCGCCGTTTGCGCGCGCGGGGTGCCGGGTACGGCTACTTGAACAGCTTCATCGCTTGTGAAAGCGTATTGAACACGCCCCATGCCAACGGGAGCGTCACATACAGCCAGAAGACGGCGAGCTTGACCTTGTTGGTCGGATGCACTGCTTGAATGGTCGACATGTGGGTCTCCTTAGGCGCCTTTGGCGAGTTGAGCGTCAGTCATGTGATGCTTGTCTTCCACACGCTTGACCAGCAGGTTGCAGACGAAGCCGATCACCAGCAGCACGACCATGATGTGGATCGTCATCGTGTAGGCGTCCGCCTTCGCTACGCCTTGCGACACCTGGTACGCACGGATGTAGTTCACCAGCACCGGACCCGCGACGCCTGCCGCGGCCCATGCGGTCAACAGGCGGCCGTGAATGCCGCCGACGAACGCGGTGCCGAACATGTCCGCGAGATACGCGGGCACCGTCGAAAAGCCGCCGCCGTACATCGACAGAATCACGCAGTAGGCGAGCACGAACAGCGCGATCTGGCCGGAAGCCGCGAAGCCGGGCACGAGGTAGTACAGCACGGCGCCGAGCGCGAAGAAGATGAAGTAGGTGTTCTTACGGCCGATCCAGTCGGAAGCCGAGGCCCACACAAAACGGCCGCTCATATTGAACAGCGAGAGCAGGCCGACAAAACCAGCCGCCGCGGCTGCCGTCACCGTGTCCTTGAAGCTCTCCTGAATCATCACCGAAGCCTGGCCGAGAATGCCGATGCCGGCCGTCACGTTCAGGAACAGCACCAGCCAGATCAGATAGAACTGCGGCGTCTTCAACGCCTGATCGATATGCACGTGATTGTGCGAAATCATCTTCTTCTGCTGGGTCGCGGGCGGCGTCCAGCCGGCCGGCTTCCAGTCGGCGGGCGGCACGCGGATCGCGAGCGCGCCGATCGACATCGAGATGAAATACGCGATGCCGAGCACGACGAACGTTTCCGCCACGCCGATGCTGGTCGCGCTGCGGAAATGGTTCATCAGCGCCACCGACAAAGGCGCGGCAATCATCGCGCCGCCGCCGAAGCCCATGATCGCCATGCCGGTCGCCATGCCGCGGCGGTCCGGGAACCAGCGGATCAACGTCGACACCGGCGACACATAACCGAGCCCAAGCCCGATTCCGCCGATCACGCCGTAGCCGAGATAGAGCAGCACGATCTGATGCAGATACACCCCGAGCGCGGAAATGAGAAAGCCGCCGCCGAAGCAGCATGCCGCGGTGAACATCGTGCGGCGCGGGCCGACGTGCTCGAGCCACTTGCCGGCAAAGGCCGCCGACAAGCCCAGGAATACGATCGCCAGCGAAAAGATCCAGCCGAGCGACGTCAGCGACCAGTCATCGGCGGCGGATTGCGTAATGCCGATAACCTTGGTCAGCGGGCCGTTGAACACGGAAAACGCGTAGGCCTGGCCGATACAGAGGTGGACGGCGAGGGCCGCGGGCGGAACCATCCAGCGCGAAAAGTCCGGCTTGGCAACGGTGGCCTCTTTGGAAAAGAAGGGGGCAGAGCCTGAATTCCCGCTCGGCTCAATGATGCTGCTCATGGTCGGTCTCCGGTGTGACGAATGCTTTGTTATCGGCGTTTAATGCGAAATGCTTTAGGTGCCATCGCCTAAAAATTGCAGGTTTGCGCGCCGCGGATATATGCGTTTTGATTTCATATGGCGTGCAAGAACTCGGGCTGAGACCTGCTGGGTCGAACGATAGGACGCGTAGCCAGCCTTGGCAATATGAGATGAAGATGCATAAGGCATTAATCTGGCGAAATATGACCGGGATGGATCGAATTGCGGCAAAGCGGCGTGAAAGTTGCGGAGCGAGCTAGCTAGCGAATGTGCCCGGGGGATGAAAGGTGGAGCAGAAGGTGACCTGAGCTGCAGATTCCAGGAAAACGGCGCATTCCTATATGACGGGGTGACGGGGTCGAGCGACACCGCCCGAAAGCGGTAAGAAAAGGAAATCCTGCGCCCAGAACAAAACGGGCCGGCCGTGGCCCCTTCGCCACGCCGGCCCGTCATCGTCAATGATGGATTGCCGGGAATCAGGCTATCGTGCGTCCGGTTTTCATCTTTGCCGCCACGAGCACCGAGATCAGGCAGCCGATCGCCAGATAAGCGGCGACCGGGTGCCACGAGCCGCCGGCAAAGCTGACCAGCGCCACCGCGATAAACGGCGTGAAGCCGCCGCCGACCACGCTCGCCACCTGATAGCCCACCCCCGCGCCGCTATAGCGATACTCGGTGCCGAACAGTTCGGTGAACATCGGTTGCTGAACGCTGACCACCATGTCGTGCGCGATATTGGCGAGCATCACGGCGAAGACCACGATCCACACGGTCGAGCGTGCTTCCAGCGCGAGAAAGAACGGCACCGCGCTGAACATGCCGACCAGCGCGCCGACGATATACACGCGGCGGCGGCCGAAGCGGTCCGCGAGCCAGGCAAAGCACGGAATCGTCACGCAGCTCAGCCCGCCCACCAGCAGGCCGATCGTGAGAAAGAATTCGCGCGGCATGTGCAGATTCGCCGTCGAGTAGTTCAGCGCGAACGCCGTCACGATATACATGGTGAACAGTTCGGCAAGCCGCAGCGCGATGATCAGCAGGAACGCCTTCGGATGCCGCAGCAGTGCTTCCACGATCGGCAGCCGCACGCTGTGCTCGCCGTGCTCGCCGACTTTTTCGACGAACTCCTTCGATTCTTCCATGCTCGAGCGGATCCACAGCGCGATCAGCACCAGCACGACGCTAAACAGAAACGGCAGACGCCAGCCCCAGCTCAGGAACGACGCGTTGTCCATCGAACGGCTGATGATCGCGACCAGTCCGG
>DASPZL010000533.1:0-35140 GCA_035636295.1 Paraburkholderia sp.
ATCATGGGCGGGATCAACATCGTCGTGACGATCCTGAACATGCGCGCGCCCGGCCTCACGCTGATGAAGATGCCGATGTTCGTCTGGACGTGGCTGATCACCGCTTACCTGCTGATTGCCGTGATGCCGGTTCTCGCAGGCGCGATCACCATGGTGCTGTTCGACCGTCACTTCGGCACGTCGTTCTTCAACGCGGCCGGTGGCGGCGACCCGGTCATGTACCAGCATATTTTCTGGTTCTTCGGGCACCCCGAGGTGTACATCATGATCTTGCCGGCGTTCGGGATCGTGTCGCAGGTGATCCCGGCGTTCTCGCGCAAGCCGCTGTTCGGCTATAGCTCAATGGTGTACGCAACCTCGTCGATCGCGATTCTGTCGTTCATGGTTTGGGCGCATCACATGTTCGCTACCGGCATGCCGGTGACGGGCCAGCTGTTCTTCATGTACGCCACGATGCTGATTGCGGTGCCCACGGGTGTGAAGGTGTTCAACTGGGTCGCGACGATGTGGCGCGGTTCGCTGAGCTTCGAAACGCCTATGCTGTTCGCGGTCGGCTTCCTGCTGGTGTTCACGTTCGGCGGCCTGTCGGGCCTGATGCTCGCCATGGCGCCGCTCGACATCCAGTATCACGGTACTTACTTCGTGGTGGCGCACTTCCACTACGTGCTGGTGGCGGGCTCGCTCTTCGCGCTGTTCTCCGGGTGGTACTACTGGGCGCCGAAGTGGACCGGCTGGATGTACAACGAAACGCGCGGCAAGATCCACTTCTGGGCGTCGATGTTCTTCTTCAACCTCGCGTTCCTGCCGATGCACTTCGTCGGTCTCGCAGGCATGCCGCGTCGTTACGCTGACTACCCGGCGCAGTTCACCGACTGGAACCAGGTCATCTCGATCGGCGCGTTCGGTTTCGGTCTGGCGCAGGTCTACTTCCTGTTCGCGGTTGCATTGCCGGCCTACCGTGGCGGCGGCGAGCACGAAAAGGCCGGCGACAAGCCGTGGGATGGCGCAACGGGCCTTGAGTGGACCGTGCCGAGCCCGGCTCCGTTCCACACGTTCGAAAACCCGCCGACAGTCGAATAATCGCCGTCAGCGAGATAGCCGGTTCCGGCGGCGGCGTGGATAGATCGCCGCTATCGGAGCCGGCAGCCGCAACGGCGGCTTTCGCCGTGTAGTCACAAAAGTATTCAGAAGCTCGAGCATGACGCGCAATCCACAGGAAAGACGTACGCCGGAACAGATTCGCGCGAGCAACAGGCGGATTGGTCTTGTGATGTTCGCCATCGCAGCGATATTTTTTGCGAGCGTCATCATCCATCAGGGGTGGTTCTCCTGACGCGGCGGTTGAAGTCCGTTTGCAGGTTTGTTGAGGATTGAGATGTCGACGCAACCGCCGGCTCAGGCCGACCGCTCTTTTAACCGTTCGATGCTGATCAAGCTGTTCGTGGTCGCGTTGATGATGTTCGGTTTCGGTTTTGCGCTGGTGCCGATGTACCGCGCGATCTGCCAGATCACCGGCATCAACAACCTCGTGCAGCGTGATGCCACGGCGCGCGAGGCGAAGAATACGCAGGTCGACATGAGCCGCACGATTTCGATCGAATTCGATGCGAACGCGCGCGGCCCGCTGGGTTTCAAGCCGGAGCAGCGCAGCCTCGACGTGCATCCGGGCGAAGTGACGACGGTGATGTACGAGGTCAGCAACGAACAGGCGCGCACGATTCAGGCGCAGGCCATTCCGAGCTACGCACCGAAGCAGGCGACCGAGTACTTCAAGAAGATCGAATGTTTTTGCTTTACGCAGCAAACATTGACCGCGAATCAGACGAAGCGGATGCCGGTGGTGTTCGTGGTCGATCCGAAGTTGCCGAAGGATGTGAAAACGATCACGTTGTCGTACACGTTCTTTGAATTGAATACGCCGGCCGCGGCGAAGGCCGGAAGCGCAGCGCCTCCGGCCAATACGGCGGCAACCACCGCCAATCCCGCCTGACGGCGTTTGCCGCAGGTGAAAGAAGACGAGACGAGATGAGCAATAACGGCGGCAGCCCGCGCAAGAGCAGTTTTGGCCAGTCGATGCGTGCCGTGTTCTGGTCGTTTTTCGGCGTGCGCAAGCGCCGCGATCTGGAAGCGGATGCGGCGCAGCTGAACCCGCTGCATGTGATTGCCGCGGCGTTGATCTGTGCGGCCGTTTTCATCGGCGTGTTGATCCTGGTCGTGCGCGCCGTAGTAGGTTGAAACGGCAGGCGCGCGCATTGGTGCAGGGCGAAGCAAAGCCCACGAATTAGAGTGAAGCGGTGCGGTATCGACGCGCCGCCGAAGATACAGCCGGAGATTCCGGAACAACTGGACTGAAGTGGAGAATCAAGAATGAGCGGTCAAAACGAGAGCCCGTACTATTTCGTACCGCATCCGTCGCGGCATCCGATCAGCGCCGCGGTTGGGTTGCTGGTCATGCTCGGATCGCTGGCGGCCTGGATCAACGAACATGACTGGGCGCCGATCGGCGTGGTCGTCGGTTTGTTGTGGCTGCTCTTTACGTTGTGGCACTGGTTCGGCGACGCGATCGCCGAGTCGGAAGGCGGCATGTACGGCAAGAATGTCGACAAGTCGTACCGCTGGAGCATGAGCTGGTTCATCTTCTCCGAAGTGATGTTCTTCGGTGCGTTCTTCGGCGCGCTGTTCTACGCGCGTGAAATCGCGCTGCATCAACTCGGCAGCCTCGATTACAAGCTGATCTGGCCGGACTTCTCTGCGGTGTGGCCGAACAACGGCCCGGCAGCGCTCGTGTCGACCTTCAAGTCGATGCAGCCGTGGCCGGTGCCGACCATCAACACGGCGCTGCTGCTGTCGTCGGGCGCCACGCTCACGGTTTCGCACCACGCGCTGCGTGAAGATCATCGCAAGAAGGCGATCATCTGGCTGGCGGCTACGCTCGTGCTCGGCGTCTGCTTCCTGTTCCTGCAAGGCTTCGAGTATTTTCACGCGTACAACGAGCTGAACCTGACGCTGTCCTCGGGCGTGTATGGTTCGACGTTCTTCCTGTTGACGGGCTTCCACGGTTTCCACGTGTTCCTCGGCGGCACGATGCTGGCGGTGGTGCTGGCGCGAATGATTCGCGGCCACTTCACGGCGGAACATCACTTCGCGTTCGAAGGCGCCGCCTGGTACTGGCACTTTGTCGACGTCGTGTGGCTCGGGCTGTACATTGTGGTGTACTGGCTGTAACGCAGTCCGGCCTGCGCCGACCGGTTACCCGGAGTTGCGTGCAGGCCGTTTGCGCAACGTCTGCGAAGGGCGCGGCGCACGAGCAGTATGCAAGGACTTATCAGCGCCGCCCTCGACCCTGTCAGGGCGGCGTTTTGTTTAGCGGCGTGAGGATTTTTCCGCTGGGCTCAACGTCCGTAAGGAATACCGGTCGACTGAATCCAGCCCATCCAGTGTGCGAAGAGGATGAACAGGAACAGCGAGATCGACAGGCCCACCCGCGTGGCGAGCGACCAGACCATCCGCTTGGTTTTGCCCTTGTCATGCATCATGAAGTACAGCGCCGACACCATGCTGGCGATGATCAGGACGAAGGCGATGGGAACGAGAATGTGCATGGAACCAACTGAAAGCGGAAAGCGCGGAGGCGAGACGGTTATTATCTCACCGCGCGCTAGCGTCTGCCGTACCTTCCCGGCGGCGCGGCGTGCAATGCCGGAGCGCGTCTGATGAAAATCCGCCTGATTCCCGCACTGCTGATTCTGCTGGTGATCATCGTGACGGTGCGGCTCGGTTTCTGGCAGCGCGAGCGCGCGCATCAGAAGGAAGCGCTCGAAGCGCACATTACGCAGTTCGAGCACGCGCCCGCTCAGCCGGTGAGCAGCAAGCCGGTCGAACTGAAGGACATCGAATTCCATCGCGTAAACGCGCGCGGCAGTTTTGTCGCGGACAAGGTCGTCTACCTCGATAATCGTCCGTATAACGATCAGCCGGGCTTTTACGTCGTGATGCCTTTTAAACTGGCCGACGGCGGTTATGTGCTGGTCAATCGCGGCTGGTTGCCGCGCAACATCAGCAATCGCGAGACCATCGCGCCGTACACCACGCCGCAAGGCGAAATCGAAATCGAAGGCATAGCGCGCGCCGATGCTTCGCGCGCTTTCGAGTTGGGGCAGGGCGGTTCGGCCGCGCATCAGTTGATCCGGCAGAATCTGGATATCGCCGCCTACGCCGCGGAAACCGGCTTGCCGCTGCAATCGTTCGTGATCCAGCAATTGAGCGACGACGGCGACAAACTGGTGCGCGATTGGCCCGCGCCGACGAGCGGCGTCGAGCGCAACTACGGCTACATGTTCCAGTGGTGGGGCATGGCGGTCGCGGCTCTCGCCTTTGGCCTGTACGCCGCGCGCCGCGCGGCAAGGAAAGAGCACGCGCCGGGCGTGTAATGCAGCGCATGCGGCTTCGTGGCCCAAGCAAGGGCCTGCGACCGCGCAATCATTGAAAGAGGTCCTGTAGTGTCGACGCAATCTCCCCGTTCGCCGCAAGCCGGCAAATCCGAAGCTCCGAAGAAAACGATGCCCGGCCAACCCAACGGCAAAGGGTCGTGGGAGCGCGGCCGCTGGATATTGTTGTTGTTGGCGATCGTCTGCGCGGCGCCGATCGTCGTGTCGTATTTCACGTACTACGTGATCAAGCCGACCGGCGGCAGCACGAGTTACGGGAAGCTGGTCGAGCCGCAGCGGCCGATCCCCGACTCGCTCATGGTCACGGGCGAGGACGGCAAGCCGCTCAAGTTCGCAACGCTCCGCGGCCGCTGGCTGCTGATCTCGGTCGACAACAGCGCGTGCGACAAAGCCTGCGTCACCAAGCTTTACTTCATGCGGCAAATCCGCGCAGCTCAGGGGCCGGAACGCGAGCGCGTCGTCGAAGTGTGGCTGCGCACCGATGCAGGCAACGTCGCGGACGTGATACAAAAGGCGTATCCCGACACCAACATGCTGATCGCCGACCCGGCGCAGGTGTCCGCCTGGCTGCCGGCCGATACCGGCACCAAGCTCACCGACCACATCTACATGGTCGATCCGAACGGCAATCTGATGATGCGTTTCCCGAAAGATCCGAACCCCGGCAAGATCAAGGGCGACGTGACCAAGCTGCTCAAATGGTCGAGCATCGGCTGATGCCGCAACCAGGGTAAGAAGATGTTCGTACTGCAACTGGCCCTGATCGGCTTGTGTATCGCGTTGTTGCCGCTGTCCTACGTGTGGGTCAAGGCCGACGACAACAAATTCCGCAAGCTGGTCTGGCTGACCACCTTCCTGACGCTGGACCTGGTGATGTTCGGCGGCTTCACGCGCCTCACCGATTCCGGCCTCGGCTGTCCGGACTGGCCGGGCTGCTACGGCACGTCGTCGCCGTTCATCGCGCACGCGGCGATTACCGCCGCGCATCAGGCGATGCCCACCGGCCCGGTCAGCATGACGAAAGCGTGGATCGAAATGATCCACCGTTACTTCGCGATGGCGATCGGCGTGCTGATCATCGCGCAGACGGTGATTGCGTGGGCGGCGCGCATCAAGCGCCGCCCGCTCCATGTGTCGCCGTGGTGGCCGACCTCGCTGTTGCTGCTGATCCTGGTGCAAGGCGCGTTCGGCGCGTGGACCGTGACCATGAAGCTGCAGCCGGTCGTCGTCACGATTCACTTGCTGCTCGGTCTCGCGCTGCTCGGCACGCTCGGCTGGCTGGCCGCGCGGCAGACGCCGTTGCCCGCTTACGAGCCCGAAGCCGCGCGTTGGCGCGCGGCGGCAATCGCGGGGCTTGTGCTGCTGATCGCGCAGATCGCGTTGGGCGGATGGGTCAGCACCAACTACGCGGTGCTCGCGTGCACGGACTTCCCGACCTGCAACGGCCAATGGGTGCCGTCGATGGACTTCGCGCACGGCTTCCACTTGTGGCGGGCGCTCGGCATGACCGGCGACGGCGACATGATCACCCAGGATGCGCTGGTCGCGATTCACTGGACGCATCGCACGTTCGCGATCGTGGTGGTCGCCTATCTGGTGTGGTTCGCGCTGAAACTGCGCCGCTTCGAGTCGCTGCGGCGGCCGGCGGACGGCGTGCTGCTGGTCGTGCTGATCCAGTTCATCACCGGGCTGTCGAACATCGTTCTGCAATGGCCGCTGCCCATTGCGGTGGCCCATAACGGCGGGGCCGCGATCCTGCTGCTGCTGCTCGTTATGTTAAACTTTCGAATCGCTTCTAGCCGTCCCGGCCGCGCCGCGTTGCCCGCGCGCGATGCCGCGCCAGCGTGACCCACATGGACAGCACAACTCTCTCCCAAACGCCCGGCAGCCGGGTCTCCCAGTACATCGCCCTGACCAAGCCGCGCGTCACGCAGCTTGCGGTGTTCTGCGCGGTCATCGGCATGTTCCTGTCGACGCCCGGCATGGTGCCTTGGACCGTCCTGATCGGCGGCACGGTCGGCATCTGGCTGCTGGCCGGTGCGGCGTTCGCCATCAATTGCCTCGTCGAACAGAAAATCGACGCGAAGATGCGCCGCACGTCATGGCGCCCGTCCGCGCGCGGCGAGATCACCACCACGCAGATTCTCTTGTTTTCGGCCGTGCTCGGCGGCCTCGGCATGTGGACGCTTTATACGTTCGCCAATGCGCTGACCATGTGGCTGACGCTGGCCACCTTCGTCGGCTATGCGGTCATCTACACGCTGTTGCTCAAGCCCGCCACGCCGCAGAATATCGTGATCGGCGGCGCCTCGGGCGCGATGCCGCCGGCGCTCGGCTGGGCAGCGGTCACCGGCCACGTGCCGGGGGATGCGTGGATTCTCGTGCTGATCATCTTCGTGTGGACGCCGCCGCATTTCTGGGCGCTCGCGCTGTATCGCCGCAAAGACTACGAAAACGCCGGCTTGCCGATGCTGCCGAACACGCACGGTGAGAAGTACACGCGCCTGCATATCCTGCTGTACACGGTGATCCTGTTCGCGGTCACGATGATGCCGTTCATCTCCGGCATGAGCGGTGTGGTGTACCTCGCGGCGGCGGCGCTGCTCGGCGCTGTGTTCCTCGCGTATGCGTGGAAGATCTATCGGGAGTATTCGGACGATCTGGCGCGTAGAACCTTCCGTTATTCGATCGTCTATCTGTCGCTGCTGTTCGCCGCGCTGCTGATCGACCACTATGCGCGCCTCGTGATCGGCGTGTAACCCTCATGCTCAAAAACCGCTTTGCGCGCACAGCGCGTGTTGCTGTGCGAACCGCCCTGATCGCATGCGCGCTAGGCGGCGCGGCGCTGGTGGCAGGCTGCGGCAAGCAGCCGCCGGCGTTCCAGAACCTCGACATCACCGGCAATACGCAGTTCGGGAGCGACTTCTCGCTGCCCGACACGTCCGGCAAAATCCGCACGATGGCGGATTACAAAGGCAAGGTAGTCGTGCTGTTCTTCGGCTACACGCATTGCCCCGACGTCTGCCCGACGACGATGGCCGAACTCTCGCAAGCGTTGCAGCAACTCGGCCCGGAAGACGCGAAGCGCGTGCAGGTGCTCTTCGTCACCGTCGATCCCGAGCGCGACACGCCCGCTTTGCTCGCGCAATACGTGCCGGCGTTCAACCCGACGTTCGTCGGCTTGCGTCCGGCCGATCAGGCGCAACTCACCAAGGTCACGAAAGACTTCCGCATCTACTATGCGAAAGTGCCGGGCAAGACGCCGGATAGCTACACGATGGATCACACGGCGGCGAGCTATGTGCTCGACACGGACGGCAAGCTGCGTCTGTTCGCGCGCGACGGCCAGGGCGCGGCGCCGTGGGTGCACGATATCAAGCTGCTGCTTGACTGACGCATCGATGCACGCGGGCACGCGCATCAGTCGCGCGCTCTTGCTAAACCCCTTTCGCTGTCGTCTTCAAGCCGGAATCGGCAAATTCAACCCCGGCGCGAGCCGCGTCGTCTTGAACTCCGTCACCTCGTAGCGCGCGAGCTTCTGCTGCGCGAACGGGTCGCTTGCCAGAATCTCGTCCAGCTTATCGCGCTCGATGCGCACCGCCAGAATGATGCCGCCGCCGCGCGGCACCTTCGGCCCGGCGGCCACGAATACACCCGCTTCAAAGTACTTCGCCAGAAACGCGCGGTGCGCGTCGAGCGCGTCGTCGATGCGTTCGAGCGAAGCGGTGTAGATGAGGTTGATGACGTACATGGACGTTCTCACAGGCAATTGAATGAATTGAATCGACCGCTCGGACTCGCGGCCACGTGGCCTTCGATTATCGGTCAGCCGCGGGTTTGTTGCGCGCGGCCGACTCGCCTCACGGTCTTTCTTGCCGGCCGCCCGGCCCCTTACAGTTTCCTCAAGTTGAGCTTCTGCCATGCCGATATAACGGTGGCAATCGTTTGCTGCCGGCGTCCGCGGGCTGGACCGCACGCGCCCGGCTGCCGCACTGAAGATGAATCACACGAGAGAGACCGCAACAATGAGCAGGATGAGTTTGAATCGCAAACTATGGTTGTCGCTCGCGCTCGTATGGCTGGGGCTGCTCGGCGTCGGGCTGTGGAGCGCGGTCGAAACGCGCGGCCTGATGCTGGCTGAGCGCAAGGCGGGCATGGCGAACCTCGTCGAGGCGGCGCAGGGCGTCGTGAACGGCTATTACGCGCTCTCGCAGAACGGCAAGATGAGCGAGGCGGATGCCCAGCGCGAGGCGCTCGCCCGTCTCGCGACGATGCGCTACGGCGAGTCCGGCTAT
This sequence comes from Paraburkholderia sp., assembly GCA_035636295.1. Classification (GTDB taxonomy): domain Bacteria; phylum Pseudomonadota; class Gammaproteobacteria; order Burkholderiales; family Burkholderiaceae; genus Paraburkholderia. Next base: position 8,744 of record DASPZL010000533.1, read on the forward strand.
CTGTTCGTGATGGATTCGAAGCCGGTCGTGCTGATGCATCCCACGCTGCCGCAAATGACCGGCAAGCCGGTCGGCGATTTCAAGGACCCGGACGGCAAGCTGTTGTACGTGGCGATCGTCGATGCCGCCAAGGCCGGCGGCCGCGGTTTCGCGCAATATCGCGGACGTCTGCCGCACAGCGAAACCGCGGTGCCGAAAATCAGCTACGTGGTGCGTTTCGCGCCGTGGGACTGGAACATCACGAGCGGCGTGTTCATCAAGGACATCGACACGGTCTACTACCAGACACTGCTGGGGCACCTCGCCGTCGTGCTGGTGATCGGCGCGGTTATTTCGCTGGCCATGGTGCTGATCATCCGCAACGTGCGCGCAAGTCTCGGCGGCGAACCGGAACAGGCGGCGCGGCTCGCGGCGAGTATCGCGCAAGGCGATCTGACGCAAGTCGTCGACGTTCGTCCGCATGACAAGACCAGCATGATGGCGGCCATGCATGAAATGCAGAGCCGTTTGCAGCGGACCATCGGCGAGATTCGCAGCTCGGCGGAATCGATTGCATCGGCGACGCAGCAGATTGCCGCCGGCAACGGCGATCTGTCGCAGCGCACGGAGCAGCAGGCGGCCTCGCTGCAGGAAACCGCCGCGAGCATGGAAGAGTTGACCGCGACAGTCAAGCAGAACGCCGACAACGCGCGTCAGGCGAGCGGTCTCGCGCACAACGCGTCCGAAATCGCGACGCGCGGCAACGACGTGGTGAGCCGCGTGATCGACACGATGGGCGAGATCAACGATAGCTCGCGGCAGATTGCCGACATCATCGGCGTGATCGAGGGTATCGCTTTTCAGACCAACATTCTTGCGTTGAACGCGGCGGTGGAAGCCGCGCGCGCGGGCGAACAGGGCCGCGGCTTCGCAGTCGTCGCGGGTGAGGTGCGCAGCCTCGCGCAGCGTTCGGGGACGGCGGCCAAGGAGATCAAGCAGTTGATCGGCGCATCGGTCGAGCGAGTGCACAACGGCTCGGCTCTCGTGCAGCAGGCCGGTGCGACGATGGGCGAAATTCTGCAAGCGGTGCAGCGCGTGACCGACATCATGGGCGAGATCGCGGCGGCGTCCGAGGAGCAGAGCGGCGGCATTTCGCAGGTCGGCCGCGCCGTCACGCAAATGGACGAAGTGACGCAGCAGAACGCGGCGCTGGTCGAGCAGGCTGCGGCTGCGGCGGCTTCGCTGCAGGATCAGGCGGGACGTCTGCGCGACACGGTGAGCGCGTTTCGCGTGAACGGCGCGGGTGCCGTGGCCGAGCGCCCGGCCACCGTGGCGGCGCGCAGAGTGACGGCGGCGGTGCAGGCGGGCTCGACGCGCGGCATGAGCGCCGCAAGGCCAGCGCGGGCAGTGGGGCCCGCGCATGCGAAGCCGAAGCTGGCTGTGCCTGCTGGAGCGTCTTCCTCGGATGCCGCATCAGTTGCTTCGGCAGCGAGCGCAAAATCGACAGCGGCGCGGACAGTCGCCACGGCAGCGAAGCCGGCAGCTTCTGACGACGACTGGACCGCGTTCTAGCCGGTCACGGTTCGCGTGCAAAGTTGTGCACACGCGGACCTGCCCGGCGGTCCTTAAACCCGCATAGCCGGCGACGGGGATCTGATCGCTTGCAAGGCTGTCACCGCTTGTGTGCCGAGCCTTCACATGCGCATCCGTCTCGCGGTTCCCCGCCGTCCAATGCGCATACCCATATGCGATCGTGATATTTCCCATCTCGCCGGGCATATGAGACCATTTACGGTCCAGTTGGCGGCGCACTGCATAAAGCAACGCCAAGCAACCCCCAGCAACGCGGCCGCCGGCTTCCACCCGAATCTGACATCGATCAGAAAAAGAGAGAACTACATGCAGCGCAGAAACATCCTCAAAGCCCTCTCCGCAGTCATCGCCGGCGCGGCGATCGTCACCAGCTTCGGCGCGCACGCCGACGACAAAGTCATCAAGGTCGGCACCATCGGCGGCCCGGATGCGCAAATCTGGGAAATCGTCACGAAAGTGGCGAAGCGCGAAGGCCTGAACGTGAAGGTCGTCGAATTCAACGACTACGTGCAGCCGAACGCCGCGCTCGACGCGGGCGACCTCGACGCGAACAGCTTCCAGCATCAGCCGTATCTCGATAGCCAGATCAAGCAGCGCGGCTACAAGATCGTCAACGCCGGGCTCACGTACATCTCACCGCTCGGCATCTACTCGAAGAAACTGAAGTCGCTGAAGGACCTGCCGCAAGGCGCGAAGGTCGCGGTGCCGAACGATCCGTCCAACGAGAACCGCGCGCTGCTGTTGTTGCAGACGCAAGGCGTGATCAAGCTGAAGGCCGGCGCGGGCACGAACGGCAATAACGCGACGGCGCTCGACGTCGCCGACAATCCGAAGAAGATCAAGCTCGTCGAACTCGACGCGGCGCAACTGCCGCGCTCGCTGTCGGACGTCGACGCGGCCGCGATCAACACGAACTTCGCGTTGGCCGCCGGCCTGCAGCCGACCAGGGATGCCATCGCGCTCGAAGACATTCACAGCCCGTATGCGAACCTGATCGCCGTGCGCGCGCAGGACAAGGACAAGCCGTGGGTCAAGAAGCTGGTTGCGGCTTACCAGTCGGAAGACGTGCGCCAGTTCATCAAGACGCAGTTCAAGGGTTCGGTGGTGCCGTCGTTCTAAGCGGCTGCGTTAGCAAGTGCGAGTGCAGGTGCATCCGGCACCTCCGCTCGCGCTCGCTTCCCACACGCGCGTCAACCCCGCCCCTATAACTCCAGCTCCCACCTCTCAACCGTCAGATCCTTCCCGAAGCGCCGCTCCGCCGCGGTGCCCGCGAGCATGAAACCGGCGCGCTCACATAGCCGCCGCGGCTCCGCGAGCGTGCTGGCGGTAGTCAGCGTGAGCTTCGTGTAACCCGCGCGGCCGGCGAACCGCACGCATTCGCTGATCAGCTGCGTGCCGATGCCGAGACGCTGCACGTCCGGTTCGACCCACAACAGCCGCACGCCCGCCACCGTCGTCGAGACGCCGACGATGCACACCGAGCCGACCACGATGCCTTCCTGATCGGCGACCCAGCACATCTCGCGCACCGGATCGTTGCGTTGCGTGTAATCGGCGACGACGCGTGCGAGCAGTCCTTCGAACGATTGATCCCAGCCGTATTGCGCGGCGAACCATTGCGCTTGCCGATGCACGAGCCAGCCGCATTCGCCGGCGCGCGGCTGCCGAAGCTTCACGAGTTCAGAATGCGGTTTGTCGCCGAGCAGCCGCTCGATCAGCTTCATCGCTGCGATGAGCTCTTCCTGGGAGCGCGTCGCGAGGCCGTCCAGCACCGTGGACACTTCCTCGATCGCCGCCGCATCGAGCGGCGCGTAAGCCGCGTGGCCGTTGTCGGTGAGAGCGATCAGCGATTGGCGCGCATCCGAGTCGGACGGGCGCCGCGTGATCAGGTTGCGTCGTTCGAAGCTGGTCAGCAGACGGCTCAGATAACCGCTGTCGAGCCCGAGGGCGCGGCCGAGCGCCGAGGCTGTCTGCGCATGTCCGCGAGAGAGTTCGTGCAGTACGCGCACTTCCGTGAGCGAGAAGGTGCTTCTTGCCAGATGTTCATGCAGTGCGCCGATGTGCTGGGTATAGAAGCGGTTGAAATGGCGCACGGCCTGAGCGCGTCGTAGCGCCTCGGAATCTGTCAATGCTGCTCCCGGGGGATTTTTATGGCTCGGTACACAGCACTATATTTGAAGGCATTCCATTAAAAAAGCCGCCTTGGCGGGGCGTGCGGCAAAGTGGTATTAAAAAGGTATCGATCCCGGTCGTCTCGCCGGGCGCTAAGAACCAGCGCGGATCGCACCGGGGAGCATTTCGGTATTCCGAATACGGGTAAATCCTGATGCCTGAAAACCGCTGTACAAGGCGCCTGAATGTCTGTCTGACGCTTATTCAGCAAGGCTTTGACCCAGTCCGTACGGGCATGGAACCACTCGATTGACTGGTATTATGTTGGTTATATAATGGGCTCTCTTTTTCGTAGGCCGGACTCTCCACGACGACCGCCGGAGCCCCATGGAAACTCGCTGGTCCGCATTGATGCCTGACGCCCGCAACGTCACGCCGCTCTATTTGCAGCTCGCGCGCAATCTCGCGACGGCGATCCACTGCGGGGTGTGGTCGGCGGGGGAGGCGCTGCCGTCGGAGCGCACGCTCTCTGACGCGATCGGCGTGTCGCGCATCACCGCGCGCAAGGCGATCGAATTGCTGGTCGAGCAAGGCCTGATCCGGCGCGCGCGAGGCGCGGGCAGCTTCATCACGCCGCGCGTCGAAGATCCGCTGTCGCGGCTCACGGGCTTCACGAAAAAGATGCAGCAGCGCGGCTTCCGGCCGGATTCGGTGTGGCTCGAGCGCGATATCCGCGCCGCCAACCGCGACGAGCTGGTGCATCTCGGGCTGTCGCCCGGCGCCGCGGTGGCGAGCTTGCGGCGACTGCGGCGCGCGGACGGCATCGTCATGGCGGTCGAGCATTCGGCGTTGCCGGCGGCCGTCGTGCCCGACCCGCACGCGATCGGCGTGTCGCTTTACAGCTATCTGGAACAACGCGGCGCCGCCGTCGTGCGCGCCTTGCAGCATTTTCGCGCGATCAACGCCTCGAGCGAGATCGCTTCGTTAATGGACATCGAACCGCGCTCGGCGCTGCTGGTCATTACCCGTATCGGCTATAGCGCCGACCAGCGCGCGATCGAACTGACCGACACCTATTGCCGCGACAATTACTACGACTTCGTCGCTGAATTGCGCACCTGAATTTCGCTCGTGAGCGGCGCGTCTGACTGGCGCATAAAACCGTGTCACGCGGCCTGACGCAATGCGCAATGCGCAATGCGCAATGCAGGCGAACGCAATTCAGTCACACCCGTATCACGCCTCACCAGAGAGACTCATGCTGACCGGAAACATACTCACCACCGATGGGTGGATTCACGGCACGCTCGAATACGAAAACGGCCGCATCACGGCGCTGACGGGCGAGCGCGTCGATCCGTCGACGAACGACGCGCCGTACATCCTGCCCGGCTTCATCGATTTGCACGTGCACGGCGGCGGCGGCTCCGACGTGATGGAAGCCGGCGACGCGATCGAAACGATCACGCGCACGCATGCGCGCTATGGCACGACGAGCCTGCTCGCCACCACGATGACCGCGCCGCGCGACGAACTGATGAAGGTCGTCGCGGGTCTGGGCCACAACGCGAAGACTCGCACGCCAGGCGGTTCGCGCGTGCTCGGCGTGCATCTCGAAGGGCCGTACATCAACCCCGGCAAGCTCGGCGCGCAACCTGACGCGGCCGTCTCCGCGGTGATGGACGAGGTGTTGAAGTATCTGTCGATCGCACCGATCCGCGTGGTCACGCTGGCGCCCGAAATCGCCGGCCACATGGAGATCATCTCCGAGATGGCGGCGCGCGGCGTGCGCGTGCAGCTCGGCCATTCGCTCGGCACCTACGACGACGCCGTCGCCGCGCTCAAGCACGGCGCGTGCGGGTTCACGCATCTGTTCAACGCCATGTCGCCGCTGCATCAGCGCAATCCCGGCCTCGTCGGCGCGGCGCTCGCGCACGCTGAATTCGCCGAAATCATTCCCGACTTGCTGCACGTCCATCCGGGCGCGATCCGCGCCGCGTTGCGCGCGATTCCGCGTCTCTACGTGGTGACGGACAGCACCTCGGCCACCGGCATGCCCGACGGCGAATACCGCCTCGGCAGCCAGCACGTGACGAAGTGCCTCGGCGGCGTGCGTCTCGCCGACGGCACGCTCGCCGGCAGCACCCTGACGATGGATCAGGCGCTGCGCAATCTTGTATCGATCGGCTTGCCGATCGCCGATGTATCAAACCGTTTGTCGCGCTACGCCGCCGACTACCTCGGCATCGAAGACCGCGGCCGCATTGTGCGCGGCGCGTGGGCCGACGTGGTTGTGTTCGATCGTGAACTGGCGTTGACCGCGACTTACGTCGAAGGAGAAGCAATTGTCGAATATGCTTAAAGAAGCGCTGGCGTCCGCTGAAACGGTCGCCGCGCAACTCACGGACACCTCGCGCGTGGAGGCGTTGGCGGCGAAGCTCGCGCAACAGCCGCGCCACGTCGCGCTGACGGTCGCGCGCGGCAGCTCGGATCATGCGGCGAGTTACTTCGCAAGCCTGACGATGAGCCGCCTCGGCGTGCCGGTCGCGTCGCTGCCGATGTCGGTCGCCACGTTGCAACAGGCGCCGCTGCAGGTGCGCGATCAGCTCGCGCTGGCGTTCTCGCAATCGGGCAAGAGCCCGGATCTGGTCGGCACCATGGAAGCACTGCGCCGTGCCGGCGCGTTGACGGTAGCCGCGGTGAACGCGCCGAGTTCGCCGTTGGCCGACGCGTGCGAATTCCATTTGCCGCTGGTTGCAGGCCCCGAGTTGAGCGTCGCGGCCACCAAGAGCTACATCGCGATGCTGTCGATTTCCGCGCAACTGATCGCGCATTGGCAGAAGGACGAGGCGCTGCTCGGCGCGTTGAACACGCTGCCCGATGCGCTGCATGCGGCCGGCAAGCTCGACTGGTCGAAAGCGGTGGACGAATTGCGCGGCATCGAACGCATGATCGTGATCGGCCGTGGTCTCGGTCTCGCGATCGCGCAGGAAGCCGCGTTGAAGCTGAAGGAAACCTCCGGCATTCAGGCCGAAGCGTTTTCGAGCGCGGAAGTGCGCCACGGTCCGATGGAACTGATCGACCGCGATTATCCGCTGCTGGTGTTCGCACCGCGCGGACCGGAACAAGCCGGCTTGCTGCAACTCGCGCGCGACATGCAGGCGCGCGGCGCGCGGGTGCTGCTCGCGGCGCCGGCCGACGTGCCGGAAGCGAGCTTGCCGCTCGCCGCCACCGCTCATGCGGCGCTCGATCCGATCGCCGCGATCCTTTCCTTTTATGTGATGGCCGCCGGTCTTGCCGCCGCGCGCGGGCGCAATCCTGACGCGCCGCGCCATCTCAACAAAGTCACCGAAACTCACTGACGAGAAATCAGATGCGACGTGTCGAGGAGTCCCGCTTGAAGAGCCATTCTGAAGGCCATATTGTTTTGCTCGCGCCGATGACCGGTCCGGTCGTGCCGCTCGCGAACGTGCCCGACCCTGTGTTTTCGGGCGGCATGTTCGGCGACGGCATCGGTGTCGATCCGCTCGAGGGCCGACTCGTCGCGCCGTGTGACGGCACCGTGACTCACCTTGCGCGCACCGGTCACGCATTGACGCTGGCCACCGCGGAAGGTGCGGAAATTCTGCTGCACATCGGTATCGATACGGTCGAACTGAGCGGCAAGGGCTTTGCGCCGATGGTCGAGCAAGGCGCACACGTGCGCGCCGGCGACGTGCTGATCGAGTTCGATCAGGATCAGGTCGCGCTGAATGCGCCGAGCCTCGTGTCGGTGATCGCGATTGCCAATTCGGACGCGTTCGAGATCGTCGAGCGTGTGCAAGGCGGCATGCTGAAAGCCGGCGAAACGCCGTTGCTGATGCTGCGCGCTCGCGACGGCGCGGCGGCCCACGCGTCGCGCGAGGCGAGTGCGACGAACGTCACCGAAGAAGCGCGTCAGCAAGTCACGCTGGTCCACGCGGGCGGCCTGCATGCGCGGCCCGCGGCGCGTGCCCGAGAAGCGGCGCGCGGTTTCGACGCGCGTGTCGAAGTGCGTTACGAAGGGCGCAAGGCGTCGATTGAAAGCGTGGTCGGCTTGCTCGGGCTGGGCGCGGGTGAAGGCGCGACGGTCGAGTTGCTCGGCGTCGGTCCGCAAGCCAAAGCCGCGGTCGAAGCGATCGCGCACGAACTGACGCGCGAAGCGCACGGCGAAGTCGAAGAAAAACCGGCGCGCCAGAGCTCGCCGGCGCCGCAACCGGTCGCGCGCGCAGTGGGCGAACCGCTGGCGCCGAATACGCTCGCCGGCGTGTGCGCGGCACCGGGCGTCGCGGTCGGCAAGCTGGTGCGCTGGGACGATGCGGACATCGATCCGCCGGAAAAAGCGAACGGCACGTCGGCGGCGGAAAGCCGTCTGCTCGACAAGGCGATTGCCACCGTCGACGCCGATCTCGGCGCCACCGTGCGCGACGCCTCGCAACGCGGCGCGGTCGGCGAAGCGGGCATTTTCGCGGTGCATCGCGTGCTGCTGGAAGACCCGACGCTGCTCGACGCGGCGCGCGATCTGATCAGCCTCGGCAAGAGCGCGGGTTTTGCGTGGCGTCAAGCGATCCGCGCACAGATCGTCATCCTGACGAATATCGAAGACGCGTTGCTCGCGGAACGTGCCGCCGATCTGCGCGACATCGAAAAGCGCGTGCTGCGCGCGCTGGGTTACACGAACGCCGCGGCGCGCACGCTGCCGGACGAAGCCGTGCTGGCGGCTGAAGAGTTCACGCCGTCCGATCTGTCGTCGCTGGATCGTTCGCGTGTCACCGCGCTCGTGATGGCGCGCGGCGGTGCGACTTCGCATGCGGCGATTCTTGCGCGCCAGGCGGGCATTCCCGCGCTGGTGGCCGTTGGCGACGCGCTGCACGCGATTCCCGAGGGCACGCAAGTGGTGGTGGACGCCACCACCGGCCGCCTCGAATTTGCCCCGACCGGGCTCGACCTCGAACGTGCGCGTCTGGAGCGTACGCGTCTGGCCGGCGTGCGTGAAGCGAACCGCCGCACTTCGCAGCAGGCAGCGGTGACGTCCGATGGCCGCGCGATCGAAGTGGCCGCGAACATCGCCACGCTCGAGGACGCGAAAACCGCCGTGGACAACGGCGCCGATTCCGTCGGCCTGCTTCGCACGGAATTGCTGTTCATCCACCGCGCGGCTGCCCCCACCACTGACGAACATCGTCAGAGCTACCAGGCAATCGTCGACGCGTTGAGCGGCCGCACCGCGATCATCCGCACGCTGGATGTCGGCGCGGACAAGGAAGTCGATTATCTGACGCTGCCGCCCGAACCGAATCCGGCGCTCGGCCTGCGCGGCATCCGTCTCGCGCAAGTGCGCCCGGATCTGCTCGACGACCAGTTGCGCGGTCTGCTGGCGGTGCAGCCGCTCGGCGCCGTGCGCATTCTGCTGCCGATGGTGACCGACGTCGGCGAGCTGATCCGCATCCGCAAACGCATCGACGAATTCTCCCGCGAGCTGGGCCGCACGCAACCAATCGAAGTCGGCGTGATGATCGAAGTGCCGTCGGCGGCTTTGCTTGCCGATCAGCTTTCGCAACACGCGGATTTTCTGTCGATCGGCACCAACGACCTGACGCAATACACGCTGGCGATGGACCGCTGCCAGGCCGATCTCGCCGCCCAGGCCGACGGCCTGCATCCGGCGGTGTTGCGCCTGATCTCGGCAACCGTGCAAGGCGCTAACAAGCATGGCAAATGGGTCGGCGTATGCGGCGCACTGGCGGGCGATCCGCTGGCGATGCCGCTGCTCGTCGGCCTCGGCGTGACCGAGCTTTCGGTGGATCCGGTATCGGTGCCGGGCATCAAGGCGCGCGTGCGCAACCTCGATTATCAGCTGTGCCGTCAGCGCGCGCAGGATGCACTCGCGCTCGAATCGGCCCAGGCGGTAAGAGCAGTAAGCCGCGAAACCTGGCCTTTGGACTGAACCCGCACAGTCCGCGGCCGGCTTCGCTCAATCACCACGTATAGCGACAAAACTCAACGACGACAGTCGACAACGAGACAAGGATTGGAGGTATCAATGGATGGGAACCCGTTTCTGAAGATTCAGCGCCTGGGACGCGCGCTGATGCTGCCGATCGCGGTGCTGCCGGTTGCCGGCCTGCTGCTGCGCCTGGGCCAGCCCGATGTGTTCAACATCAAGATGATCGCCGACGCCGGCGGGGCGATCTTCGACAACCTGCCGTTGCTGTTCGCGATCGGCGTGGCGGTCGGCTTCGCGAAAGACAACAACGGCGTGGCGGGTCTCGCGGGCGCGATCGGTTATCTGATCGAAGTCGCGGTGATGAAGGACATCAACGACAAGCTCAACATGGGCGTGTTGTCCGGGATCGTGGCGGGTATCGTCGCGGGCTTGCTGTACAACAGGTACAAAGACATCAAGCTGCCCGACTACCTCGCGTTCTTCGGAGGGAAACGCTTCGTGCCGATTGTCACGGGGGTGGTCTGCCTCGCGCTCGGCATTCTGTTCGGCTACGTGTGGCAGCCGGTGCAGGCCGTGATCGATACGGCCGGCCACTGGTTGACCACCGCGGGCGCGCTCGGCGCGTTCGTGTTCGGCGTGCTGAATCGTTTGCTGCTGGTCACGGGTTTGCATCACATTCTGAACTCGCTCACGTGGTTCGTGTTCGGCACGTTCACGCCGCCGGGCGGCGCCGCGGTGACGGGCGACCTGCATCGCTTCTTCGCGGGCGACCCCACTGCGGGCACGTTCATGACGGGCTTCTTCCCGGTCATGATGTTCGGTCTGCCGGCTGCCTGTCTGGCAATGTTCCATGAAGCGCCGAAGGAACGCCGCGCGGTGGTCGGCGGCCTGCTGTTTTCGATGGCGCTCACCTCGTTCCTGACGGGCGTGACCGAACCGATCGAGTTCAGCTTCATGTTCCTCGCACCGGTGCTGTATGTGATCCACGCGCTGCTCACCGGCGTCGCGCTCGCGGTCTGCTCGGCGCTCGGTATTCACCTCGGCTTCACGTTCTCCGCCGGCGCGATCGACTACGTGCTGAACTACGGCCTGTCGATCAGGGGCTGGTGGGCGATTCCGATCGGCCTTGTGTACTCGCTGTTGTACTACGGCCTGTTCCGTTTCTTCATCCGCAAATTCAACATGGCGACGCCGGGCCGCGAACCCGCAGCCGCCGATGAACAGGTCGAATCGTTTACCGCTGGCGGTTTCGTTTCGCCGGTGGCAGGTGCAGCCGTGCCTCGCGCGCAGCGTTATATCGCCGCGCTGGGCGGCGCGTCGAATCTGTCGGTGGTGGATGCCTGCACGACGCGTCTGCGTCTGTCGGTGGTCGATTCGAACAAGGTGTCGGAAAACGAACTGAAGACGATCGGCGCGCGTGGTGTGCTCAAGCGCGGCGCGACCAACGTGCAGGTGATCATCGGACCGGAAGCGGACATCATCGCGGACGAAATCCGCACGGTGATCGCGCAGGGTGGGGGCGAGGCGGTGAAGCCTGTTGCTGCATCCGCTCCCGCGCCTGCTGCGGCTGCGGCTACTGTGACTACGGCCACGAGCGCTCACGGCGGTCCGCTCGATCCGGACCCGCTGCGCTGGCTCGCCGTGTTCGGCGGCGCGGGCAACGTGGTGTCGCTGGATGCGGTCGCGGCGACGCGTTTGCGTATCGTCGTGCGCGATCCGTCGGCCGTGGATCGTCAGCGTCTGGCTGCGCTCGATACGGCATGGGTGTCGGCGGACACGTTTCATATCGTCGTCGGCGAGTCTGCGCAGCGCTACGCCGCGCAACTGGCCACGCGTCTGGCGCCCGCGAGCGGCGGCGCGACGCCTTTGCCTGCTTGATACAGTGTGATGGAGCGGCCTCTGCGCCGTTCTGCCGCTGCGCTTCTTCTTCGCGCTTCTCTTCCCGATAAAACGGCGATAAAAAAGCGGCACCTTGAATCAAGGTGCCGCTTTTGCGTTTACCGGCTTGCGCCTGCTGGCAGCGGATTGGTCAACGCGCTTTCCGCTCTCCCGCTTCCACCGGCCGGCGCGATTCCAGCCACATTACGTTGATGATGCCGAACGCCAACGCCACGCCAATTCCGAGAAGCCAACTGAAATACCACATCGCAAACTCCTGTTAATCGTATTCCTGATCAATACATCGAATGGTGATTTTCTTCGAGCGCCGCCGCGGTCACCTTGCCTCGCATCACGCGATAGACCCAGCTCGTGTAGATCAGAATGAGCGGCAGGAAAATAACCACCGCCACCAGCATGATCTGCAGCGTCATGCGGCTCGAGGTCGAATCCCACACGGTAAGACTGCTGCGGCCGTCGAGTGACGAGGGCATGATGAACGGGAACATCGAGAAGCCTGCCGTCAGGATGACGCCGATGATCATCAGCGAGGTCGACAGGAACGCGCTTTTTTCGAAGCGCGAGCGCGCGAGCAACAACGCCAGCACGCCGCCGGCGAGACCCGCCACCGGCGCGGCCACCATCCACGGATAGTTCGCGTAGTTGGTGAGCCACAGGCCCGGCGCACCGATCACGCTCTTCATCAGCGGATTGGCGACCGTATCGAACGGCGCGGCGTCGACGATCTGATAGCCGCCGATCATCGTTGCGATCAGCGCGCCGGCGATCAGGAACAGCACCACGCCGGTGAGCGATGCGATCCGCAGCGCCAGCGAAGCACGCTCGGCGACGATGCCGTCCGTCTTCATCTTCACGAAGGCTGCGCCGTGCGCGGCCAGCATCGAGACGCTGACGAGGCCGCACAGCACGGCGAACGGGTTGAGCAGCGCGAAGAAGCCGCCGTGATACGTGACGCGCAAATCGGTATCGAACGAGAACGGCACGCCTTGCAGCAAGTTGCCGAACGCGACGCCGAACACCAGCGCCGGCACGAAGCCGCCGACGAACAGCGCCCAGTCCCACGCGCTGCGCCAGCGCGGGTCTTCACGCTTGCTGCGATAGTCGAAGCCGACCGGCCGGAAGAACAGCGCGAACAGCACGAGCAGCATCGCGAAATAGAAGCCGGAGAACGACGCCGCGTAAACCAGCGGCCACGCGGCGAACATCGCGCCGCCCGCCGTGATGAGCCATACCTGATTGCCTTCCCACGTCGCGCCGACCGTGTTCACGACGATGCGCCGCTCGGCGTCGGTCTTGCCGATGAACGGCAGCAGAATCGCCGCGCCCATGTCGAAGCCGTCGGTGAGCGCGAAGCCGATCAGCAGTACGCCGATCAGCACCCACCAGATCAGTTTGAGGGTTGCGTAATCCATGATGATTTTTCCCTTGAAGCAGAGTGGCGGCGAATCATGCGGCCGTATTGGTCGGCAGCGGCTGTTGCAGTTCGTGGTGATAGCGCCCGGTGTGCAGCGACGAAGGTCCGAGCCGCGCGTACTTGAACATCAGCATGATTTCGATGATGAACAGCACGGTGTAGAACACCACGAAGCCGGCGATACTCAGATACAGATCGCCCGGCGTCAGACTCGACGCGGACAGGTTGGTCGGCAGAATGCCGGCAATGGTCCACGGTTGACGGCCCACTTCAGCGACGATCCAGCCGAATTCAGCCGCGAGCCACGGCAGCGGAATCGCCCATACGGCCCAGCGCAGGAACCAGCGGCGCTTTTGCAGCAGCAGCGAGCGTTGCGCGCAGAACCAGAACGCCAGCACGAAGGTGGCGAGGAACAGGATGCCGAGGCCCACCATCAAACGGAACGAGAAGAACACGGGCACGACGGGCGGAATCGTCTTCCTGGCAGCCTGGGTGATCTGATCCGGCGTGGCGTCGGTTACGTTCGCGGTGAACTGCTTGAGCATCAGCCCATAGCCGAGGTCTTTCTTGTGCGCGTCGAAGTCGGCCTTGGCTTCGTCGGTGACGTCGCCTTGCTTGAGCTTCTGCAGCGCGGCGTAGGCCAGCATGCCGTTCTTGATGCGCACTTCGTTCTGGGCCATCAGATCTTTCAGGCCGATCACCGGTTCGTCGATCGAACGCGTGGCGATGAGGCCGAGCGCGTACGGAATCCGGATGGCGTAGTCAGTGCGCTCTTCCTTCTGATTCGGAATGCCAATGATCGTGAACGGTGCCGGCGCGGGCGCGGTTTCCCATTCGGATTCGATCGCGGCCAGCTTCACCTGCTGGACTTCGCCGGTACGGTAGCCGGATTCGTCGCCGAGTACGATCACGCACAACGTCGACGCCAGACCGAAACCGGCGGCGATGGCGAACGAACGCAAGGCGAATTCGGTGTCACGGCGCCTCAGCAGATACCACGACGACACGCCCAGCACGAACATCGACGCCGTCACGTAACCGGCCGATACCGTGTGCACGAACTTCACTTGCGCGACTGGATTGAACAGCACGGAGAAGATGCTGTCGAGTTCCATGCGCATGGTCTGGTAATTGAAGGTGGCGCCGACCGGATTGTTCATCCAGCCGTTGGCGACCAGAATCCAGAGTGCGGACAGGTTCGAGCCGAGCGCGACGAGGAAGGTGACCGTCACGTGCTGCACTTTCGAGAGCCGCTTCCAGCCGAAGAAGAACAGCCCGACGAAGGTCGACTCGAGGAAGAACGCCATCAAACCTTCAACGGCGAGCGGCACGCCGAAAATGTCGCCGACATAGTGCGAGTAGTACGACCAGTTGGTGCCGAACTGGAATTCCAGCGTGAGACCGGTGGTGACGCCCATCGCGAAGTTGATGCCGAACAGCTTGCCCCAGAACTGGGTCATGTCTTTGTAAATCTGCTTGCCCGTCATCACATAGACGGACTCCATGATGACGAGCAGCCAGGACAGGCCAAGCGTGAGCGGCACGAACAGAAAGTGATAAAGCGCCGTGATGGCGAACTGGAGGCGCGACAGTTCTACGACTTCGCTAACGGGCATGTTGATCACCTTGGGACGGATGCGAGGCAGGCGCTGACAACAGCGCCTGCGTGACTTGTTCAGGCGGCAGCCACATATGCTCCGCCTGGGGATGATTGAAGAACGCGTACTTGAGCACCATCAGCAGAGCGAATTTGATGGCGAGGACGATGGCGATATCCCGCGCCAGCGTCGGACCGCGCGCCCAGCCGGCGAGCCGTTGACGCAGGCTCGGGCGGGGGCGGTTATTGCGATTGAGGGCTATGGTCATGATCGGTCGATGGCGACTTCACACCGGTTAATCCGGCTGGATCCAGGCCGCTCGAGCGGCCCGGCGAGTGCATCCCGATTCTAGAAGCAGGACCTTGCGCGCGTGAGGTCGACGCTGCGGCATTGGGTCGCGAAAGTCACACCGTTTATGCAGTATTGCTATGTGAATTGAGGTACGTCAAGAAACGCATGCCGGCCGGCCGCGTTTCTGAGTCCGTTTCTGAGTCAATACGCACTTTGCGCGCGGAGCGCGGTGCTTCGCTGTGCGGGCAGAAAAAAGCCCCGCCATCTTGCGATGGGCGGGGCTTTGTGGCGGATTGGTTAGCGTACGCCGGGCGACCCCCGGCTCGCTCGAACTTCTTCAGGCCTTACGCATACTCGGTCAATGCGCCACGCATCTTCTTCATTGCGCTTGCTTCGATCTGGCGAATCCGTTCGGCGGATACACCGAATTCGTCGGCCAGTTCGTGCAGCGTCGAGCCGCCCGAGCCGTCGTCTTCCACCTTCAGCCAGCGCGCCTCGATGATGCGGCGGCTGCGGGCGTCCAGTGCATCCAGCGCGCTCGCGATACCGTCGGTTTGCAGCTTGTCGCGCTGACGCGAAGCCAGCACGGCGGTCGGCTCGTTATGCGAGTCGGCAAGGTAGGCGATCGGCGCGTACGACTCTTCACCGTCTTCGACCTGGCCCTCAAGCGCGATATCGCCGCCGGATAGCCGCGTTTCCATCTCGGCCACTTCCTCGCGCTTCACGTTCAGCTCTTTGGCGAGACCTTCGATCTCGTCCGGCGTGAATGCACCCAAGCCCTGCTTGTGGCTGCGCAGGTTGAAGAACAGCTTGCGCTGCGCCTTGGTGGTGGCGACCTTCACCATGCGCCAGTTGCGCAGGATGTATTCATGGATCTCGGCCTTAATCCAGTGCATGGCGTACGACACAAGGCGCACATTTTGCTCCGGATCGAAGCGCTTCACCGCCTTCATCAGGCCGATATTGCCTTCCTGGATCAGGTCGGCGTGCGGCAGGCCATAACCGAGATAGTTGCGCGCGATCGACACGACCAGCCGCAAATGCGACAGGACGAGACGGCGCGCGGACTCGAGGTTGCCCTGCTCGCGAAATTCGGTGGCGAACTGGCGTTCTTCCGCCGGCGTCAGCATCGGAATCCGATTGACGGCCTGGATGTAGGCGTCGATATTGCCCAACTGACCGGGCAGCAGCGAGGAATGCGAGAGCGCCAGTGCACCTGCCGAAGCGGCCTTAGCCGACGACGGGCTCAAAGTACTCGGAAGGGTCATTGCATGGCTCACGTAAGAAACTCCTTTGGAATCAGACAATAGCGTATTCAGGTAACGACTCCAGCGTTGGATGTTAGCACTCTGATTTCCCGAGTGCTAATACTTAGAGCCCGTAGGGACATCCAAGTTCCGCATATTCCTATTGAAATTCGCTTTCTGATAGTCATCATACGCTCCTTTTGCGCGCCGTGTGCGAGCCGTAGAACTTACCGAGCGACGGAGCTTCATGCTCGTAACTGGTCGATATTTGCGGATTTTGAAGTGACTAATTGCGAAAATTTAGATTTCTTCATACGATCCGCCTGATCGTGATTGAATTTAGAATAGGCAAAACTGTTACAGATTGTTCAACGTTCGGCGAGCGCGGGTATTAGATGAACAACAAAAAGAAGGCTTTGCGTGGTCTGGCGCTGAAAAGCATGTCGGCAGCGGTGCTGCTGGGGGTCTCGGGATTGGCGGCGGCCGATCAGTTCGGTTTGCAGGTTGCCGGCGGCGCGGGGGATCACCACGTGAAAAAACTGGACCTCGGCGTGGTCTGGGATCCGAAGCTGACGTGGTGGCAAATCGGCGATTGGCATTTCACGCTGATCGGCGAGGCGCACGTCGCCTGGTGGCATACCAACGAAGGCAACGTGCACGGCAACATTGGCGAAATCGGCGTGACGCCGATGATCCGCTTCATCAAGGCATCGGGGTCGATCCGTCCTTTCGTCGAAGTGGGCGCCGGCATCCGGCTACTGTCGAGTCCGCGAATTTCCTCCGACTTCACGCTCGGCACGGCGTTCCAGTTCGCAGACGTGGCGGGCGTGGGCGTGCAGTTCGGCCACCGCCAGCAGTACCAGGCGGGCTACCGCTTTCAGCATATTTCGAACGGCGGTATCAAAGAGCCGAATCCTGGTATAAATTTCAGCCAGCTATATTTGCAATATAACTTCTGACGACCGTGGCCATGTTCGGCTCATCGGTGCGAGGGCTGAGCAATGGCGGCAAAGATAATCGAAGCGATTCGCGGGCTCGAGCGGGAGCGCTTTCGTGCGATGGTCGACGGCGACGGGCAATCGCTCGACACGCTGCTCGCGGACAACGTGAGCTATGTCCACACGAACGGCAAACGTGAGACGAAGCGGCAGTTCATCGACGGGATTACCGGCGGCCGCCGCCGCTACAGACAGATCGAGGTGCAGTCGCAAGAAGTGTTGCCGGTGGGACGCGAAACCTGCGTCGTCACAGGGCGCGCGCTGATCGAGATGGAAGCGAATAACGGCGCGCTGCTGTTTCCGATCGCGTATACCGCGATTCATACGCAGGAAGCCGGGCAATGGCGCCTGATTGCATGGCAGGCCACCCGCTGCGCGATCGAGTGAGCCTGTCGGCATTTCGGCGACGTCAAGCCGCCACGCGCCGTTGCCGCGCTCGTGCAGCGACCCGTCACACCGGCGTTTTCGCGACGTCCACGATCAGCTCGACCTGCCGTTCGATCGCGCTCGGCACCGGTGCTTCGCCACGCAGCACGGCGCCGATCCAGGCGGCCGTGGTCGCCGCATCGCGCGCTTCGGGCAACTCCACTTCCGGCGCGTCCGGCGACGAGCGCGCATGCGGAACGCGCGTTTCACAGATGCCGTCGTGCAGCCAGTCGACCTGCACTTGGCGCCGCGTGTCGGCCACCGCTTCCCCTTCGGTGCCGCGCGCGAGCAGAGCGCCGCCCGCTGCCGCGTCCGGATGCGTATTGAACAGTTGCGTGAGACTGTCGCGATACGGCGGATGCGTGTAGTTCACGAGCCGCAACCCGGCCGGCGCGAACGGCTGGAGGATCTTCACGAGCGTGTGCGTCGAATTGCGCACGCCCATCCGCCGGCGCAGCGAGAGAAGACGCGCGAGTTTCGGCGCGAGCACGTCGATCGGCGCGAACGCGAGACGGCGCTCGGCGAGACCGTCTTCGATATCGGCGCGCGATCGCGCGTGCGGAATCTGCAGATGCGTGAAGATTTCAGCGCTCGTCACGCGGCCCGGATCTTCGGTCACGCCGTGCACCAGCACCGGCACACCTTCACGCGCAAGCAGCAGGGCAAGCAGCGGCACGAGGTTCGGCTGTTTGCGCGCGCCGTTGTAGGTGGGGATCGAGACGGGCCGGAA
This sequence comes from Paraburkholderia sp., assembly GCA_035636295.1. Classification (GTDB taxonomy): domain Bacteria; phylum Pseudomonadota; class Gammaproteobacteria; order Burkholderiales; family Burkholderiaceae; genus Paraburkholderia. The sequence continues at coordinate 26,996 of DASPZL010000533.1, forward strand.
GGCGCCGTGCGGCAAATGAACCGGTTCGAACGACGCATGCGCGCCGGCCAGCATCGCGGCGAGTTCGTCGGCGGTTTCGCCCTTCACGCGATACGCGAGCAGCACCGCGCCGAGTTCGAGCTCGGCGACGCGTCCGTCGAGCATGGCGGTATAGAGCGTGCGCGAGTCTTCGGCGGTCAGCGCGCGGGCGCCGTTGGGGCCGCGACCGATTTCCTTGATGAAGCGGGCGCAGGGGAAGGGGATGGCGGTATCGGCGGAGTCAGTCATCGGGCACAGTGGGACGGGGTGGCGGTGCCGCCCAGGAGCGGTCGGCCACGGTATTCAAAGGACGCTATTGAGTGTGAGTATCGCATCTATGGCAAACCGGCGAGACGATTCGCCGGCGCACCGGCCTCGCGTGTCGCTGTCGATCCTCCGCGCGCCGCGCTTTGCTGCGCGTTACACTCGATATTTTTATCGCCGCGCTGGCGGCACAATCGAAGAAACGGAGAACGGGATGAGTTACGTATTTGCACCCGCACCGGTGGTCGCGGTGCCGGTTGTCGGGTCCAGCGAGCAATTCGCGGTGCGTCGCGTCTACTGCGTGGGCCGCAACTACGAGGCGCATGCGCGCGAGATGGGACACGATCCCGACCGCGAACCGCCGTTCTTCTTCGCCAAGCCAGCCGACGCCGTGCTGTACGCCGCGCCCGGCGCTACCGGTGAATTTCCTTACCCGTCGCAATCGAAAAACGTCCACTTCGAGATGGAACTGGTGGCCGCGATCGGCAAGGGCGGCAAGAACATTTCCGCCGAAAGCGCGCTCGACCACGTCTACGGCTACGCGCTCGGTCTCGACATGACGCGCCGCGATCTGCAGGCTGAAGCGAAGAAGCTCGGCCGTCCGTGGGATACCGCGAAGGGCTTCGATCACTCGGCGCCGCTCGGCCCGATTCATCCGGTGACGACGGTCGGCCACGTCGGCAAGGGCGCGATCTGGTTGTCGGTGAACGGCGAGGAAAAACAGCGATCGGACGTGTCGCAACTAATCTGGTCGGTGGGCGAGACGATCGCCTATCTGTCGACGCTGTTCGAGCTGCAATCCGGCGATCTGATTTTTACGGGCACGCCGGAAGGCGTCGGCGCGGTGGTGCGGGGCGATCTGATGAAGGGCGGCGTGGACGGGCTCGGAGAGTTGAGCGTGCGCGTCGTCTGACGGCCGGTTGGAGGAGACACACAACATGAAGCTCTACAGCTATTTCCGTAGCTCGGCGTCGTATCGCGTGCGCATCGCGCTGCACGTGAAGAGTTTGCCGTACGACTACGTGCCGGTGCACCTCGTGCGCGACGGCGGCGAGCAGTTGAAACCCGAGTACCGTAAGGTGAACGTGGACGGCATCGTGCCCACGTTCGTCGACGGCAATGAGGTGATGCCGCAGTCGCTCGCGATCATCGAGTATCTCGAGGAAACGCATCCCGAGCCGCCGCTATTGCCCAAGGCGCCGGCCGATCGCGCGTATGTGCGTTCGGTGGCGTTGCAGGTTGCATGCGAGATTCATCCGCTGAACAATCTGCGGGTGCTGAAGTATCTGAAGCACACGTTGCGTGTCGACGACGACGCGAAGGACGCATGGTACCGGCATTGGGTCGAAGCGGGCTTTACGACGCTCGAAGCGCATCTGGCCGCCGATTCACGCACCGGCAAACTATGTTTTGGCGATACGCCGACGCTCGCCGACGCCTGTTTGATTCCCCAGGTGTTCAACGCGCAGCGCTTCAAGGTCGACACGGCGAAGTTTCCGACGATCCAGCGCATCTACGATCACGCGATGCAACTCGACGCGTTTGCCCGTGCGGCGCCTGGCGCGCAGCCTGACGCGGAGTGATGAGATTTGAAGGCCGAATGAAGAAAGGGCGCTCGTTGGAGCGCCCTTTTGCTTGTTTAGCCGCGAATGCGGTGCGGTTGTGTTCAACCGCCCAGCAACGCGTCCGAAAATTCTTCCGCGCTGAACGGCTGCAAATCCTCGACTTTTTCGCCGACGCCGATGAAGTACACCGGAATCGGACGCTGCCGCGCGATCGCCGCGAGAATGCCGCCCTTCGCCGTGCCGTCGAGCTTGGTGACGATCAGGCCGGAGAGGCCCAACGCGTCGTCGAAGGCCTTGACTTGCGCAAGCGCGTTCTGGCCGGTATTCGCGTCGATCACCAGCAGCACCTCGTGCGGCGCGCCGTCTTGCGCCTTGCCGATCACGCGCTTCACCTTGCGCAGCTCTTCCATCAGATGCAGCTGGGTCGGCAGACGGCCGGCCGTGTCCGCCATCATCACGTCGATCTTGCGCGCACGTGCGGCGCCGACCGCGTCGAAGATCACCGCCGCCGGGTCGCCGCTTTCCTGCGACACCACCGTCACGTTGTTGCGCTGGCCCCAGATAGCCAACTGCTCGCGCGCCGCGGCGCGGAACGTGTCGCCCGCGGCCAGCAGCACTGATTGATCGAAGCTCTGCAGATGCTTGGCGAGCTTGCCGATGCTGGTGGTCTTGCCCGCGCCGTTGACGCCGGCGATCATCATGACGAGCGGCTGCGCGCGGCCTAGCATCAGCGATTTTTCCAGCGGCTTGAGCAGGTCGATCAGCAGCGCGCGCAGCGCTGTTTTCACCTGTTGAGGATCGGTGAGACGCTCGGTGCGGACTTTCTCACGCAGCGCTTCGAGCAGGAATTCGGTGGCTTCGACACCCGCGTCCGACATCAGCAGCGCCGTTTCGAGTTCCTCGTACAGATCCTCGTCGATCTTGGCGCCGACGAAGATGCCGGTCAGGTTCGAACTCGTCTTCGACAAGCCGGTCTTCAGACGGGTGAGCCACGAGCGCTTGGCGCCCGCATCCTGCACCGGCGGCGGGACGATTTCGACGGTTTCGAGCGCGGGCTCTGCCGGTTCGGGTTCCGGTCCGTTTGTGGGCGGCGCGGCTGGCGGCTGCATATCGACGCCGGCCGGCGCGGCGGGCGCCACCGGGGCCTCTATGGCGCGTTCGGGCGCCAAGGCTTCCGGCGCCGCTTGCGATTCTTCTGGCGCGTTATCGGACTCTTTCGAACCCTTGAATCGTTTGAAAAAGCTGAACATGTTCTGGCGTGGTGAGAGCGCGCGCCGATGCGCGCGGCCGGCAAAGACCGGCGGGAGCGGCAGGCAGCGTTGCGATGCGGGATGCAAGGCGCTGGAAGCCGCATATTTTATCAGGCGCGCCGCCCGCCGTCGTATCGGCCGAACGGCCAGGGTGGACGCCGTGTGCCCCTGTGGTAACGTTGGCGCTCCGGGCCCGTGCGTGTCGACGTCGCGGGCGCTTTCATCACGTAATCGAAAACCTGCATGCCTCGTTCCGCATCTTCACGCGCCCACGGCGCATCATCCAAAGGCGGCAAGCCGCACGCCATTCGTATCATCGGCGGCGACTGGAAGCGCACGCCGTTGCCCGTGCTCGATCTCGACGGGCTGCGCCCCACGCCCGACCGTGTGCGCGAGACGCTGTTCAACTGGCTCGGCCAGCGTCTGGACGGTCAGCGCTGCCTCGATCTGTTCGCCGGCAGCGGCGCGCTGGGCTTCGAGGCGGCTTCGCGCGGCGCGGCGCGCGTACTGATGGTGGAGCGTAACGCGCGGGCCGCCGGTCAGTTGCGCGCGAACCAGGAACGCCTGGCGGCGCGCACGATCGAAATCGCGGAAGCCGACGGTTTGCGCCTTGCCGCGAGTCTCGCGCCGGGATCGTTCGACGTGGTGTTTCTCGATCCGCCGTTCGGCGACGATCTGCTCGACAAGGCGCTCGCGCTGGCCGTGCCGCTCCTGAGCGCCGAGGGGTTCCTGTATGTGGAAGCCGACGCCGCTCTGGAACTCGCGGGGAACGAGACGCTTGCAGGATGGGGAATCGTGCGGCAAGGCAAAGCGGGCGCTGTTCACTTTCATTTGCTGCAGCGCGAAAATAAGGAATAATGCGCGTTCCAAAACAAGCGCCGGACGGTTTATCGTCACGCGCGCGGCCGGTGCTAAATGCGTCGCGTGGACGCTTAAACGTGCCCATTTGTCTGAAGAGAGGAGAAGTCTCATGGTAGTCGCCGTGTACCCGGGCACGTTTGATCCGCTGACGCGCGGTCACGAAGACCTCGTTCGGCGCGCGTCGAGCATTTTCGACACGCTGGTAGTGGGAGTTGCAGACAGCCGCAACAAGAAGCCGTTTTTCACGCTCGAGGAGCGCCTTGACATCGCTCACGAGGTGCTCGGACATTACCCGAACGTTCAGGTGATGAGTTTCAAGGGCCTGCTGAAAGACTTCGTTCGCAGCAACAACGCACGGGTGATCGTGCGGGGCTTGCGTGCCGTGTCGGACTTCGAATATGAGTTCCAGATGGCCGGCATGAATCGCTATCTGTTGCCCGACGTCGAAACCATGTTCATGACGCCGTCGGATCAATATCAGTTCATCTCGGGCACCATCGTGCGCGAAATCGCGCAACTGGGCGGCGACGTCAGCAAATTTGTGTTCCCCTCGGTCGAAAAATGGCTGATGGAGAAGGTTGCCGCGCTGGACCCGGACGGCGGCGCTTCGGCGGCGCAACCGTAACCGGCGTAAACTGTCGGTTTGACGGATCGAAGCCGGCTTCGGCCGGCGTGAAGTGAGAGAAGTATGGCCCTGATGATTACCGACGAGTGCATCAATTGCGACGTGTGCGAGCCCGAGTGCCCGAACGACGCAATTTCGATGGGCCCGGAAATCTACGTGATCGACCCGAGAAAATGCACTGAGTGCGTCGGCCATTTCGACGAGCCGCAGTGCATTCAGGTGTGCCCGGTTGAGTGCATTCCGCGCGACCCGGAGCACCTGGAAACGCCGGAAGGGTTGATGGCGAAGTACCACGCGCTGCAGGCCGCCAAGACCGCGTGAGAGTTGAATGAATGAACGGCGAGATGTCGGCCTCGCCGCTTTCTTTTTTCGGCAACGTTCCGCGTTGCGCGCCGACTTATCCCACGTAAGCGTTGAAGATGTCGCGCAACGCGTCCAGCAGAAGGTCGCATTCGGCATCGGTGCCGACCGAGATTCGCAGATGCTGGTCGATTCGTGGCGCCTTGAAGTGGCGCACGAAAATTTCCCTTTCCCTGAGCCGCAAGACGAGCGTTGCTGCGTCGTAGCCGTCATGGCGTGCGAACAGCAGATTCGCCGCCGACGGTACGACCTCGAAACCCAGCGCCGTTAAGCCCGCGGCCAGCCGTTCGCGGCTCGCGATCACTTTGGCGCAATTGTCGCGGAACCACGCATCGTCCTCATAGGCGGCGATGGCCGCGACCTGCGCCAGCCGGTCGAGCGGATAAGAGTTGAAACTGTCCTTCACGCGGTTCAGCGCGTCGATCAATTCCGGATTGCCGAACGCGAAGCCGACGCGCATGCCGGCCAGCGAACGCGACTTCGACACCGTTTGAATGACCAGCAGATTCGGGTAGCGGTCGATCAGCTTGACGGCCGACTCAGCGCCAAAATCCACGTACGCCTCGTCGATCACGACGACGGAATCGGTGTTCTTCGCCACCACACGTTCGATGTCGGCGAGCGGCAGCGGGCGTCCGGTCGGCGCGTTGGGATTCGGGAACAAAACGCCGCCGTTGGGCGCCGCGTAATCGTCGACGTTGATCGCGAAGCTGTCGTCGAGCGCGACCGTCCGGTAGGCGACTTCGAAGAGCCGCGCGTAGGTCGGATAGAAGCTGTACGTGATATCCGGGAACAGCAAAGGTTTATCGTGCTTCAGCAATGCCTGAAAGGTGAGCGCGAGTACCTCGTCCGAGCCGTTGCCCGCGAACACCTGTTCGGCGCGAATGCCGTGGTGCGCGGCAACTGTCTTGCGCAGCTTGAGCGCCGTCGGATCGGGATAGCGCCGCAACGACTCGCCCGTGTCGCCCAGTTCCTGCCGGATCGCATCGAGCACGCGCGGCGACGGTGGATACGGATTCTCGTTGGTATTCAGCTTCACCGGATGCGCGGCCACGGGCTGCTCGCCCGGCACATACGGCGTCAGACGGTGAACGATGTCACTCCAATAGCGGCTCAAGCGATTCTCCTGTCGATGGCGATGGGGCGGGGCAGAGAGGAGCTACTACGAATTGCGATGCAGCTGCATCATCGCCCGTTCAAGCTCGCCTTTTATGATCTGCGGCATCACGGCGAGCGCGCGTTCGACCGACGCGTCGATCGCGTCCTGCTCTTCACGCCGCGGCGGCTTCAGCACGTAATTGGCGACGTCCGGCTTGGCGCCCGCTCGCGCGCTTTCGGGAATCAGGTCACGCGGATGGCCGATGCCGATCCGCAGCCGCCAATACTGTTGCGACGACAGATGCGCGGTGATGTCCTTCAGCCCGTTATGGCCGCCGCTGCCACCGCCGAGCTTCAGCTTGACGCTGCCCGGCGGCATATCGAGCTCGTCGTGAGCGACGAGGATCTCGTCGGGGAGAATCTTGAAGAACTGCGCAACCGCGACGACCGACTGACCCGAGCGGTTCATATACGTCTGCGGTTCCAGCAGATGCACTTCCTCGCCGTGAAGCCGCGCCTTCGCGTAGAAACCGTGGAAGCGCCGTTCATCGCGCAACGTCGTACCGGCTTCGCGCGCCAATTGATCGACCAGCCAGAAGCCGGCGTTGTGGCGCGTCGCGGTGTATTCGGCGCCCGGATTGCCGAGCCCGACGATCAGCTTGATCATATTGCGTAGGTCCGTCTGGCTCAGGCGATGAACGCGGCCGAGCCGAAAAAAACCGAAAAAAAACCCGCCGGGGCGAACCTCGGCGGGTCACATCGACCGTTTCATTGAAACGGATCGAGAGGATTATTCGCGCAGTGCAGCTTAGGCAGCCGGCGTTTCGCCTTGGCCTTCAGCAGCAGCGGCGTCGCCTTCAGCGATTGCGCCAGCCGGGATCGTTGCAGCAGCGACCACCGGGTTTTCTGCTTCGACGTGAGCAACCAGCGACACGCCTGCCGGCAGCTTCAGGTCCTTGGCGTGCACCGATTGACCCGCTTCGATCGTGGCCAGATCGACTTCGATGAATTCCGGCAGTGCCGACGGCAGGCACTCGATTTCGATTTCATTGATGACGTGCGAGATCACCGCGCTCGACAGCTTCACTGCCGGGTTGGTTTCCTGGTTCAGGAAGTGCAGCGGCACCTTGGTGTGCAGCTTCTTCGTCGCGTCGACACGTTGGAAGTCCACGTGCAGCACGAGCTGACGGAACGGATGGTATTGCACATCGCGCAGCAGAACCTGTTGCGACTTGCCACCCACTTCCAGGTCGAGAATCGACGAGTGGAAAACTTCTTTCTTCAGCGCGTGCCACAGCGCGTTGTGGTCCAGTTCGACCAATTGCGTTTCAGCACCAGCGCCATATACGATGCCCGGGGTCTTGCCCGAGTTACGCAGGCGGCGGCTCGCACCCGTACCTTGCAAATTACGCTCGAAAGCGACTACTTTCATGTTGAATCTCCAATGCACTGCCCGCGACCAGGCAGTAAAAACGGGGCCTCCGAGCCGTTATGGCTGAGGCCCCAGAACTGCGGCATGAACCTTCGTTCGTTCGTGCCGATTGTGCAAAAGCGCAGCGTGCGGTGGTGCAATGCGCGCCGCGCCTTCGCAAATACTTAACTTTCAGCGAACAGCGACATCACCGAATCGCCGCGGCGAATCCGCGAGAACGTTTCGGCCAGCAAGCCGGCGCTGGTCAACGAACGGATCTTCGCGCACGAGCGGGCTTCCTCGCCGAGCGGGATCGTGTCGGTGACAACGAGTTCGTCGAGTGCCGAAGCCGCGATACGCTCGCCGGCACCGCCCGACAGAACCGGGTGGGTAGCGTAAGCGAACACCTGCTTCGCACCACGCTCCTTCAAAACCTGAGCTGCCTTGCAGAGTGTGCCGGCGGTGTCGACCATGTCGTCCATGATCACGCAGGTACGGCCTTCGACTTCACCGATGATGTTCATCACTTCGGCAACGTTCGCCTTCGGGCGGCGTTTGTCGATGATCGCGAGATCGCAATTCAGTTGCTTGGCCAATGCCCGGGCGCGCACCACGCCGCCGACGTCCGGCGAAACGACCAGCAGGTTCTCGTAGTTCTGCTTGCGCAGATCGCCGAGCAGCACGGGCGTAGCG
>DASPZL010000534.1:0-3222 GCA_035636295.1 Paraburkholderia sp.
GCATTTTCTGCTGTGACAGCGGGAAGGGTGGTGTGGGCCGGTGAAAGGCATCGGAAGTTGAAACGCTTCACGGAGGGCGGTGGGTTGGAGCGAGTCCGCATGCCGGACGCCTGGACAGCCACGACGAAAAGCGCCGGCCCAATTTGTTGCTTATGAGCAGTATTCCATAGAACGCCTGCAGCGCGAGGTCGATAAACCTCGGGATGATACAAGAAATCGATGTGATGAAAGCTCAACGTCCTACGCGCGCTCGGACTTGCCTCACGTAGTTTCCAAACTTTACCGATGGCCATTTCCTTCTGAAAAGGCCAGTCTCGACGGCCGTAGCTGCATGATCATCGATGATAGCGGCGGTCTCGGCAACGGAGCCCGCGGCGGATTCATTCCGTACCTCGCCCGCCATGCCTGTAAATTTCGATGAACCGGTCCTTGGCAAGACAAGAAGGCATCTGATAGTGCCAAACAGGAAAGCCGTAGTTAGAACGAACTCAACACCCGGTTCCGTCAAGGAGGTTTACTTGAAGGTGCTGACCTTCCAGGAGCTTCGATTCACCCCCTTCTCCGCGGTCCCGTCGACGCGCGCACGACGAGTTCCGGCGGCGCGGCCAGCACCATCGACGGCTGCCGTTCAGGCGCATGGATCAGACGAATCAAACTCTCGATCGACAACTCCGCAATCGCCGCGGTTTGAATCGCTACCGTTGTCAACGCGGGGTGAACCTGGTGCGCCAGTTGAATGTCGGTAATGCCGATCACCGAGACATCGTCCGGCACCGCGCGGCCAAGCGTGATCAATGCCTGCGCGGCGCCGATCGCGAGCAGATCGTTGGTCGCGAAAATCGCGGTCAAATGCGGCCGGTTCGCCATCAACTGCATGCAGGCGGCGTAGCCGGCGTCGATCGAGTCGCGAATCTGCAGCACGGCGGCGGCATCGGTTTCGATGCCGGCTTCGTGCATCACCGCGCGAAAGCCGTTGGAGCGCGCATCCTGCAAGCCGCCGCAGCCGTCGCCGATCAGCAGTCCGATCTCGCGATGGCCCAGTTCCAGCAGATGCCGCGCGGCAAGTTCCCCGGCGCGCGCGAAATCGACGGCGATGCAGGGCAGCGCGGGCGGTGTCTCGGGGTGCTCCCACATGGCGAGCAGAATCGGCGCGCTGTGCCTCGCCGATGCGCACAGATCGTTGATCGCGATATCCGTGTTCATGACGAGCACGCCGTCGGCCAGCGTGCCCGCGATCTGGTTCAGATATGCACGGCCGATCTCGGCGTCATCGTCAGTATTGCAAACCATCAGGAAGTGGCCGGCTTTGCGCGCCGCGCGCTCGGCGGCCAGCACGAACTCGGGATAGAACGGGTTCGAGATATTCGACAGCATCAATGCAAGCGTCGACGAGCGGCCCTCGGCCAGCGCGCGTGCGTTCAGATTGGGCCGGTAGCCGAGATCGGCGATCGCCTTCAGCACGCGCTCCGCGGTTTCAGGGCGGACTTTCTCGCGATTGCGCAGCACGTTGGAAACCGTGGCGGCGGTGACGTGCGCGCGCTTTGCCACTTCGGACAGGGTGACCATAGTCTCTTTATCCCAAATTCAGGGAATACGATTCAAATGTTGCAAGCGGTGGGCGAGGTTGATAAGTTTCTGGAAAACACAGCGGAGACACCCATCATGACTTTTTCTCTCGACCTCGAATTTAAGCGATTAAATGCCTGCCGCACAAGGGCTGCCGACTTATTTTTCAACAGAATTTAAGCGGTTAAATCCTCGGAGGCAGCATGGCAACGATCCGTCTGACGAATGTGCAGAAGTCGTACGGCGACCATTCGCCGGTGATCCGGCGAGTGAATCTCGACATCGCGCAGCACGAGTTCTGCGTGTTCCTGGGGCCCTCGGGTTGCGGCAAGTCGACCCTGCTGCGAATGATCGCCGGTCTCGAGGACCTGAGCGAAGGCGAGCTGCACATCGGCGGCCGTCTGATGAACGACGTTCCTTCCGCAGGGCGCGGCGTGGCGATGGTGTTCCAGAGCTACGCGCTGTTTCCGCACATGACCGTGTTCGACAACATGGCGTTCGGCCTGAAACTCGCGAAGCAACCGAAGGATGTGATCGACGGCAAGGTGCGCGAAGCCGCGCGCATTCTGCAACTCGACGATTTTCTGCAGCGCTATCCGAAAGCGCTCTCGGGCGGACAGCGGCAGCGCGTGGCGATCGGCCGGGCCATTGTGCGCGAACCCGGCGTGTTCCTGTTCGACGAACCGCTGTCGAATCTCGACGCCGCGCTGCGCGGCCAGACGCGTGTCGAAATCGCGCGGCTGCATCAACGGTTTGCGAATGCGAGCGTGGTCTACGTGACCCACGATCAGGTCGAAGCCATGACGCTCGCCGACAGAATCGTGCTGCTGCACGCCGGCGCGGACGCGGAGCGCTTCGGCAGCATCGCGCAGACCGGCGCGCCGCTCGATCTTTATCACCATCCGAAGTCGCGCTTCGTGGCGGGCTTCATCGGTTCGCCGCGAATGAATTTTGTCGATGCCGTCGTCGAGTCGATCGAGCCGGGCAGGGTGGCGGTCACGCTTGCTCAAAGCGGCGAGCGGCTGATCGCGCATGTCGACGGTCAGCGCTTGCAACGCGGCCAGACGGTCACGCTCGGCGTGCGGCCGGAACATCTGCGGCTCGATGGCGATGAGCAATTCATTCAGTGCGTGACCGTGCTGTCGGAACGGCTCGGCGAGCACAGCTACATTCACGCGGATCACGCGGCCGGCTCGCTCGTCGCGAAGGCGCCGGGCGATACGCCGATCGAGTCCGGCGAGCGCATTCGCGTTCACGTGCCGCCTTCCGCATGTCATCTGTTCGACGCGGATGGCGCGGCTCTGCGGCGCGGCACGTTCGAGCCTGAGTGCGTGGCCGCTTAAGGCGCAACGTCAGGCTCGATAAAACATCACCCACCCGAATTCCGCCACAGAGCGGGTTACACCGTCTGCCAGCCACTCGCTGTCAGCCAACAAGGTAGTCAAGGAGACAAAAGATGATTGCTCTTCGCCTTCGCCGTCTTGCACACGCGTCGATTGCAGCCGCTCTGGTTGCCGGCTCGCTGTGCCATGCCGCGGCCGATGCCGCCACGCTCACCGTCAACGTATCGGCGCGCGGCAATCAGCGTTCGACGTGGCAGGACGCGTTCGACAAGTTCAGACAAGCCAATCCCGACGTCGACCTCAAGGTGACCTA
>DASPZL010000535.1:0-4240 GCA_035636295.1 Paraburkholderia sp.
CTCTGCGTGGGACCGGAGTAAGTGCTGAAGCACTAACTCCGGATCGACACAGGAAACTGCTCGATCGGCACAGGCTTGATTGGGCGAAGCAGGCTGTCATGCCCCGCGAGAGGCGGCGCACAGACTCCAGGCGCGCGTTCGGCGAATGTATGTACGCCATGCGCGTTAGGGACTGCGAGAAAGGATACGCAGCTTGCTTCGCGATAAAATCGCCCAAAAGATGCTGACGGCACAAGAATTCGTTTCAATCTAAGGAGTTACAGCATGCCTCTCGTATCAATGCGTCAACTGCTGGACCATGCCGCTGAAAACGGCTACGGCCTTCCGGCATTCAACGTGAACAACCTGGAGCAGGTGCAGGCGATCATGGCGGCGGCCGACAAGGTCAACGCACCGGTCATCATGCAGGCTTCCGCCGGTGCGCGTAAGTACGCGGGCGAGGCGTTCCTGCGCCACCTGATCGAAGCGGCGGTCGAGTCGTATCCGCATATTCCGGTCGTGATGCACCAGGACCACGGGCAGTCGCCGGCGGTCTGCATGGCGGCGATCCGCAGCGGTTTCACCAGCGTGATGATGGACGGTTCGCTCGAAGCCGACGGCAAGACGGTCGCATCGTACGAATACAACGTCGAGGTGTCGCGCAAGGTGGTGGAAGCGGCGCACTCGATCGGCATTACGGTGGAAGCGGAGCTGGGTGTGCTGGGCTCGCTGGAAACCATGAAGGGCGACAAGGAAGACGGCCACGGCGCGGAAGGCACGATGACCCGCGAGCAACTGCTGACCGATCCGGAGCAGGCCGCCGACTTCGTCAAGCTGACGCAATGCGACGCGTTGGCGATCGCGATCGGCACCTCGCACGGCGCATATAAATTCAGCAAGAAGCCCACGGGCGACATTCTGTCGATCCAGCGCATCAAGGAAATTCACCAGCGCATTCCGAACACGCACCTGGTGATGCACGGTTCGTCGTCGGTGCCGCAGGAACTGCTCGCGGAAATCCGCGAATTCGGCGGCGACATGAAGGAAACCTACGGCGTGCCGGTCGAGGAAATTCAGGAAGGCATCAAGAACGGCGTGCGCAAGGTCAACATCGATACCGACCTGCGCCTCGCGATCACCGGCGCGATCCGCCGCTACATGGCGACCAATCCGGGCAAGTTCGATCCGCGCGATTACCTGAAGCCGGCGCGCGAAGCCGCGATGAAGATCTGTATCGAGCGCTACACGCAATTCGGCTGCGAAGGCCAGGCCGGCAAGATCAAGCCGGTTTCGCTTGATAAAATCGCGGAGAAGTACAAGTCGGGCGAGCTCGCGCAAGTCGTCCGTTAAGCTATCACAGGCTCTACGCCTGGCCGATTGGCCAGGTTGTCGTTAGATCGCCGTTCCCGCATCATCCGGGGAACGGCGTTTCCCTTTTGTTCCGCTCACACTTTTTGCCTCACTTTTAGCGAACCACGACGATGTCTACCCTTTACGAATCCACGCTCCGCTCGCTGCCGCTGCTCGGCCGCGGTAAAGTCCGCGACAACTATGCGGTGGGCAACGACCAGTTGCTGATCGTTACGACCGACCGTCTGTCGGCGTTCGACGTCATCATGGGCGAGCCGATTCCGAACAAGGGCCGCGTGCTCAACGAAATGGCGAACTTCTGGTTCGAGAAGCTGAAGCACGTGGTGCCGAATCACCTGACGGGCGTGGCGCCCGAATCCGTCGTGGCCGCGGACGAAGTCGAACAGGTCAAGGGCCGCGCGGTGGTGGTGAAGCGCCTCGAACCGATCCTCGTGGAAGCGGTGGTGCGCGGGTATCTGGCCGGCAGCGGCTGGAAAGACTATCAGGCAACCGGTTCGGTATGCGGCGTGGAGTTGCCGCCGGGCCTGCAGAACGCGCAGAAGCTGCCCGAGCCGATCTTCACGCCGGCAGCCAAGGCCGAAATGGGCCATCACGACGAAAACATCACGTACAACGAGATGGAACGCCGCATCGGCACCGAGTTGTCGGCCACGATCCGCGACATCTCGATCAAGCTGTACAAGGAAGCCGCTGACTACGCGGCCACGCGCGGCATCATCATCGCGGATACGAAGTTCGAATTCGGTCTGGACAATCACGGCAAGCTGTACTTGATGGACGAAGCGCTGACCGCCGACTCGTCGCGCTTCTGGCCGGCTGACCAGTATCAGGTCGGCACGAACCCGCCTTCGTTCGACAAGCAGTTCGTGCGCGACTGGCTCGAAACGCAGTCGTGGAAGAAAGAACCGCCGGCGCCGAAGCTGCCCGACGACGTCGTGACGAAGACGGGCGAGAAGTATCAGGAAGCGCTCGAACGCCTGACCGGCCACAAGCTCGCCTGATTACGCGCAGCGTTGGATTCGCGCCGCGTGAGAAAACGCCGGGCCGCCCCAAGTTTTCTCACCCCCTCGGGGGGCCTGGCGCGAAGCGACAGGTCTGGCGCTCTTAAGAAACAAGGAAGCCGTAAGATGAGTGAAGTCCAGACTGCCCACACGCACGCCGCGCCCGTCGTCGGCGTTCTGATGGGGTCCAGTTCCGACTGGGAAGTGATGAGAAACGCCGTGGCGATTCTCCAGCAATTCGGCGTGCCGTACGAAGCGAAGGTCGTATCCGCGCACCGCATGCCCGACGAGATGTTCGCCTATGCGGAGAGCGCGCGCGAGCGCGGCCTTCGCGCGATCATCGCGGGCGCGGGCGGCGCGGCGCATCTGCCGGGCATGCTGGCCGCCAAGACCACGGTGCCGGTGCTCGGCGTGCCGGTGGCGAGCAAGTATCTGAAGGGTGTCGACTCGCTGCATTCGATCGTGCAGATGCCCAAGGGCGTGCCGGTCGCTACGTTTGCGATCGGCGAAGCGGGCGCGGCGAATGCGGCGCTGTTCGCTGTGTCGATCCTGAGCGGCACGAGCGCCGAGTATGCGGAGAAACTCGCGGCGTTCCGCGTGCGCCAGAACGAAGCGGCCCACGCCATGGTGCTGCCGGCGCTGTGAGCGTTTTTAGCCGCCGTCCGGCGGTTTGCTGCTGCAAGCTTTGCATTGCTTGGCGCATAGCTGGCTGCGGCGATTTGTGCACAATGTCCCCAATGCCTGACCCCCGGCCGGCGTGCCTAGCTTGACTGCTGAAGCGCCGGCCGCGACCGACCACTAAGATGAACCCAGACAACACACCGGTTTCACCGATTCTGCCCGGCGCATGGCTTGGCATGGTCGGTGGCGGCCAGCTCGGCCGCATGTTCTGCTTTGCTGCTCAGGCGATGGGCTATCGCGTCGCCGTGCTGGATCCGGACGAGAACAGTCCGGCGGGCGCCGTCGCCGACCGCCATCTGCGCGCGGCTTACGACGACGAAGCGTCGCTCACCGAACTCGCGCGGCTGTGCGCGGCGGTGTCGACCGAATTCGAGAACGTGCCGGCCGCGAGCCTCGATTTTCTCGCCAGGACCACGTTCGTCAGCCCGGCCGGCCGTTGCGTGGCCGTGGCGCAAGACCGCATCGCCGAGAAGCGCTTTATCGCGTCATCGGGCGTGACGGTGGCGCCGCATGTGGTGATCGAATCGTCCGCCGCGCTGGCCGCGCTCGACGATGCCAAGCTCGAAGCCGTGCTGCCGGGCATTCTCAAAACCGCCCGCATGGGCTACGACGGCAAGGGCCAGATTCGCGTGCGCAATGCCGAGGAAGTGCGCGAGGCGCATGCATCGCTCGGCGGCGTGCCGTGCGTGCTGGAAAAGCGCTTGCCGCTGAAGTTCGAGGTGTCGGCGCTGATCGCGCGCGCGTCGAGCGGCGCGTCGGCGGTCTATCCGCTCGCGCAGAACACGCATCGCGACGGCGTGCTGTCGCACACCATCGTGCCCGCGCCGGATGCGAGCCCGACGCTCGTCGCCCAGGCGCAGCAAGCCGCGCTGCAAATCGCCGACAAGCTCGGCTATGTGGGCGTGCTGTGCGTCGAGTTCTTCATTCTCGAAGACGGATCGCTCGTGGCCAACGAAATGGCGCCGCGTCCGCACAACTCGGGCCATTACACCGTCGACGCCTGCGCGACCAGCCAGTTCGAGCAGCAGGTGCGCGCGATGACCGGCATGCCGCTCGGCGACACGCGTCAGCATTCGCCGGCGGCGATGCTGAACATTCTCGGCGACGTGTGGTTCCCGGACGGCCCGAAGCGCGCGGCGGTCACGCCGCCGTGGCACGAAGTCGCCGCGATGCCGGCGGCGCGTCTGCATCTGTACGGCAAGGAAGAG